>NZ_CP136946.1:1265519-1581898 GCF_050916355.1 Jeongeupia wiesaeckerbachi
GTCGGCCTGGGCAGCGTGGTGCTGCCGTTCTTGGTGATGCAGCCGGCATTCGGCTTCGGCATGGCCGCGCGCCTGAGCGCCAAGCCATGGGCCGCGCGCTGGCGCAGCGCGACGACGCACCTGTCGTTCGGCCTCGGCCTGTTCATCGCCGCCAGCGCCGTATCGGTCTGGCTGCCGCTCTAGGCGGTTTCAGCCGCGGAATGCGTCCGGATCGATGCCGTGGCGGGCGAGCTTGTCGTACAGCGTCTTGCGCGGCAGCGCTAGCGCCTCGGCGGCGCGGGTCACCTGGCCGCCGGTGTCGCGCAGCGCGGCCTCGATGATGCGTTTCTCGGCGCGATCGACCTGCGCGGCGAGCGAGGCCGGCGCGCTATCGCCGTCTATCCTCGGCGTGCCTTCGGGCAGACCAAGGCAGAAGCGTTCGGCGACGTTTTTCAGCTCGCGCACATTGCCGGGCCAGTCGTACGCCTGCCAGCGCGCCAGATCGCCGGCGCTCCAGCTTGGGGCCGAGCGGCCGAAACGCTGCGCGGCCTCGTGCAGGAAATGCCCCATCAGCAGGGCGAGGTCGCCCTTGCGCTCGCGCAGCGGCGGCAGATCGAGCGTGACGACGTTGAGCCGGTGAAAAAGGTCGGCGCGGAAATGCCCGGCGGCGCTTTCCAGCTTCAGATCGGCCTTGCTGGCGGCGACGATGCGCACGTCGACGGCAATCGCCGCATTGCCGCCGAGCCGTTCGACCTTGCGCTCCTGGATCACCCTGAGCAGTTTCACCTGCAGCGACAGCGGCATGCTCTCGATTTCGTCGAGGAAGAGCGTGCCGCCGTCGGCGTATTCGATCTTGCCGATGCGCCGCTTGGCCGCGCCGGTATAGGCGCCGGCTTCGGCGCCGAAGACTTCGGCCTCGAAGACGCTTTCGGGCAGCGCGCCGCAATTGAGCGCGACGAACTGGCCCTGCCGGCCGCTGGCGATGTGCAGCGCCCGCGCGACGACGTCCTTGCCGCAGCCGGTTTCGCCATTGACGAGCACGTCGATCTGCACCGGCGCGACCGCAGCGATCGTCTGCCGCAGTGCGGCGATCGCCGGATGCTGGCCGATCAGCAATTGTTCGAGCGGTTCGCCGAGCCGGGTGCGCAGCCGCTGGTTTTCCCACGACAGCCGGCGCTTTTCCAGCGCGCGCCGCACCTGTTCGACCAGCCGTTCGGAGGTAAATGGCTTTTCGATGAAATCGTAGGCACCGTCGCGCATTGCACCGACCGCCATCGTCACGTCGCCGTGACCGGTGACGAGGATCACCGGCAGCTCGCGTTCCAGCGTTTGCAGCTCGCGCAGCAGCGCCAGCCCGTCGCGCCCCGGCAGCCGGACGTCGCTGACGACGACGGCCGGACGTTCGCCATCGGCCAGCGCATCGAGCAGCGATTCGGCGTCGCCGTGGCTGCGCACCTGGAAACCGGCCAGCCGCAGCGCCTGTTCGCTGCCCCGGCGGACGATGGCGTCGTCCTCGACCAGATGGATGGATTGCGGGAAGTCATCGGTCAGCAGGTCGGTCATGGCGTCGGCAGGGTCAGGATGAAGAGGGCGCCGCCGTCGGCCGCGTTCTCGGCGGCGAGGCTGCCGGCAAAACTCTGCACGATGGTGTGCGAAATCGCCAGCCCGAGGCCCAGCCCCTTGCCGACCGGCTTGGTGGTGTAGAACGGTTCGAACAGTCTGGCCAGCGCTTCGGGCGCAATGCCGGCGCCGTGGTCGCGGATGCGGATCTCGGCCCGGTCGCCTTCGGTGCTGACGTCGACGGCCAGCACCGGCGCCGGCTGGCCTTCCATGGCATCGAGGCCGTTGCGCAGCAGGTTGACCAGCACCTGTTCGAGCTGCAGCGCGTCGGCGCGGACGATGTCGTCGGCGACGTGAACGGTGATGCGCGCACCGAGCTCGCGCCGGCGCGGCTCGATCAGCATCTGCGCGTTGGCGAGCGCATCGGCGAGCCGTACCGGTTCGAGCCGGGCCGAATCCTTGCGCGCGAAGGTTTTCAACTGGCCGACGATGCGGCCCATGCGCTGCGCCAGCTGGCTGATCAGCCGCAGGTTTTCGCGGGCCTCGGCCGTTTCGTTCAGCTCGAGCAGCTTGGCGGCGTTGTCGGACAAGGTCGTCAGTGCCGCCAGCGGCTGGTTCAGCTCGTGGGTGACGCCGGCGGACATCTGCCCGAGCACGGCGAGCTTGGCCGTCTGCACCGCGTTGTCGCGCGCCCGGCGCAGCAGCGCTTCGGTGCGCTCGAGTTCAAGGATGCGTTCGGTCAGTGCTTCGTTGGTGATCACCAGGTGTTCGGTCTGCTCGGCGATGCGTGCTTCGAGCGCGGCGTGCGCGGCGCGTTGGGCCTGCAGCGATTCGCGCCGCTCGGCCAGCCGGCGGCGGCGTTGCTGGACAAACAGCCACAGCGCGGTGAGGAAGGCGAGGCCGAAGCCGAGCGCGGCCGCCTGCGCCGCCGCGCCGCGGCGAACGTCGGCGGTATCCGACAGCAGCACGATATGCCAGCCGAGCGGGCCGACGCCGGCGGTCTGTACCGTGTAATCGCGAGCCGGTCCCGGCCCGGCGACGCGCAGCCTTTGCGCCGCGCTCGCCGACGCATCGATGCGCTGGCCGGCGGCGAGCGGCTGCAGCGCCTGTTGCGGGTATTTGCGCGTACGCGTCAGCCGGGCTTGATCGGCCGGCAGCAGCGGGCTCAGCGTGCGGTAGCGCCACGCCGGCATGGCGGTCAGGAAGACGACGCCGACATCGTCGGCGACCAGCAGCGTATCGCCGCCGGCGGGCAAGGTCGCTTCGTACGGCGCGAGGCTGACCTTGACGACAGCGACGCCGATGACCCTGCCACCTTGCTGCAGCGGCGCGGACAGGTAATAGCCGGGCTCGAGGCTGGTGGTGCCGAAGGCATACATGCGGCCGGGCTGGCCGGCCATCGCCTCGCGGAAATACGGGCGGTAGTCGAAACGCCGGCCGACGAAGCCCTGCGGTTCGCGCCAGTTGCTCGCCGCCAGCGTGATGCCGTCCGGCGCGATCAGATAGGCGACCGAAACCTGCGCGTGCTGGCGGAAGGCTTCGAGGTAGCGGTTGGCGGCGGCAATGCGTGTCGGGTCGTTCGGCGCGCTCAGCGCCTCGGCGAGCGTGTCTTCCAGCGTCAGCAGCTGCGGCAGCCGCGCGTATTTGTCGAGCTGGCTGTCGAGGCTGCGGGCGTGCGCGACCAGCCGCTGGCGCGCTTCGGCCTGCTGTGCGGCCAGGCCGCGATCCAGCAGCCAGACATAGCCCGCCCACGCGATCAGGACGCTGGGCACCAGCAGCAGCGCGATCCGCAACGCGCGCCGCAGCGGCGTGGCGCGGATCATGCGTCGGATGCGCTGGCCCGGAACTGGACCACGTTGCCCTCGGGGTCGACGCCGTCGCAGACAATGAAGTCGCCGAAGCGCCATTCGGCCTCAACCGGCGGAATGCTGCCGCCCAGGCAAGCGGCGACGGTGCGTGCATTGACGAGGCTGGTGACGACGAACACCGGCTTGATCGCGGTGTTCGTGCGCGCTTGCGGCGGCACGTCGATGTGGATCGTCGCGGCGATGGCGTCGGGGATGCGCTGGACCACCAGCTCGTAGGCCGCGGTGTTCAGCACGATATACGTCGCCTCGGCGTGGCTGATCGTCATGTCGAGCACGCCGGCATAAAACGCCGCGACGCGTTCGATGTCCTTGGCGTACAGCACGGTGCCGGCTTTGGGTTTGCTCATGGTGCGGACCTCCTGTTGCTTGACACCTAAAGCTGTATCAGTAGGTGAGCGAGCCAACGCAGGTCGAATCCGCCCGAAGCACAGAAACCGGAATGGACTCAATGTCCATGAGGATTTCGAGCATCGGACGGGATCGAGATGCGCAGGCGCAGCCGCCTAATGATACGGTTTCAATGCGCCTCGTCCCAGTTGTCGCCAACGCCGACTTCGGCGACCAGCGGCACCGCCAGATCGGCGACCTGCGCCATTTTCCTCGGCAGCTCGACCCGGATCAGTTCGACTTCGTCGTCGGGGACTTCGAGTACCAGTTCATCGTGCACCTGCAGCACGAGCCGGCTCTTGAGCTTGGCATCGCTCAGCCACGCGTCGACGGCGATCATCGCCCGCTTGATCAGGTCGGCGGCGGTGCCCTGCATCGGCGCGTTGATCGCGGCGCGCTCGGCGCCGGCGCGGCGGCCGGCGTTGCTCGACCTGATCTCGGGCAGCCACAAGCGGCGGCCGAACACCGTTTCGACATAGCCCTGCTCGCGCGCCTGCGCGCGGGTCCGTTCCATATAGGCGGCGACGCCGGGGAACTGGGCGAAATAGCGGTCGATGAAGGTCTTGGCGGCGCTGCGGTCGATTTCCAGCGCGGCCGCGAGGCCGAAGGCGCTCATGCCGTAGATCAGGCCGAAGTTGATCGTCTTGGCGTAGCGGCGCTGCTCGGTGCTGACTTCCAGCGGCGACACGCCGAACACTTCCGATGCGGTCGCCCGGTGGACGTCCTGGCCCTCGGCGAAGGCCTTCAGTAGCGCCTTGTCACCCGACAGGTGCGCCATGATGCGCAGCTCGATCTGCGAGTAGTCGGCCGACACCAGCTTGTGGCCCGGCGGCGCGACGAAGGCTTCGCGGATCTTGCGGCCCTCGGCGGTGCGGATCGGGATGTTCTGCAGGTTCGGGTCGTTCGACGACAGCCGGCCGGTCGCGGCGACGGCCTGACTGAAGTTGGTGTGCACGCGGCCGGTGTCGGGGTTGACCATCGTTGGCAGCTTGTCGGTGTAGGTCGACTTGAGCTTGGAGAGGCTGCGGTTCTCCAGCAGCACCTTGGGCAGCGGGAAATCCTTGGCGAGTTCGGTCAGCACGTCCTCGTCGGTCGACGGCGCGCCCTTTGGCGTTTTCTTGATCACCGGCAGGCCGAGCTTTTCGAAGAAGATTTCGCCGATCTGCTTCGGCGAGCCGAGGTTGAACGGCTGGCCGGCGAGTTCGTACGCCTGCTGTTCGAGCTCGATCAGCTTGAGGCCGATCGCATGGCTCTGGCGGTTGAGCCGGTCGGCGTCGACCAGCATGCCGTTGCGCTCCATCGTGAACAGTACCTCGCGCACCGGCATTTCGAGGTCGCGATACAGCGCCTGCAACTGCGGCTGCTGCGCCAGCTTGGCACTCAAGGATTGGGCGAGGCGCAAGGTGATGTCGGCGTCCTCGGCGGCGTAGGCGGTCGCGGTATCGACGCCGACCTCGTCAAAGCCGATCTGCTTGGCGCCCTTGCCGGCGACCTCTTCGTACTTGATCGTCGTTTCGCCCAGCTCGCGCATCGCCAGATCGTCCATATTGTGGCGTTCGTGGCTGGCGAGCACGTAGCTCATCAGCAGCGTGTCGTCGGCGATGCCAGCCAGCGCGATGCCGTGGTTGGCGAACACGTGCTGGTCGTACTTGAGGTTCTGGCCGAGTTTCTTGTGCGCCGCCGATTCGAGCCACGGCTTGAGCTTGGCGAGCGTGGCGTCGAACGGCAACTGTTCGGGGGCCTCGGTGCCGCGGTGCGCCAGCGGCAGATAGGCGGCCTCGCCCGGCGTGACCGAGAACGAGATGCCGACGATCTTGGCGCGCATCGGGTCGAGGCTGGTGGTTTCGGTGTCGAGCGCGACGACGTCGGCGGCGTTGAGCCTGGCCAGCCAGGCGTCGAGTTGGGCGTCGGTGAGGATGGCTTCGTAATGGCGTTCAACGCTGGGGCGCTCGACCGCCGCTGCGGCGGACACGGGCGCGTCGGTGCCGGCGCTCGGCGTGTCGCTGGCCGCAGGTGCCGCGGTCAGCGGCTTGCCGAACAGGTCGCCGGCCGGTGTCGCCGCCGGTGCGGCGAGCTTGGCTTCGGCCTCGCGCTGCCAGTTGCGGAAGTTGTAGCGCTGGAACAGCGCCAGCAGCGTCGCCCAGTCTTCGGCCACCGGCGCGAGATCGGCGATGCCGTTGGGCAATTCGGTGGCGAGGTCGACGTCGGTCTTGATCGTCACCAGCGCCTTGGCCTGCGGCAGCCAGTCCAGGCTGTCGCGCAGGTTCTGGCCGACGACGCCCTTGATCGACTCAGCGTTGGCGATGATCGCATCGAGGTTGTCGTACTCGGCCAGCCATTTGGCCGCGGTCTTGTCGCCGCATTTCGGCACGCCGGGGACGTTGTCGACGGCGTCGCCCTTCAGCGTCAGGAAGTCGACGATCTGGTCGGGGCGGACGCCGAACTTGGCGAACACGCCGGCTTCGTCGAGCACTTCGTCGGTCATCGAGTTCTCGATCCGCACGTGCGCGTCGACGAGCTGCGCCATGTCCTTGTCGCCGGTCGACATGATCGCCGTCATCCCCTGCGCGGCGGCCTGCCGTGCCAGCGTGCCGATCACGTCGTCGGCCTCGACGCCGTCGACGATCAGCATCGGCACGCCGAAGGCGGCGACGGCTTCGTGGATCGGGGCGATCTGCACGCGCAAGTCGTCGGGCATGCTCGGCCGGTTGGCCTTGTATTCGGGGTAGAGGTCGTCGCGGAAGGTCTTGCCCTTGGCGTCGAACACGCAGGCGATGTAGTCGGCCGGCGTCGTCTGGCGCAGCTTCTTCAGCATATTGATGAAGCCGTAGACCGCGTTGGTCGGCGTGCCGTCGGGTGCCGAGAGTTCGCGGATGGCGTGGAAGGCGCGGTACAGGTAGGACGAACCGTCGATCAGGAGCAGGGTGGGCATGGTGTATCCGCAAGCCGCGGCCACGAGGGCGCAGCTATATTTGTAAGCAAGGAGGTGCGCGATGAATCTCAGGGACAAATTGCCGCATGTCGTCGACTCGCAGGCCGATGCCGAGCATCAGGACACGCGTGCCCGCGAAGCGTGGCGGGTATTCGAGATCATGGCCGAGTTCGTCGAGGCGACCGAGCGTCTGCAACGCATCCAGCCGGCGGTGTCGATCTTCGGCTCGGCGCGCATCGGGCGCGACCACGCCCATTATAAACGCACCGAAGAGATTGCCCGGCGGCTGTCGGACGCCGGTTTTGCGGTCATTTCCGGCGGCGGCCCCGGCTTGATGGAGGCGGCGAACAAGGGCGCGTACGACGGCGCGAGCCCGTCGGTGGGGTTGAACATTCAGCTGCCGCACGAGCAGAGCAACAATCCCTATCAGGACGTCAGCCAGAGCTTCCGCCATTTCTTCGCGCGCAAGGTGATGTTCGTCAAGCACGCCAGCGCCTACGTGGTGATGCCGGGCGGCTTCGGCACGCTCGACGAGCTGACCGAGGCGCTGACGCTGATCCAGACCGGCAAATCGCGCAAGATGCCGATCATTCTGGTCGGCAGCGATTTCTGGCGCGGGCTGATCGACTGGTTCCGCGAGCGGCTGGTCGCCGACGGCATGATCGCCGAGGCCGATCTGGATCTGGTGCAGTTGATCGACGAACCGGCGGCCATCGTCGAGGCGATCTTCCGTTTCTTCGAAACCCGTGGCTTCGAGATGTCGCCTGCAGAGCGCGAAATGCAGTTCAGTCTGTGAGCCGGAACGGTGCATTCGGTAGAATGGCCGCAACAGGCCCGTCGGGCCGAGGGAGCCCAGATGAAAACCGTGCTGACCAGCTTGATGCTGCTTGCCGGCAGCGCCGCGATGGCCGAGCTGCCGCCGATCGATCCGCCGCCGCCGCCGCCGCAATCGGTGCCGGCCGAGCAGTTGCCGCCGGTCGAGAAGCCCAAGGCCAGCAAGCCGATCGGCGAGCCCGAGGTGCGCATCATCGAGAAGGCCGACGCGACGATCGCCGAGTACCGGATGAACGGCAGGCTCTACATGATGAAGGTCACGCCCAAGGTCGGCGCGCCGTATTTCCTCTACGACCATGAAGGCAACGGCCAGTTCGAGCGCATCGACAATGCCGACTTCGGCGGCCCGCGCCTGTCGGTGCCGCAATGGACGCTGTTCTCGTGGTAGCAACGACCGCCGGTGCTCGTCGGCACCGGCGCGCTTGCGTACACTTCGCCCCTCATCCGATCGCGCCGCACTGAATCCACCATGTCCGTTTTCACCACCGTCACGCCCGATGAGATGGGCGCCTTCCTCAAGCGCTACGCCATTGGCGGCCTGGTCGAGCTCAAGGGCATCGCCGCCGGGATCACCAATACCAATTATTTCGTCACGACCACGCACGGTCGCTATGTGCTGACGCTGTTCGAGACGCTGCGTGCCGACGAACTGCCGTACTACGTCAACCTGCTCGCGCATCTGGCGCAGCACGGCATCGCCGTCGCCGGGCCGATCGCCAACCACGACAACGCCTTTGTCGACACGCTGAACGGCAAGCCGACGTTGCTGGTCAATTGCCTGCCGGGCGCGGTGATCGACGCGCCGAACGCCGCGCAGTGCCGCGAAGTCGGCGAAATGCTGGCGCAGATGCATCTGGCGGCAGGGCATTACGACGGCTACATGGCCAACCCGCGTGGCCGCGCATGGCGCGAAGCCGTTGCCGCCGAAGTGGCGCCGTTCATGGCCGACGCCGACGCGGCCGAGCTGAAGACCGAGGTTGCATCGCTGGCCGCGCAGGACTTCGACGCGCTGCCGGCCGGCGTGATCCATGCCGACCTGTTCCGCGACAACGCTTTGATCGACGGCGAACGCGTCGGCGGCTTCATCGATTTCTACTACGCCTGCAACGACACGCTGGCCTACGACGTGGCGATCACGCTGAACGACTGGTGCGTGCTGGAGAACGGCGACATCGACGCCGAGCGCGCGCGCGCGCTGCTGGCCGGCTACCAGGGCGTCCGGGCGTTCGAGCCGGCCGAAGTCGTCGCCTGGCCGCAGCTGCTGCGCGCCGCCGCGGTGCGCTTCTGGGTGTCGCGGCTGTACGACTTCCACAAGCCGGCCGCCGGCGAAATGACCTTCGCCAAGGACCCGGGCCACTTCCAGCGCGTGCTGCGGCAGCACGTCGCGCGCACGGATTTCTGGCTTTAAAATCAATGTACCGATACCCGAAACCGCCGGCAGCCGCCGGCGTTTTCGTCTGGAGACGACGATGTCGTTCATGACCGAACTCGCCGCGCTGCTCGACCCGGCCGGCATCCTGACCGGCGCGCAGATCGACGGCTATCTGCTCGACAATCGCCGCCGTTACCACGGCGCGGCGCAGGCGGTGGTGCGGCCGCGCTCGACCGCCGAAGTCGCCGCGGTGATGCGGCTGGCGCACGCGCATGGCGTGCCGGTGGTGCCGCAGGGCGGCAATACCGGCAACTGCGGCGCGGCGACGCCGGACGACAGTGGCCGCGCGATCGTGCTGTCGCTCGAGCGGATGAACCGTATCCGCGAGGTCGACGCCGACAACAACACGATCACCGTCGACGCGGGCGCCATCGTCGCCGACGTGCAGGCGGCCGCCCGTGCGGCCGGCCGGCTGTTCGCCGCCGACTGGGGCGCGGTCGGCTCGGCGCGGATCGGCGGCGCGCTCGGCACCAATGCCGGCGGCGTCAACGTGCTGCACTACGGCAATATGCGCGAGCTGACGCTCGGGCTCGAAGTCGTGCTGGCCGACGGCACGATCTGGGACGGCTTGCGCGGCTTGCGCAAGGACAATACCGGTTACGACCTGAAGCAGCTGTTCATCGGCTCGGAAGGCACGCTCGGCGTGATCACCGCCGCGGTGCTCAAGCTGTCGCCGCAGCTGTCGGCACAGGCGACGGCGCTGGTCGCGCTCGATACGCCCAGCGCGGCGGTGACCTTGCTGCGTGGCTTGCAGGATCAGGTCGGCGAGCGGGTGACGTCGTTCGAGCTGATTTCGCGTCGCTGCTGGGAACTGCTGGCCGAGCATTGCCCCGAACTGCCGCAGCCGTTCGACGCGCCACCGGCGTGGAGCGTGCTGGTCGAGCTGTCCGACGGCGGCAGTTCGGTCGCGCTGACCGAGCGGCTGGCCGAAGCGCTGTTCGCGCTCGGCTTCGACGACGCGTTGCTGGCGCAAAGCGTGACCGAAGCCAAGGATTTCTGGCGGCTGCGCGAGCACATTCCCGAATCGCAGCGCCGTCGCGGCACCAGCATCAAGCACGATATCGCGGTGCCGGTCTCGCACATTCCGGCCTTCATGCACGAAGCCGAAGCCGCGCTGCGGGCGGCGTTTGCCGATCTCGACCTGGTCGCTTTCGGCCATGTCGGTGACGGCAATCTGCATTACAACGTCTTCCTCGGCGACCTGAGCAAGGCCGTGTACGACCATGAACCGGCGATCAACGCCATCGTCTACGAGATCGTCGCCCGGCATCAGGGCACGATCAGCGCCGAGCACGGCGTCGGTCAACTGAAGCGCGATCAGTTGCCGCTGTACCGCAGCGAGATCGAGCTGAACCTGATGCGCATGATCAAGGCGGCGCTCGATCCGCTGGGGATCATGAATCCGGGCAAGGTGCTGTAACGCTGCTCAAGCAGATTGCGAGATCAGATGAACCTCATTCTGGAACGTACCGATGCCGTCCCGTTCTTCACCGAAATGAGCTCGGTCTTCAAGGCATTGGGCATGCGTGCCCGTGATTACGACTGGTTCATAAGCGATATCGAAACCAACTACTACGGGAACGGATTCACGAGCGAAGATCAATGGATGACCGGTGAAGCCCTTGAACGTTTCATCACGGAAAACACCGTGCAGTTCATTTGGGCCGTCTTTAGCGCCTTCCCGAAGGGAACCCGTTTCCCGGTGGAGGTGGCACCAACTGTTGACGGTTTCCCCGGTTACTGGAGTGGCGTTGAGGTCGCTTCCCAGCTCGCAAACGCGTTGTTCGAGATTGCTGCGTGGGATAGCAGTGCCACGATACTGGTCGGCTTGCCGGGCAAGGCAACCGAGCGTTTCGTGAGCGTATATCCGGATGCCAAACTGCTCGTTTCCGCTGGGCGCTAAAGGCACCCGATCCTTTCCGTAGATTGTCGCGGCCGCTGCGTTCAAACTACGGATATCACTCCTGGATCCACTCAACCCTGAGCTGCACTCGATCGCTGCGTGACAACGGCGGTTCAGCGGTTCTGCGTCGCCCACTGGTACCAGCTCTCGAACGCCTGCGGATGCCGCGCCGCGACGGCCGAGCGCGTCCAGACATCGCAGTGCCAGTAGTCGCGGCGCTTCAGCGTGCCGAGCAGGCAGCCGGCTTCTTCGGCGATCAGCGCGCCGGCGGCGTAGTCCCACAGCCTTTGCGCACCGTGCAGCATCAGGTCGAAGCGCCCGGCGGCGAGGTAGCACCAGTCGACGGTCGCGGCGCCGTAGTTGCGCTGGCTGGCGAACGGCGCAACGGTGACGATGCGCGTCGGCAGGTGGCCGCCGAGGTATTTGGGCTCGACCGCGGCAACCGAATCGGCGATCCGGGTCGGCTCGGACGGGGCGCCCAGACGCTCGCCGTTGAGCCAGGCGCCATGGTCGCGCCGGGCGGTGAAGGTCTCGCCCAGCACCGGCAGGTGGACGACGCCGAATTCGGAGCGGCCGTTGCGCAGCAAGGCAATCGAGACCGAAAACATCGGCAGGCCGTGGGCGAAGTTGGTCGTGCCGTCGATCGGGTCGACGACCCACAGGCCCTGCGGATTGGCCGCCAGTAGTGCTTTCTGGTCGGCGGCGCACATCTCCTCGCCGAGTACCGGGTACGGCGCGATCTGCGGCAATGCCTGGGTCAGGAAGGCCTGGCTGGCGAGATCGGCCTCGGTCAAGAGCGTGCCGTCGTGCTTGCGGTGCGCGGTGACCTGCCGGAAGCGCGGCATGATCTCGGTGGCCGAGACCTCACGGGCGCAATCGGCAATGCGGGCAAGCAGGTCGGAATCGGGCACGGCAGGCTCCATCGGTTGATGTTCCAGTGTGCCTGCTCGCAGGGAGCGCGGGCAATACGCCAAGGTAAAACAGCCCGCGCGAGGCGGGCTGTTTCAGATGCAGATCGGGGCGGGTCCCGATGCAAACCTCGGTCTTAGTAAGGCCAGACCCAGTTCTTCACTTCCGGCATGTCGTCGCCGTGCTCGGCGATGTACTGCGCGTGCTCGACCAGCTTGTCGGCAAACTTCTGCCGCACGTGCGCACCGATCTTGGACAGCTTCGGCACGCGGTCGATCACGTCGATCGCCAGGTTGTAACGGTCGAGCTGGTTGACGACGACCATGTCGAACGGCGTCGAGGTCGAGCCTTCTTCCTTGTAGCCGCGGGCATGGATGTTGGCGTGGCCGTTGCGGCGGTAGCACAGGCGGTGGATCAGCCACGGGTAGCCGTGGAAGGCGAACATGACCGGCTTGTCGGCGGTGAAGACAGAATCGAATTCGCGGTTCGACAGGCCGTGCGGGTGCTCTTCCTTCGGCTGCAGCGTCATCAGGTCGACGACGTTGACGAAGCGGATCTTCAGGTCCGGGAAGTGCTGACGCAGCAAATCGGTCGCGGCCAGCGCTTCCATGGTCGGGATTTCGCCGGCGCACGCCATCACCACGTCCGGCTCGCCGCCGGCATCGTTCGACGCCCAGTCCCAGATGCCCAGACCCTTGGTGCAGTGCTTGATCGCCTGATCCATGGTCAGGTACTGCAGCGCGGGCTGCTTGCCGGCGACGACGACGTTCACGTAGTGGCGCGAGCGCAGGCAGTGGTCGGTCACCGACAGCAGGGTGTTGGCGTCCGGCGGCAGGTAGACGCGGATGACTTCGGCCCGCTTGTTGACGACGTGGTCGATGAAGCCCGGGTCCTGGTGCGAGAAGCCGTTGTGGTCCTGGCGCCAGACGTGGCTGGTCAACAGGTAGTTCAGCGACGGCAAGGGCTTGCGCCAGTTGATGTGGCGGGTGGTCTTCAGCCACTTGGCGTGCTGGTTGAACATCGAATCGACGACGTGGATGAACGCTTCGTAGCAGCTGAAGAAGCCGTGGCGACCGGTGAGGTTGTAGCCTTCGAGCCAGCCCTGGCAGGTGTGCTCGGAGAGGATTTCCATCACGCGGCCGTCTTGCGACAGCGAATCGTTGTGTTCGTCTTCGGGCAGGTAGTCGGCAAACCAGGTCTTGCCGGTTTCCTCGAACACATTGTTCCAGCGGTTCGACGCGGTTTCATCGGGGCCGACGATGCGGAAATTGCGCTGCGCTTCGTTTTCCTTCATCACGTCGCGCAGCAGCTTGCCCATTTCGCGGGTGGCTTCGGCGTTGACGGTGCCCGGCTTGTCGAACTTGACCTCATAGTTGCGGAAGTCCGGCATGCGCAGGTCTTTGCTGGCCTGGCCGTGGACGACCGGGTTCGAGCCCATCCGGTGCTGTGCCGACGGTGCGAGTTCGACCAGTTCGGCCTTGACGCTGCCGTCGGCGTTGAACAGGGTTTCCGGCTCGTAGGACTTGAGCCAGTTTTCCAGGTTGTGGACGTTTTCGGCGTCGATGTCCGAGAACGGCACCTGGTGGCTGCGCCAGTAGTCTTCGACCTTCTTGCCCTTGATTTCCTTCGGACCGGTCCAGCCCTTGGGCGTGCGCATCACGATCATCGGCCATTGCGGGCGGGTGATCGGCTTGCCGGCGGCGACCTCCATCTTGGCGGCTTCGCGGATCGCGTTCAGCTCGTCCAGGCAGGCATCCATGGTGGCGGCCATCTTCTGATGGATGTCGTGGAAGGTCGCGTGCTTGTCGTTGAAGGTTTCGTGCTTCAGCTCAACGAAGTGCGGCTTGTAGCCATAACCTTCGAACAGCTTGGTGATTTCTTCCTTCGACAGTCGCGCCAGCACCGTCGGGTTGGCGATCTTGTAGCCGTTCAGGTGCAGGATCGGCAGGACGAAGCCGTCGTTGACCGGGTGCAGGTATTTGTTCGAGTGCCAGCTGGCCGCGAGCGGGCCGGTTTCGGCTTCGCCATCACCGACCACGGCGATGACGACCTGGTCCGGATGGTCGAACGCCGCGCCGAATGCGTGCGAGACCGAATAACCGAGTTCACCGCCTTCGTGCATCGAACCCGGGGTTTCCGGGGCGACGTGCGACGGAATGCCGCGCGGGAAAGAGAACTGCTTGAACAGCCGCTGCATGCCGCTTTCAGTGCGGTCGATGCTCGGATAGAACGTTTCGTAGCTGCCTTCCAGCCAGGTATTGGCAACCAGACCCGGGCCGCCATGACCGGGACCGGTGATGTAGATCATGTTCAGTTCGCGCTCTTTGATGAGGCGGTTGGCGTGAACGTAGATGAAGTTCAGGCCCGGCGTCGTCCCCCAGTGACCAAGCAGGCGGGGTTTGATGTGCTTACGCTCCAGGGGCTGCTTCAGCAGCGGATTGTCCAGCAAGTAGATCTGCCCGACCGACAGGTAGTTCGCGGCCTGCCAGTAGCGGTGCATCTTGTCGAGGAGGTCTTGGGAAAGCGGTTGTTGAGCCACGTGTGCACCTCTTATGCGGATAGAAATGGAGCGTTGGCACACCATGGACCGGTGCCAACGGTTGCAAACAAGTATATGCAGCCCGCCTGACCGCCCTATGACCGAGGTCAAAGGTCGGTGCCGTAGCGATTCACACGTCCATCGGCACCCGGAGGGCGGGCGTCAGGAGCCTCTTCCGTTTGTCATGTAATGACAATTGGGAAAACCGCTAAGTTCAGTGGAATATCGGAGACAGTGAAAAGTACCCGCCAGCAAGGCTGGCGGGTCTTTCAGCAGGGGTGGGATCAGTAGTGGAAGAACAGCAGCGAGGTGATCACGAAGCACGGCAGCAGGATCGCGGTCGACCACGCCATATAGCCGAAGAAGCTCGGCATCTTCACGCCGCGGTCCTCGGCGACCGCCTTGACCATGAAGTTCGGCGCGTTGCCGATATAGGTCATTGCGCCCATGAACACCGCGCCGGCCGAGATGGCCAGCAAGGTCGACGCCATCGGCCCCATCATGTGCGCCGCATCGCCGTGGGCGAGGTTGAAGAACACCAGATAGGTCGGCGCGTTGTCGAGGAAGCTCGACAGAATGCCGGTCATCCAGAAGTACATCGAATCGATCGGCGCACCGCCCGAATCGCTGACCACGCGGACCAGCGACGCCAGTTGGCCGGCCTCGCCGGCGCGCAGGATCGCAATCGCCGGCGCCATCGCCAGGAAGATGCCGACGAAGAGCTTGGCGACTTCGAGGATGGGATCCCAGTTGAAGTCATTGCCGGCGCGTACCTGCTTTGGCGTGAACTTCAGCGACACCAGCGCGATGACGATCAGCAGCACGTCGCGGGTGATGTCCTGCAGGCCGACTTCGGTGCCGAGTACGTGGAAATCGATGCCCGGCTTCCACACGCCCGACATCACCACTGCAGCAACGACGGCGGCGATCAGCACGAAGTTGAACTTGCCGAACAGCTTGATCCCCGAATCCGGTGTCGGATCGACGGCCTTGATCTCGTCTTCCTTGCTGTAGAAGTAGCGGTCGATGAAGTAGAACAGCGTCAGCAGGATCGCCGAATTCAGCGCCACCAGCGGCAGCATGTGTTCGAGCGTCCAGAAGAAGCTGATGCCCTTGAGGAAGCCGAGGAAGAGCGGCGGATCGCCGATCGGCGTCAGCCCGCCGCCGATATTGGCGACCAGGAAGATGAAGAACACGACCACATGGACATTGTGCTTGCGGTTGTCGTTGGCCTTCAGCAGCGGGCGGATCAGCAGCATCGCCGCGCCGGTGGTGCCCATGATCGACGCGCAGACGGTGCCCAGCGCCAGGATGGCGGTGTTGACCTTGGGCGAGCCGTGCAGATTGCCCCAGACGAGGATGCCGCCCGAGACGGTGTACAGCGCGAACAGCAGCAGGATGAAGGGGATGTATTCGTCGATCAGCGCATGCGCGATCACGCCGCCGGCCGTACCAACACCGAAGGTGGCGCCAAACGGAATCAGGAAGGCCAGCGCCCAGAACGCCGAAATCTTGCCGAAGTGCGAATGCCAGAAATGCGGCGCCAGCAGCGGAAACAGCGCGATCGACAGCAGGATGCCGACAAAGGGCAGGGTCCAGGCGAGGCCGAGCTGGGCGCCGTCGAAATCGGCAGCGTGCGCCAGCGCCGGCAGTACCGCCAGCAGCAGGGGGAGGAGTCGTTTCATGTCGTCCGGTCGGTGAGTGCGGCCGCGGGCCGCGTTACTGGGTGTGCTTCTGGATGAACTCGATCTTGTAGCCGTCCGGGTCCTCGACAAAGGCGATCACGGTGGTGCCGTGCTTCATCGGTCCCGGTTCGCGTACGACCTTGCCGCCCTTGAGGCGTACGGCCTCACAGGTCGCGACGATGTCATCGGTTTGGATCGCGATATGCCCGTAAGCGTTCCCGAGTTCGTACGCGGCGGTATCCCAGTTATGCGTGAGTTCGATCACGGCGGTGTCGGTTTCATCGCCGTAACCGACGAAGGCGAGCGTGAAGCGGCCTTCCGGATAATCCTGGCGGCGCAGCAGCCGCATGCCGAGCACATCGGTATAGAAGGCCAGGGCGCGATCGAGATCGCCGACACGCAGCATGGTGTGAAGTAGACGCACGGATGACTCCTCGAAGGGGGGATCGGAAGCGTAAAAGTGTAGCCCGATGTGAGTATTGCCATACAGCGGCATATTGCCGCGGCATTTTCGTCGACGGGCGAATCATTCCTGATGCAGCAGGGTTGACAAGGGTCGCGTTCGCCGATTAAGATGCGCGTCTTGTTTTGGAAGGGTCGTTAGCTCAGTTGGTAGAGCAGCGGACTTTTAATCCGTAGGTCGCAGGTTCGAGTCCCGCACGACCCACCATCCAAACCTTGACAAGCTGGCAATTGAATCTATATAGTTGCCGCTCTCGGGCTGTTAGCTCAGTTGGTAGAGCAGCGGACTCTTAATCCGTAGGTCGAGTGTTCGAGCCACTCACAGCCCACCAGTTTCACCAAAGAAGCCAGTCGAAAGACTGGCTTTTTTGCGTTTGGCCGCCACAGGGCGGGTAATACATCGCCTTGGCGGGCGATCGCGGGAAAGCACATGCAAGTAGCACGACTTCGGCACTGGGGATTCAAACTGGCGGCCCTGGCAGGGCCGTATGCGCTGCTGCTGGCTGGCCGGCTGCTGATCGACAGCGCGTTCTCACCGGCGCGTTTGCTGTTCTCGCTGCTGGTCTATCTGACATTCGCCATCGTGCTCAACCGCTGGGCGTCGGTCGGCGTCGTCATCGGCCTCGAGGGCTTCCTGACCCACGCCAACTGGGCCAAGGAGTCGCTGACCGGCGAAACGCTGGTCGCGCGCGACGTCCTGGAGGTGTCGCAAGGCGCGTCGCTGTCTAGCTATCTCGGCTGGGAAATGGCGGCGTTTGCGACGCTGTTCGTCATCGCGCTGGGCATCGGGGTGTGGAAGCGGCCGCGGTTCTCGTACTGGCGCCTGGCGGCCGGGCTCGTGCTGCCGGCGATGCTCGGCTTGCGGCTGGCCGATTCCGGCTCCGCCGGCAAGGCGGTGAACACGGTGCTGAGCGAGGGCTTCAACGCCCATTACCTGTCGTACAACTTCAACGAGAACGCCAAGCAGAACGGCATCTTCGCCCATCTGTACTTCACCGCCGAGAGCATCAAGTTGCCGAAACGTGGCCCGCATGCGTTCTACGACAGCACGCCGGCCCCGCTCGATCCGGCGCCCGAGCCCGATGTCGCGCTGATCCTGTGCGAAGCGTGCTTCACCACCACCGACGACCGCTTCCGCACGCCGATCGCCGAACTGACCAGGCTGGGCTTCACCGAGTCGACCGCGATCAGCCCGGTTTATGGCGGCGGGACGTCCGAGGCCGAGTTCGAGCTGCTTGCCGGCCTGTCGTCGCAGGTGCTGCCTGGCGTCGATTACCAGAACTTCGGCCCCGATTATCGCGACGGCGCCGAATCGCTGGTGTCGCGCTTCCGCGCCGCCGGCTATCACACCACCGGCATCCACAACTTCTATGGCTCGTTCTGGAAGCGCGATACGGTCTACAAGCATTTCGGTTTCGACGAGCAGCATTTTGTCGAAACCATGGCCTGGCACACGCGGACCTGGCCGTCCGACGCCTTGCTGTACCAGCGCGCGCTCGAGGTCTACGCGCGGCAGCCGGCGAAGCAGAAACAGTTCATGTTCCTGGTGACGGTGATGACCCACGGTGCGTACCGCAGCAGCGACAATGGCGAAACCGACTACCGCAACCGGCTCGGCGCCGCCGTCGCCGAGATGCAGAAGTTCGTCGCCGACCTCGAAAAACGCGCGAAGAAGCGCAAGCGGCCGCTGACGGTGATCGTCGTCGGCGATCACAAGCCCTCGCTGACGGCGGTGTTCTACCGCAAGGGCGTGTTCGACGCCGGCTACTTCCGCACCACCGGCGCTGCCAACGGCGATTTCCGTTTCGCCTTCAAGCTGACCCCGGCGCAGTATCGCGCGCGGGGCGAGGTGCCGGTCTTCATCAAGACCGGCGGGCTCAAGGGGCGCAATGCCGATCCGGCGGCGCTGGCGGCACGCGTCGCCGAACGGCCGATGTTCTGCCTGGCGAGCGAGGTGGCGCGGCTGGCGAGCGGCAATGATCGATTCTGGCCGGCGCTGGCGGGGATCTGCGAGCGCAGCCCGGATGATCTGGCCAGACACGGCAAGGCGGCATGGCAGCCGGTGTTCCCGCTGCCGCTGTACGCCGAGCGCCTGTTCTGAGCCGCTAGCAAAAAACCCTCGCGATGCGAGGGTTTTTTCATGTTCGTGGCTGCACCGGCGTCAAACCAGCGTGGCGAGCTTTTCCTTGCTCGGCGCAAAGAACGCGCCACCGCTGACCGCACGGGTGTAATTGAGCAGGTGATCGACGCGGCCGTCGCTGGTCGGCGAGATCATCCGCGCCAGCATTCTTTCGAAAATCGTCGGCGTATGGCAGTAGCTGGCGAAGTACAGCCCGCGTTCGCCACCCGGTGTGCCGTAGGGCAGCGAATGGCGCAGGATCGCCAGTTCCTCGCCGTTTTCCTCGATCACCACGCGGCTGATGTGCGCGGTTGCCGGTTTGTCGTCGTCGTCGAGTTCCTCGTCATCATCGCGGGTCCGGCCCATCACGGCTTCCTGCTGCTTGACCGGCAGCTTCTGCCAAGCGTCGAGCCGGTGCACATAGCGCTGCGTATGGATGTAACTGCCGCCGGCCCAGTCACCGTCGGCCACGAGCGCGACGGCCGGGCGCTCGTCGGCGTCCGGATTTTCGGTGCCGTCGACGAAGCCGGTCAGGTCGCGGCCCTCGGCGCGGCGGAAGGCGGTGACGTTTTCGACCGGTTCGAGCCAGCCCGACAGGGCGTCGACGCAGGCATCGGCCAGATCGAACAAGCGGTCCTGGTGTTCGCCGCGCAGATGGATCAGCACGTCGGCGTCGCTGGCCGGCGCGGCGTGCACGGCGCCGGGAATGCGTGGGAACGCGCGCAATTCGGCCGGGCGCGGGCCGTCGAACACGTCGCCGAACGCATCGGCGCCGAAGGCGACGACACCGAGGCAATCCTGCGCCGCCAGCCGGGCCTGCAAGGTCGCCAGACATTCACGGCTCTTGGCATCGATGCGCCGGCCCAGACGGCGGCGCAGCAGGACGAAATAGGCGTGGGACGAGGCGAGCGGCAGGATGCCCGATTGCGGTGTAGTCATGCTTGTCCTTGTGCAAAGTCCCAGATGGCGGGCAGCCAGTCCGGGTAGTTTTGAAAGCCATGGTCACCGCCGTCGATGACGGTTTGACGGCAGCCGGCGTATTTGTCGACCGCTTCGCGGTAATCGAGCACCTCGTCGCCGGTTTGCGCCAGCAGCCAGTAGCGGCGCGGATCGCTGATGCCGCGTTCGAGCGATTTCAGCGTAGGCGCAAACGACGCGTCGATCACGTGATACTCGCCGGTCTGGTAGTTGCGTTGCGGACCGAGGTGCTTGTTCAGCAGCTCGTACGGCTTGACCGCCGGGTTGATGAGGATGGCGCGGGTCCCGAATTCTTCGGCCGCCCAGGTCGCGAGATAGCCGCCGAGCGAGCTGCCGATCAGGCAGAACGGTGCGCCGCGCAGCCGGGCGATCGAGGCGTCGATCGCGTCGCAGGCAGCCTGTGGCGCCATCGGCAGTTGCGGGCAGTGGAAATAGTCGGCCAGCCGCTGTTCGGCCATCCAGACCGCGGTGTCCTGTGCCTTCTGCGAAAAGGGGCTGGAGAGGAATCCGTGCAGGTAAACGAGGTGGACCGGTGGCATCGTTCAGGGTACCAGCAGCGTCGAGCCGATGGTGCGGCGCGCTTCGAGCTCGCGGTGCGCCAGGGCCGCGTCGGCGAGGGCGAAGCGCTGGCCGATGTCGGCCAGCACATGGCCGCGGGCCACGGCGGTGAAGTAGTCCTCGGCGGTGTCGAGCAGCTCCTCACGCGTGGCGGTGTAGTGGCCCAGCGTCGGCCGGGTCAGGAACAGCGAGCCTTTCTGCGCCAGCAGGTTCGGCGAGAATGGCGGCACCGCGCCCGAGGCATTGCCGAACGACACCAGCATGCCGCGCGGGCTGAGGCTGTCGAGCGAGCCGTCGAAGGTTTCCGCGCCGACGCCGTCGTACACCACCGGCACACCGGCACCGGCGGTGATTTCGCGCACCCGGGCGGCGAAGTCGTCGACCCGGTAGTCGATGACGTGGTCGCACCAGCGGCTCGCCAGCGCGCATTTTTCAACGCCGCCAGCAGTGCCGATCACCGTCGCGCCGAGCGCGCGCGCCCATTGGCAGGCGATCTGGCCGACGCCGCCGGCGGCGGCGTGGATCAGCACCGTCATGCCGGCCTTGACCGGGAAAGTGCGTTTCAACAGGTATTGCGCGGTCATGCCACGCAGTAGCGTGCCGGCGGCGACGTCGTCGCTGATCGCCTCGGGCACCGGCACCAGCTTGGCGGCCGGCACGATGCGGTGCTGCGCATATGCGCCCGGCGCGCCGCCGGCGTAGGCAACGCGGTCGCCCGGACGGAATTCCTTCACGCCGTCACCGACGGCCTCGACCACGCCGCACGCCTCCTGACCGAGGCCGGTCGGCATCGCCAGCGGATACAGCCCGCTGCGGTGGTAGGTATCGATGAAATTGACGCCGATCGCGGTCTGGCGGATCAGCACCTCGCCAGCGCCGGGCGCTGCCAGCGTGACGGTTTCCAGCTGCAGCACGTCGGGATCGCCGTGCCGGTGAATGCGGATGACTTGAGTATCCATGGGGTATCCAGCGTGTAGTCCAGAACGGCCGATTACATTCTAGCGAGGTCGCGTCGGGCGCGTCCGGCATTAGTCACACAGCATACGCCGATCGCGGGCGTGTCTCGGCGATTTGGCCGTTGTCGGCAAGCCGGGTCCGGTGGCGGTTTGACCTGGGTCAAGCACCGCCGATTTGGGACGGCGAGCGCCGGTTGAACACAATATATTGTGTCCGTTCCCAGCATATCCACCATATGTTGATAAATTGTTGATAGAAAGTTGATAGGCCCGATGACTACCACACCCCAGTACGTGATCAAGCGCGACGGTCGCATCGTTGCTTTCGATGCCGACAAGATTGCCCTGGCGATCGCTGCGGCCGGCCGCGCCAGCGGCGAATTCGACGCCGACTGGGCGCAGGCGCTGTCGGGGACCGTGCTCAAGCGCCTGCCGGCCGGAACGACGCCGGCGATCGAGGCGATCCAGGATGCGGTCGAGGAAACGCTGCTCGTTTGCGACCACCTGAAGACTGCGCGTGCCTACATCGCCTATCGCGAAGCGCATTCACGGTTGCGCGCCGACACCCGCACCGTCGTCGACGTCGGCGCCAGCATCAACGAATACCTCGACCGCTCGGACTGGCGCGTCAACGCCAACGCCAACCAGGGCTACAGCCTCGGCGGGCTGATCCTCAACACCAGCGGCAAGGTGATCGCCAACTACTGGCTCAACCACGTCTACCCGCCCGAAGTCGGCGAGGCGCACCGCTCGGGCGCGATCCACGTCCACGATCTGGACATGCTCGCCGGCTACTGCGCCGGCTGGAGCCTGCGCCGGCTGCTGACCGAAGGCTTCAACGGCGTGCCGGGCAAGGTCGAGGCGACGCCGCCGAAGCACATGGGTAGTGCCGTCGGCCAGATCGTCAATTTTCTCGGCACCTTGCAGAACGAATGGGCCGGTGCGCAGGCGTTCTCGTCGTTCGATACCTATATGGCGCCCTTCATCCACGTCGACGACCTGAGCTACGCCGAGGTCAAGCAGCACATCCAGGAGCTGATCTACAACCTCAACGTGCCGAGCCGCTGGGGTACGCAGACGCCGTTCACCAACCTGACCTTCGACTGGGTCTGCCCCGACGACCTGAAGGAGCAGATCCCCTATATCGGCGGCGTCGAGATGCCGTTCGCCTACGGCGAGCTGCAGGCCGAGATGGAAATGATCAACCGCGCCTATATCGAAGTGATGATGGAGGGCGACGCCAAGGGCCGCGCGTTCACCTTCCCGATCCCGACCTACAACATCACGCCGGACTTCGACTGGGACCACCCGAACACCGAACTGCTGTTCGAGATGACCGCCAAGTACGGTCTGCCTTACTTCCAGAACTTCCTCAATTCCGAGCTGCAGCCGAATATGGTGCGCTCGATGTGCTGCCGGCTGCAGCTCGACCTGCGCGAACTGTTGAAGCGCGGCAACGGGCTGTTTGGCAGCGCCGAGCAGACCGGCTCGCTCGGCGTGGTGACGATCAACTGCGCCCGCCTGGGCCATGAATTCCGTGGCGACGAGGCCGCGCTGTTTGCTCGCGTCGATACGCTGATGGACATCGGCAAGACCTCGCTCGAACTCAAGCGCAAGGTGATCCAGCGGCTGATCGACAACGGCCTGTATCCGTACACCAAGCGCTACCTCGGTACCTTGCGCAACCACTTCAGCACGCTGGGGGTCAACGGCGTCAACGAGATGATCCGCAACTTCAGCGGCGACGCCTTCGACATCACCGATCCGCGCGGCCATGCGATGGCGGTGAAGCTGCTCGACCACATCCGCGCGCGGATGACCGAGTTCCAGGAGGAAACCGGCCACCTGTACAACCTCGAAGCGACGCCGGCCGAAGGCACGACCTACCGCTTCGCCCGCGAAGACAGGAAGCGCTATCCGGACATCATTCAGGCCGGTACGTCCGAACAGCCTTACTACACCAACTCGAGCCAGCTGCCTGTTGGCTTCACCGACGATCCGTTCGAAGCGCTGTCGCGTCAGGACGAGCTGCAACGCAAGTACACCGGCGGCACCGTGCTGCATCTGTATATGAACGAGGCGGTGTCGAGCGCGGCGGCGTGCAAGGCGCTGGTGAAAAAATCGCTGTCGACCTTCCGCCTGCCGTACCTGACGGTGACGCCGACGTTTTCGGTCTGCCCGACCCACGGCTATCTCGCCGGCCACCACGAATTCTGCCCGAAGTGCGATGCCGAGCTGATCGCCAAGAAGACCGCAGCCTGCTGCGACTGAACCACGTGCGGCCTGCTCCGGCGGCCACTCAATAATCCCCAGGAAAAAACATGACCGATCTTGCCATCCAGACCCGGCTCGCCACCGCCGACGTGCAACTGCGCGATGAAGAACGCACCCGCTGCGAAGTGTGGACGCGGGTGATGGGCTATCACCGCCCGGTGACGAGTTTCAACACCGGCAAGCAGGGCGAGTTTGCCGAGCGGACCTTCTTCAACGAGCCGGGCCGTGGCTGAGGCTGTAGCGCGGATCGCGCATCAGACCCGCGATCTGCCAAACCCGCCGAAGATCGGCGGGTTTGTGCCGTTTTCGAGCTGCGATTACCCGGGCGAACTGGCGTGCGTGGTCTTCCTGTCCGGCTGCCCGTGGCGCTGCCATTACTGCCACAACCCGCATCTGCAGCAACGCAAGCAGCTGCCCGGCGTGCCGGTCTGGGCCGAGCTGCTCGTCTGGCTCGAGCAGCGGCGCGGCCTCTTGGATGCGGTGGTGTTCTGCGGCGGCGAGCCGCTGGCCGAAAAGCACCTGCCGGCGATGCTGCGCGACGTGAAGGCGATGGGCTTCAAGGCCGCGCTGCACACCGGCGGCGCCTATCCGGCGCGGCTGGCGCACTGCCTGCCGTATCTCGACTGGGTCGGTTTCGACGTCAAGACCGGCTTTGCCGATTACCCGCAGGTGACGCTGGTGCCGAACAGCGGCGACCCGGCACGCTCGTCCTTGCAGCAGCTGATCGAATCGGCTGTCGCGTTCGAATGCCGGACGACGATCCACCCGCAGCTGCACGACGAGGCGGCGCTGCTGGCGCTGGGGGATACGCTGGCCGGGCTTGGCGTGCGGGATTACGCCTTGCAGCGCTACCGGCCGCAGGGTTGCCAGTCGGCGCTGCTGGGCAGCAATCCGCTACCGGCCGCTTACCCGTCCGCCACGATGGCGGCGTCGCTGGCGCAGCGGTTTGCCCGCTTTAGCATCCGCAACGCCTGATCAGGCGCTGCATCCCGTTTCGGCGCGATATGCCGCCAGCGCCGCATGCCGCGACGGATAGAAACGGATGCCAGTGCTCTCCACCGCGATGCCGCGCGTCCGCAGCCATTCGAGCATCTGCGCGGTGCGGCCGGCCAGCGCCAGCACGATGCCGCGCTCGGCCAGCTTCTTCTGCAGCTCGCGCACCGCCATTGCCCCGGTCAGGTCGACATCGCCGATCGACACCGCGTCGATGACGACCCAGCGCGGCGACTGCTCGTCGACCAGCGTTTGCAGCCGCTGACGAAAGAAGTCGGCGTTGAAGAAGGTCAGTGGCGATTCGAAGCGATAGATCAGCAGGCCGGGTACCGATCTGGCGTCCGGATAGTGCGCCAGCTCGTAGAAACCGTCGTTGTCGCCGATGCGGCCGAACAACTGGTCGCTCGGCCGGGCCACCTGGGCGAGGAAGCGCAGCAGCGCCAGCCCGACCGCGAGCAGAATGCCCGGCATCACCCCGACGACGACGACGCCGATCAGCGTGGCCAGCGCGATATTGAATTCGGCCCGGCTATAGCGGCGCAGCGCCATCAGCCCGCGCACGTCCATCAGCCCGATCGCCGAGGCGATCAGGATGGCGCCGAGCGCGGCGATCGGCAGCACCGCCAGCGGCGCGGTCAGGACCAGCAGCACCAGGGCCAGCGCCAGCGCGCCGACGATCGACACCATCCGCGTCTGGCCGCCGGCGGCATCGTTGACCGCGGTGCGCGAGTCGGCGCCGCTGATCGCGAAACCCTGACTCAAGGCGGCGGCGACGTCGGCAGCGCCGAGGGCGAGGAATTCACGATTGGCGTCGATGTCGTAGCCGTTCTTGGCGGCGAAGCTGCGGCCGGTGAGCATGGCGCTGCTGAACGAGATCAGCGCCAGCGCGGCCGCCGCCGGCACCAGCGTGCCGAGCGCCTCGTGCGGCAGCGACGGCCACACCAGCCGTGGCAGGCCCGACGGCAGAGCGCCGACGATGGCGACGCCGTATTGCGATAAGGCGAACAGCCCCGACGCCAGCGTGGCGCCGGCCATCGCGACCAGCGCAGCCGGCCCGCGCGGCATCCGGTACTTGACGCCGAAGTAGACGGCGATCGTCGCCAGCGACAGCGCCAAGGTCGGTGCGTGGATGCGGCCGAGCTGTTCGAGCAGCGACAGCAGCTGGCCGATCACGTCCTTGCCGGCCAGCGTCAGCCCCGAGATCTTGCCGAGCTGGCCGATGATGATGTTGATCGCCACGCCGTTGAGCAGGCCGGCGAGGATGGGGCGCGAGAGGAAGTCGGCCAGAAAACCGAGCCGGAAGCGGCTGGCGAGCATGCAGAACAGCCCGGCCATCAGCGTCAGCGACACCGCCAGCCCCATGTATTCCTCGCTGCCGGGCACGGCCAGCGGCGTCAGCGTCGCGGCGATCATCGCGCAGGTCGCCGCATCGGGGCCGACGACGAGCTGGCGCGACGAGCCCATCAGCGCGTAAACGATCATCGGCAGGATGGTGCTGTACAGCCCGACGATGGGGCTGAAGCCGGCGAGCTGCGCGTAGGCGACGCCGACCGGCAGCGCCACGGCGGCAACCGACAGCCCGGCCTGGAGGTCGGCGCGCCAGTGCCGGCGCGGGTAGTTCATCAGCTCGGGCAGACCCGGCAACAGTCGTGCGAGAAGGGGGTGAGGGCGCATCGAGCAGTCGGGAGTCCGGGCCGGGGGAAGCCATCATACCTGTTGCCGGTGCTTGTCCGCGCCAGCCGGATCGACTAACAAACAGGAGATAGTCCGCGACTATTCATAGTGAACAAATATTCAATTTCAATATGTAATTGCGTTTGACAATAATCACGGACACGCCACCGCAAGGAGCGCACGATGAAACAATGGGCCGACTGGGCGGATTTCTGGGCCCACTACAGCGGCTGGTACTGAAGGTACCGGCGGCTTTCCCGATCCTGCGCGGCAGGTCAGGTCCTTTACCAGGAAGGCCGACGATGGCCGGTGCGGCCGTTCCAGCCGCCGCACAGGCCCGGCCGTCTCCGGTCATCGGCCCGCGCCGATCAGCGGGGCGCATGACCCGGCAGCGGGCAGCCGCTCGATCGGCGATCTGACGTAGTTCAAACCGCGAGCACTCCCATGGCTGGGGCCTGGTTGCGCTTGGCGGCGTTCATTCCATCAGTGCAATGTTGGAGAAATGAAGATGACTAGCAGCGTCAACACCCAAGGCAAGTGTCCGGTCATGCATGGTGCGCAGACCCGGCTGGGCACCGGCGGCCCGTCGAACCGCGACTGGTGGCCCAATCAGCTCAACCTCGGCATCCTGCACCAGCACTCGTCGCTGTCCGACCCGATGGACCCGGCGTTCAACTACGCCGAAGCCTTCAAGCGGCTCGACTACCAGGCGCTGAAGCAGGATCTCGCGGCACTGATGACCGATTCGCAGGACTGGTGGCCCGCCGACTACGGCCATTACGGCGGCCTGATGGTCCGGATGGCCTGGCACAGTGCCGGTACCTATCGCGTCGGTGACGGCCGCGGCGGCGCCGGCCACGGCACCCAGCGCTTCGCGCCGCTGAACAGCTGGCCCGACAACGTCAACCTCGACAAGGCGCGCCGGCTGCTGTGGCCGATCAAGCAGAAATACGGCAAGCAGATCTCGTGGGCCGATCTGATGATCCTCGCCGGCAATGTGGCGCTGGAAACGATGGGCTTCAAGACCTTCGGTTTCGGCGGCGGCCGGGCCGACGTATGGGAGCCGGACGAGGACATCTACTGGGGCGCCGAGAAAACCTGGCTCGACGACAAGCGTTACTCCGGCGAGCGCGATCTGGAAAACCCGCTCGGTGCGGTGCAGATGGGCCTGATCTACGTGAACCCGGAAGGCCCGAACGGCAATCCGGACCCGGTTGCGGCGGCGCGGGACATCCGTGAAACCTTCGCGCGGATGGCGATGGACGACGAGGAAACCGTCGCGCTGATCGCCGGTGGCCATACCTTCGGCAAGACCCACGGCGCCGGGCCAGCGTCGCACGTCGGCGCCGAGCCCGAAGCGGCGGCCATCGAGGCGCAAGGTCTGGGCTGGGACAACAGCTTTGGCAGCGGCCTGGGTGCCGACGCCATCGGCAGCGGTCTGGAAGTCGTCTGGACGACGACGCCGACCAAATGGAGCAACAACTTCTTCTGGAACCTGTTCGGCTATGAATGGGAACTGAGCAAGAGTCCGGCCGGCGCGCATCAGTGGGTGGCCAAGGGCGCCGGTGCGACGATTCCGGACCCGTACGATCCGTCCAAGAAACGCGTGCCGACGATGCTGACCACCGATCTGTCACTGCGTTTCGATCCGGCCTACGAGAAGATCTCCCGCCGCTTCATGGAACACCCGGACGAGTTTGCCGACGCCTTTGCCCGCGCCTGGTTCAAGCTCACCCACCGCGACATGGGGCCGCGCGCCCGCTATCTCGGCCCGGAAGTGCCGGCCGAGGAACTGCTGTGGCAGGACCCGGTACCAAAGGTCGATCACCCGCTGATCGACGATGCCGACGTCGCGGCGCTCAAGGCCAAGGTGCTGGCGTCGGGGCTCTCGGTGTCGCAACTGGTCTCGACCGCATGGGCATCGGCGTCGACGTTCCGTGGCTCGGACATGCGCGGCGGCGCCAACGGCGCACGCATCCGGCTGGCACCGCAGAAGGACTGGGCGGTCAACCAGCCGGCACAGCTGGCGACGGTGCTCAAGACGCTGGAAGGCATCCGGCAGGCATTCAACGCCGCGCAGTCCGGCGGCAAGCAGCTGTCGCTCGCCGACCTGATCGTGCTGGCCGGCTGTGCCGGGGTCGAACAGGCGGCGAAGCATGCCGGCCACAGCGTCACGGTGCCGTTCTCGCCGGGCCGCGCGGATGCGTCGCAGGAACAGACCGACGTCGCCAACTTCGCGCCGCTGGAGCCGGTGGCCGACGGTTTCCGCAACTACCTCAAGGATCGCTACAGCGTCTCGGCCGAGGAACTGCTGATCGACAAGGCGCAGTTGCTGACGCTGACCGCGCCGGAGATGACCGTGCTGATCGGCGGCCTGCGCGTGCTCGGTGCCAACGTCGGCGACAGCAAGCATGGTGTGTTCACCGGGCAAGCCGGGACGCTGAGCAACGACTTCTTCGTCAACCTGCTCGACATGAGCACGGTGTGGACGCCGGTGTCGGACGCCGCCGAGGTGTTCGAAGGCCGCGATCGCAAGACCGGCACGTCGAAGTGGACCGCGACACGTGTCGATCTGGTGTTCGGTTCCAACTCGCAGTTGCGCGCGCTGGCCGAGGTCTACGCATCGGGCGACGCGCAGCCGCAGTTCGTCCGCGACTTCGTCGCCGCGTGGGCCAAGGTGATGAACGCCGATCGCTTCGATCTCGCCTGAACGTCGCAGCAACGCAACGGAAAACCGGCCCGAGGGCCGGTTTTTCTTGGGCGCGACGATGTGAATCGTGCCATCGCATGTCCCTGTCCTAAACGCCTTGACGTAGATCAAGGTCGGCAATGGGGGGGCAGGTCAGACTGGCACCACTCATAAAGGGGCCATGCCCCAACGTACCCAAACAGGATACCGGCATGCTTGCACATCATTTCAAACCGCTGATCATCAAGGGCAAGACGCTCTTGCCCATCGTCCAGGGCGGCATGGGCGTCGGCGTCTCGGCGCACAGGCTCGCCGGCGCGGTCGCCTCTGAGGGCGCCGTCGGCACGATTGCCTCGGTCGACCTGCGTCACCACCACCCGGATCTGTTGGCGCAGAGCGAAGCGACCAAGGATCAGGCCACGCTCGACGCGCTGAACCTGACCGCGCTCGACCGTGAAATCCGCATGGCCAAGGACTGCGCGCAGGGGCGCGGCATGATTGCCGTCAACGTGATGAAGGCCGTCGACATCCACGCCCGCTACGTGCGCCAGGCGTGCGAATCCGGCGCCGACGCCATCGTCATGGGCGCCGGCCTGCCACTCGACCTGCCTGAAATGACCGCCGATTTTCCGCATGTGGCGCTGATCCCCATCCTGTCGGACAGCCGCGGCATCAATGTCGTGCTCAAGCGCTGGATGAAAAAGGGCAAGCTGCCCGACGCCATCGTCATCGAGCACCCGGCCCATGCCGGCGGCCACCTCGGCGCGGCGACGATCGAAGGTGTGCATGACGAAAAGTTCGAGTTCGAACGCGTGCTGGCCGAGACCCACGAGCTGTTTGCCAAGCTGGACATCGCGCCGATTCCGCTGATCGTCGCCGGCGGCATCAACAGCCACGCCAAGGTCGCGCACCTCTTGGGCTGCGGCGCCAACGCCGTCCAGCTCGGCACCGCTTTCGCCGTGACCGAGGAAGGCGATGCGCACATCAACTTCAAGAACGTGCTCGCCGGTGCGCAGAAAACCGACGTGGTCGAATTCATGTCGGTCGCCGGCCTGCCGGCGCGCGCGGTCAAAACGCCGTGGCTCGCCAAGTATTTGAAGATGGAAGCCAAGGCCCAGGCCAACGCCAAGGCCGACCCGCGCCGCTGCACCCAGGCGCTGAACTGCCTGTCGGTCTGCGGCTTCCGCGACGGCCTCGCCAAGATCGGCCAGTTCTGCATCGACCTGAAGCTTGCCGCCGCCGTGCGCGGCGAGGTCAACCAGGGCCTGTTCTTCCGCGGCTCGGAAAACCTGCCCTTCGGCAGCGCCATCCGCCCGGTGAAGGAACTGGTGGACTACCTGCTCACCGGCCAGAAGCCGGCCGGGCTGCCGGCCTGATTGCTGCAAACGCCGCACATAACAAAGCCCGCAGATGCGGGCTTTGTCGTCTGGCATCGCAGCAACAGGGCTTACCGCGACGCTCGGCGTCAGTAAGGTGACGTTTTTGGTCACTTGCTGACGCGCTTGGGACGCCAGCAAAGCAAAAGGCCCGCATCGCTGCGGGCCTTTCCTGTACCTGGTGCCGTTGAAGTGAATCGAACACTCGACCTACTGATTACGAATCAGTTGCTCTACCGACTGAGCTACAACGGCAAACTGGCGCCTAGTTTACCAAACTCCACCCGTTCATCCAAACTTTTCGCGGCTGGCACGCTCCTTGCCTACTTATGCCATGCCAGTACACGGAGTGCCAGACAATGCCGCTGCAACGCGGATTTACCCTGATAGAGCTGATGATCGTGGTTGCGATCATCGGGATACTTGCGGCGATTGCGATACCACAGTTTGCTGAATATCAGATGAGGGCGAACGACAAGGCCGCGCAGTCAGATGCCCGAAGTTTTCTGAGCGCTGCAATGGTGCATTCCGAGGTTTTTAACTAGGCTGGCATGTGTTTTGCTTTTGAAATTCGGTAAGGCGCGCTGGATGGCTGAGTGGTTGGCCCCGAGCCCTAACTCTTGAGGATTGAGGAGCATTCAATGAAAAAGCTTCAAAAAGGTTTTACCCTGATCGAGCTGATGATCGTGGTTGCGATCATCGGTATCTTGGCCGCAATTGCGATTCCGCAATTCTCGGAATACCAGAAAAAGGGCAATGACAAGGCCGCGCAAGCCGATGCCAAGAATGCCCTGACTGCCTTCGTGGCGTCCAACCAACAGTAACTCTGGAGAATAGCGATGGATAACAAAGTGAAGGCTGCACTGCTTGCTGGTGGTGTCGTTGCAATTTCGATGACGTCGAGTGTTTTTGCTGCGGCTACTGCGGTTACGTCAGCGGCGACCGCACAAACTGTTAGCGTAGCGTCCAGCGCCGCTGGTGGTTATGTCGCCGAGGCGTTCAAACTGAACGTGTCGGCCAATGTTGCCATGTCGTACGATGGGGATACGACTGCCGTCGGCGTCAAATCCGGCAACTCCAAAGGCATGCACACGTTTGGTGGCTCCAGCAACGGTGGTGCGGTCAAGGCGTGTGAGAGCACCAGCATAGCAAACCCGGCTGCCAGCCTAACTGCAACGATCACTGCAGGTTGCTAATTCGTCCGGATTTTATAGCCGGTAGCCCCAAAGCCCGCCAGGCTCTTGCCTGCCGGGCTTTTGGCATATTCGATAGGCTAGACAGCCTGCCTGTCGTAGGGCACCAAGCCCGTTCTAGACGATCGGATGAGCGTATTAGTTATTAGTAGGGGAGACTGATGGACGAAAAAATGGACTGCCCGATATGCGCCTCATCCTGCGCGCTGCTGGATGTTGTCGATTTCAATAAATCATGCGAAGAAGCGAGGGGCAAGTTTCTGAAGCTGTCTGGCCGGCCGGTTTATTATGTCCGCTGCAGCGAGTGCGGCTACTGCTTTTGCCCGGAAATCTGCTCGTGGTCGATGCCAGAGTTTGATCGGCATATATATAATTCTGACTATATTTCGATTGATCCTGATTACGTAGAAGCGCGGCCGACTGCCAACGCATCCATACTCCAATCTATGTTCAAAGACTTCCCTATTCATATCAAACACCTTGATTACGGTGGCGGAAATGGATTGCTGTCGGGGTTGTTGAAAGAAAAGGGATGGAATTCGAGCACGTTTGATCCTTACGTAACCCGGAATATTGCCGTAGATACCATTGGACGGTACGATCTTATTACCGCATTCGAAGTGTTTGAGCACGTGCCAGACCCCAATGCATTGATGGACAACATCAGCCAGCTTGTTTCCGATGATGGAGTCATTCTCTTCTCTACGCTAGTTTCCGATGGGCATATTTCTGACAACAAGCGCCTAGATTGGTGGTACGCCTCGCCAAGAAACGGCCATATCAGCCTGTACACAAAAAACAGCCTTGAGAGGCTGGCTAATAAATGCGGATTCAAATTTGGCAGTTTTTCTGATGGATTTCACATGATGTTCAGGAATTCCCCGCCTTGGGCTGCCCATTTCTTTTCTTGACATAAATTAATGTGCTATTTGCCGCATGCTTTCTTTATATAAAGTACGGGGGCGTATGCCGTGGCGGTAAATTATTGGTTCTGATAATTCCGTGAGATTTGAAGCGAGCGATAGTTTGTAATTTAAAGATTGAGAAGGTATTTGACGAAATGTATCAACACCTGCTTGCTAGCTGGCGAGCCTGCGTGCGCAGCCACAGTTTCCGTTCTATTTCTATTCTAGCCCTACTGTTGCTGATTTTCGCCTATATGGCGAGCAATTTCTCCGGGCGCTCACCACAAACGATCACTTTAGATGTTGGTATCTCTGGTATCCGTATTACTGTGCTGTTGATGGCGGTGTTCTGGGTCCAGGAGTTGCTTGGTCGAGAAATCGACCGGCGAACGGTTTATTTTTCTCTGGCCTATCCAGTCGAACGCATGTCCTACTTGCTGGGGCGCTATTTCGGTGTCGTGGCGATGGCCGGCTTGGCGGTTTTTTTTATGGGGTTGTCATTGCTGCTGTTGGTGACGCTGGCTGGCAATGGCTACCATCAGGCATTTCAGGTTGATATGCAGCTTACCTATTTCGGCAATATGCTATTGATCTGGCTGGATATCGCGTGCGTGCTTGCATTTGTGTTCCTGCTCAGCAGTCTAGCAACTAGCGCGCTGTTGCCGATGATGCTGGGTATCACATTTGCTGTTATTGCGCGCAGTTACGGGTCGGTGCTTGCGCTGCTGGCCGATAAACAAGGTGAAGCCGCTGATATTGCACCGGTGTTCATGCCGTTGGTTAATATGATCGCGTGGCTTATTCCGGATCTAGGGCGACTGGATGTGAGGGCAAGCGTACTTTATCGGGCACCGATCAACTATCCGGACTTGGCCGTGAATATCGTTGTCGTTGTAGCGTATTCTGCTTTTTCCTTGGGTCTTGCTGCATTGCTTTTCAGTCGTCGCGAATTCAATTGATCCGGTAATGATATATGACCGAAATGGCCAATTTAGCATTCTCCCAAGCCCACGCTCACCATGTCGAGGGTGAGCTTGATCGGGCGATCATTCTTTATCGATCGGCGCTACAGCTTGATCAACCCTCTCCCGAATTACTCTATTTTTACGGGATCTGCCTGCTGCAGGCGGGCGAACTCGATGAAAGCATTGAAATGCTACAACGAGGGCTTGAAATTGCTCCAAATCATTATCATACACTTATCAATTTGGGCCTCGCATATTATGGCCGGAACGATTTCTATTTGGCGGTCGAGCAATTCCGTAAGGCACTGGATATAGGAGAGCATACGCCTGCGCTGTACCTGCAAATGGGGCTGGCGCTGCATGGCTGTGGTGAATACCAAAGCGCTGCCGAACACTTCAAGACCGCGAATGTATTCGGTAGTCATGAACCGCTACTCTATGCGACGTGGTTTGCTGCCTTGCAGTATCAGTTTCGCTGCCTTGAAGCGTTCGATGTGGCCGAGCGCTGGCAGGGCCGTCACAATAATCAAACCTGTGAGGTGAGAGCGCAGCAGCTGACGGCTCTAGCGAAATTTAGGTTGCAGCGGGCAGCACAGTCGCTTGAAACCTCGTTAAACGATTACCTCGTCGATCATCCAATCTATTCGGCATTTTGTGCTGAACATCAGAATGAAATCGATCTGGCGATTAGGCTTTACAAGCGGCATTTGGAAAATAAGCCGGACGATGCCAAGGTACATTTCAATCACGCAATTTGCTTGTTCCAGCAAAGGCGCTATCAAGAGGCGTGGTCAGAATTCGAGTGGCGCAACAGGGAGGGCGGACTTGTAAAGGCCATAAAATCGGACCTCCCGGTGTGGACGGGAGTTGAACAAGGCACAGTACTCGTTCATAGCGAGCAGGGTGCAGGTGACGTGTTGCAATTCATGCGGTTTTTTCCGTTGATGCAGCAACGCGGGGCCAAGGTTGTTTTTGCCAGTTATACCGACATTCTCGAACTGTTGCGACAGGGGGATGACGCCATATCGATGGATATTGATGAAAGAGAGTTGCGGTTTGACTATCAAATTCCCTTGCTGAGCCTTGGTAAAATTTTCTGCCAAGACCGGATTGATGTTGCCGCTGACGAACCATATGTGTTTCCAAATTCGCAAAAATCTGCCCAATGGAAAGAGAGGCTGGGCGGGTTCAGTGGCATAAAAATCGGTCTGGTCTGGGCGGGCAACAAGAAGCATGTCAACGATATGAATCGTTCGATGTCATTGGCGCAATGGTCGTTCCTTGCCCGGATTCCGGGCGTGCAGTACTTCAGTGTGCAAAAAGGTGGCCCCGAGCGAGAAATTGCGACGTTGCCGCCGTGGTTCCATGTCCACGATCTTGGTCCTGAGATTGCTGATTTCGGTGATACCGCGGCCATTCTTGAAAATCTCGATCTGCTGATTTCCGTTGATACATCCGTTGCTCATCTAGCCGGAGCAATGCATCGCCCGGTCTGGATGTTTGTTCCTGCGTATTCGGACTGGCGCTGGGAAAAAGAAAATGAGCTCACGCCGTGGTACCCGAGCATGCGGCTGTTCCGGCAGTCCGCCGATGCGACATGGGCTTCGACTTACGAGGCGATGGATAAGGCATTGAGAGCCGAACTCGAAAACCGTTCAGCGGAAAATCAGGCCATTTGCTCGTGTCCGGCTATGGTCAGCGACGAGCTCGCAATCGCTGACCCGGTATCTCGTGCAGTTGCAGCACAGCAAGTCGCCCAATATGCGGGAGCAGATGCACTCGTTTCGATGCCAGAAACGCTGAGGCACACACTACGGATTAACCATTCAGATCTGGCCGCTTATGTCGATGCCCGCGTCAACGGAATAAACACTGACCTTTTTGCGCTGCTCGACGGCGATCAACTCCAAGTCCGTGCTGCATCGCATGCATTGATGGATTGTGACTATCCGGACTTGCCTGAAGCTGGCGAACTACTGAACCGGTTTGTGGAGGGTATTCCGGCGGGTGCGAACAAACTGCTTGGCCTGATTGCAAATCGCTGTCGTGACTATGCTCGTTCGATTTCGTATCTGTCTGCCCACTTGCGGGATAACCCGCGTGATCTGGGGGCATTGCTGACTGCGGGAATGGCCGCTACAAGGGATCGACAATTCGAACTTGCTGTGGAATTGCTGCAGCGTGCGTGTGCCTATTATCCGGATTCGAAAAGAGCATGGCATGCGGTTGGATGGGCTCTATTCCAGTCCAGATCGTGGGCTACGGCGTTGGTTGCGTTGGAGCGGGCGCTGGAGCTGGCCGGCGGTGAGAATCTCGATCTGTTGGGTCTGGTTTGCTACACACGACTTGCGCTTCGTCAGTTTGATCGAGTTGCAGAATGCATCCAGCGTGTGCAGGTGGTACATCCGCATGCGGTGGCCTCTATATGGATGCGGATTCGCCTGGCCCAGGTGCAAGGAGATGCACAACAGCTGAAAGCCGCGCTTGCCGAAGGACGCCGTGAATTTCCGAACGATCTAGAACTTGAAGTGGCCGAAGCCATGGCCAATTTGGCTAGCACTGGTGATCGCTCTGCCTGGCTGGGCTACGAAGCACGGTTGCGTTCTCCCGATGCGGACAAGCTGGATCGCTTCTCTCCGGGACACGGTTTGCCACGTTGGGATGGCAGTGATCTGGCTGGACGAACATTGCTGGTTTACGCCGAACAAGGGCTGGGCGATACCCTTCAGTTCATGCGCTATTATTTGCCGCTGCGTGAACAGGTCGTCTGGGTGTGCCCCGATAAACTGGTCAACTATATGCGGCGCTATTTTCCGCAAGTCGTTTCCAAGTCGGCTGCACACGAGCATCTGCCTGTCGCTGATGTTTATTGCGAATCGATGAGTTTTCCGGCGTTGACGGGGCTGCTTGAGCCGGATGATGAGCTGCTTGTCAGGCTAAATACAAAGAGCGAGCGAGAGGCAATATCTGCAATAGACGAAATATTGGCTGAGGCCGGTAACAAGCCACGGATCGGTCTGGTCTGGGCCGGCAACCCCGCTCATAACCACGATCATTGGCGCAGTTGTGAGGTTTCGGAGTTTGCTCCATTGCTGGCGCGTCAGGATTTAGCTGTTTTTTCCTTGCAAAAGGATGATGCATCAAATCAGGTTTTTTCCTTGCCAAGGGAAATCTGGCCTCACAATCTGGCTGTTTGCCTGGAAGATCTGACTGACACCACTTATGCGTTGTCAAAACTGGACGTGCTGATTTCGGTTGATACCGCTGTCGTTCATCTCGCTGGTTCGCTGGGCGTGCCGGCAATTTTGCTTCAGGGGGCTGCAAGCGATTGGCGGTGGGGATTAGCCGCCAAACCACATCGGGTTTATTCATCGGTTTCGGTCGTGTTTCAGAAAGAGCCGGGTAATTGGTCTGATGCAGTTGCGGATGCAATCATCTTGCTGGATCGGAGTATTGCGGTGGGAGGAGCAGAATGACGCGCCTGCACCTATGGAAGGGATTGCTGGTCGCATTGCTCGTCTATGTGTTCACTGGCTCATTGGCGCGCCAGCAACCCCGGGAACGGGTCGAAACGACGTTAAATTTCGCGCTCCCACCGGCTCTGAGCATTTTCGCCTTTGCGGGAGACCGATATCTAGCTGCCAATTACGAGGTGTTCCGGGCGGTAACGGTGGGAACGCAAAGCTTGGATAAGGCAACGTTGCGTAGCCTTGCCGTCGTGCAAGAGAATGCCAGTTTGCTCAATTCGTTCAACGAGGACAACTACTATACTGCGGCTGCCATTTTGTCGTGGAACGGCGAATATGCTACGGCGCAACGTGTGCTGATGCGTGCAGGTGTTGCACGCTGGAATGATCCATTACCCATGTTTTTTCATGGCTTCAATCAGTACTATTTCGAGCAGAAATATCTGGATGCAGCTGCCGATTTGCGAGTTGCAGCCGAGCGATCCGAGGGAGTCAATCGGCGTGCACTGACAAACATTGCCGCGAAATGGGTGGAAAAATCGGACCAATTTGATTCAGCCATCGCGGTCGTCACAGCAATGCGAGATCAAACTCGACAAGAGGACATGAAGCGGACATTGCAGGCACGGTTGGATCGCCTGTATGCAATGAAGCTGCTGGCATCGGCCGTAGCTACTTATCGCGAAAAGACCGGGAGGGCACCAAGCTCGCTGGCTGAACTTGTTGATGCTGGTCAGTTGAAATCCATTCCCGCTGATCCGCTCGGGAAAGTGTTTGTATTGAATGGCGCAGGGAAAGTAGCAGTCAAATAGTTGTAAATATAGGCAGGCTGGATTTATGGAACAAGCACTTTCAATTTCACATTTATCAAAAGATTTTTCGCGTAAAAGAAATGTTGTTTCCGCCATCCGCAATCTGAATCTGAATGTGGACCGTGGGGAGGCATTCGGCTTTATCGGGCAGAATGGTGCTGGAAAAAGTACAACAATCAAGATTTTGACCGGGAGTATTGCCGCTACGTCAGGAACTGCTGCGATATTTGGCATTTCGGTGGTGCATGCTGACGCAAGACGGGGTGTTGGATATGTGCCCGAGAATCCATATTTGCTTGACTACCTGACTCCTCTCGAAACGCTGGAAATGGGCTGCAAATTGCATGGCGTGACAGTATTGAATTTGCGCGAGCATTGCATGGGCTGGCTGGAGCGCTTCGGTATTGCCCATGTTGCAAAAAAACGCATCCGCAGTTTTTCCAAGGGTATGACGCAGCGGACGGCCTTGGCGCATGCGCTGGCGGTCCAACCCAAGCTACTGATTCTGGATGAGCCGCTTTCGGGGCTTGATCCGATCGGGCGCAAGGAGGTGGTCGATATCCTGATGGATTACCGTCACCAAGGTGGGACCATTTTCTTCTCGTCTCACGTGTTGTACGACGTCGAACGACTGGCCGACCGATTTGGATTGATTCACAAGGGCGAACTGAAAACCGTGCAGTCTCCGTATGAGCTCTTGGGCGGAGAACAGCGCTTTACCGTCCGCAGCGTCGGCGAGGGCGCGGTAGATGGCATGTCGGCCGATGTGGGGTTGCGCTGGTTTGCCGATGTGGCGCAACCGCAGCTGTGGGAATTGTTACATCGTCTTGAGAAAACTGGGCACCAGATTCTGGAGGTGAAGCCGAGCCTGAATCTTGAAACCGCGTTCATGCAGTACGTCGGTGCGGACCAGTGCAGTGGGGCTCGTCAGGCCGATGATTGATGGTTGTATGCAACGATAAGCCCGTTCAACTGAGCGGGCTTATGTTTGGTTACTTCAGGCTGCGAAGCAGGTCTTTTGCTTCCCAATGCGGAAAGTACTTCCGCACCAGCGCATTTAGCTCCACCTCGAATGCCCGCAACCTTGCCAGTTCATCGGCCTCGCCACTTACGCCACGTGATTCGGCCGCAGCAACAATCATCCCCGCCCCCGCCGTCGCATTGCTCAGCCGGTCGATGATGATGAAGCTGCCGGTGCCACGGCAGGCGGTGTAGGCGTCGAAGACGACTGGGGCGCTGGTTTCGAGCGTGACGAGGGCGATTTCGTTCAGTTGCAGTGAATCGACCGATACTTTCGCCAGCGTGTTGACGTCGATGCGGTGCTCGATCTTGCTGATACGGCCGTAGACGCTCTTGCCGCCCAGCTTGAACTGGTATTCCTTGCCCACGAGCAGCGGCGCTTCGTTCATCCACACGACGTGGGCGCTGAAGGCCGACGAGATTTGCGGTTGCACATCCGATTTGCGCACCAGAAGATCGCCACGGCTGACGTCGATTTCGTCTTCCAGCGTCAGCGTGATCGCCTGGCCGGCGAAACCGGCGGCTTGTTCGCCTTCATACGTGACGACGGCCTTGACGCGGCTCGACTTGCCCGACGGCAGCGCGACGACTTCGTCACCGTGGACGACGTGGCCGGCGGCGATGGTGCCGCAGAAGCCGCGGAAGTCGAGGTTGGGGCGGTTGACGTACTGCACCGGCAGCCGGAAGGCGTCGAGCTTGGCGTTCTTGTTGATCTGCACGCTTTCCAGCAGGCCCATGAGCGTGGCGCCGTCGTACCACGGCGCACGGGTCGAGGCGTTGACGACGTTGTCGCCCTTCAGCGCCGAGATCGGTACGAAGCGGATATCGTCGATGTCGAGCGCTTCGGCAAACTTCAGGTACTCCGTCTTGATTTCGGCGAAGCGCGCCTCGCTGAAATCGACCAGATCCATCTTGTTGACCGCGACGATGACGTGCTTGATGCCGAGCAGCGAGACGATGAAGCTGTGGCGGCGCGTTTGCGTCTGCACGCCGTAGCGGGCGTCGATCAGGATGATGGCCAGATCGCAGGTCGATGCGCCGGTCGCCATATTGCGCGTGTACTGCTCGTGGCCCGGGCAGTCGGCGATGATGAACTTGCGCTTTTCGGTGCTGAAGTAACGATAGGCGACGTCGATGGTGATGCCTTGCTCGCGCTCGGCCTGCAGGCCATCGACCAGTAGTGCCAGATCGAATTCTTCGTCGGTGGTGTTGTACTTCTGGCTGTCTTTCTTGATCGCGGCAAGGTGGTCTTCGAAGATCAGCTTCGAGTCGTGCAGCAGCCGGCCGATCAGCGTGGATTTGCCGTCGTCGACGTTGCCGCAGGTGATGAAGCGCAGCAGATCCTTGTTCTCGTGCTGCTTCAGGTAAGCGAGGATGTCGCTGGCGATCAGATCGGATTGGTGGGACATGGTGTGATCCAGTGGTATCCCGCGGCTCAGGTGCGCAGGAAGGAAAGGGCGTCGGCGGAGAGGTTGGGCGCGAATTCGATGATCTGGTAGCGCGCCGCGCCGGCCTGGTAGAACGGGTCCTGCTGCGTCAGCGCTTCGAGCGCTTCGCGGCTCAGGCCACGGGCCAGAATCAGCCCGCCGGTGCGCGGAACCTGCGGACCGGAGAGCAGGAACACGCCTGCGTCGTACTGGGTCTTGAGAAAGGCCCGGTGCGCTGGCACCAGGGCGTCGATCTCGTCCAGCGGTCGCAGGTACTCAACCAGGATGGCAAACATCGGCGCGGCCTCGCTCAGAAATAACCTTCCATTTTCTTCTTCTCCATCGATCCGGCGCTGTCGTGGTCGATGGCGCGGCCCTGGCGCTCGGACGTGGTGGTCAGCAGCATTTCCTGGATGATTTCCGGCAAGGTCTGTGCCTTCGAAACCACGGCGCCGGTCAGCGGATAACAGCCCAGTGTGCGGAAGCGTACCCATTCCTTGCGAATCGTCGCCGTCTGTTCCGGCGTCAGATATTGCAGGATGCGCTCGTCGTCGATCATCACCAGCGTGCCGTTGTAGTCGACGACTTCGCGTTCGGCCGAGTAGTACAGCGGCACGATCTCGATGTTTTCCAGATAGATGTATTGCCAGATGTCGAGTTCGGTCCAGTTCGAGATCGGGAACACCCGGATCGATTCACCCTTGTCGATGCGCGAGTTGTAGATGTTCCACAGCTCGGGGCGCTGATTCTTCGGGTCCCAGCGGTGGTTCTTGTCGCGGAAACTGTAGACACGCTCTTTGGCGCGGCTCTTTTCCTCGTCGCGGCGCGCGCCACCGAAGGCGGCGTCGAAGCCGTACTTGTTCAGCGCCTGCTTCAGGCCTTCGGTCTTCATCACGTCGGTGTGCTTGGCGCTACCGGCGGTGAATGGGTTGATGCCGGCCTTGACGCCTTCCTCGTTCACATAGGTGATCAGGTTCCAGCCCTCGGCCTTCTGCTTGTCGCGCAGCTTGTACATGTCCTGGAATTTCCAGGTCGTGTCGACGTGCATCAGCGGGAACGGCGGCTTGCCCGGCGCGAACGCTTTCTTGGCCAGATGCAGCATCACGGCCGAATCCTTGCCGATCGAATACAGCATCACCGGGTTGTCGAACTCGGCCGCGACCTCGCGGATGATGTGGATCGACTCGGCTTCGAGTTGCTTGAGGTGAGTCAGCCTCGCTTCACTTACAAGGTTCATGGTGCTCCACGGCGGGCCCGCAACGGGCCGGGACAATACGGAATAAGGCCGAATCTACCGTAATAAAACCAGTGCAGAAAGATTGCCTGGTTATAAGGATATGGGAAGCGTCCGCGGTCTTCTTGCACGGTCAGCGGGCAGCAAAAAGCCCGGCTGGGCCGGGCTTTTCATCTTGCGGAGGCGGTCGCGATCAGACGGCGGTCCAGCTCTTGCCGAGCGGGTTGAAGGTCGGCTTCTGGCCGCCCCACAACTGTTCCAGATCGTAGTAGTCGCGGACTGCCGGCAGCATCACGTGCACAACGAGTTCACCGGCGTCGACCAGCACCCAGTCGCCGCTCTCTTCGCCTTCGGTACCGACGATGTCGTAGCCCTTGGCCTTGAGTTCGACCGCGACGTTGTTGGCGAGCGCGCGCACCTGACGGTTCGAGTCGCCCGAGCAGACGACCATGCAGTCGAAGAGTTCGGTCAGTTCGGTGGTATCGAGGGCGAGGATGTCCTTGCCCTTGATGTCTTCGAGCGCCGCAACGGCCACGTCACGCATCGCTTGGGTCAGTTCGTTCATGTTTTTCCTAGGGTGTAGTCCGGTAGAGGCCGCTGGCGGTGAGTTCGTCGGCGATCGGCGTCAGTGCCGATACATCGTCGCCACGCGCCAGTTTCTCGCGCAGTTCGGTCGACGAAATCGTCGTCAGCGGGCTCGGTAATCGGCTGATTTTACCGCGAGCCAGCGTTTCGGGTGCGGCTGTTACCAGCCGTTTGGCATATTCACGGCCGATTTCGCCGGACAAATGGTCCAGATCGATGCCGGGGCGGGGTACGACGATCAGATGCCCCAGGTCGAGCAGCGTCCGCCAGCGGCGCCAGCCCGGCAGACCGGCCAGCGAGTCGGCACCAATCAGCCAGACCAGCAGGGCATCGGGGAATTCGGTCTGCAACTCGGTCAGTGTGTCGGTGGTATAGCTGTAGCCATCGCGGCGGATTTCCCGGTCGTCGACACGCAGGCCGGGCTCGCCGGCGATCGCCAGCCGGACCCAGTCCAGTCGCTGCTGCGGCGATACGCGCAGCGCAGCGCGATGCGGTGGCAGGCCGGTCGGGATCAGCCGCACTTCGGTCAAGCCGAAAGTGTCGCGCAGGCAGCGCGCAAACGCGAGATGGCCGTTGTGGATCGGGTCGAAACTGCCGCCGTAGATGCCGATTCTATTCATCGTGTTTTAAAGCAAACGGCCCGCCGCAAGGCGGGCCGGTGTACTTCAGTCGGACTCAAACGCGGATTTCGCCATCGCCGAATACGATCCATTTCTCGCTGGTCAGCCCTTCGAGGCCCACGGGCCCTCTGGCGTGGATCTTGTCGGTCGAGATGCCGATCTCGGCGCCGAGGCCGTATTCAAAGCCGTCGGCGAAGCGGGTCGAGGCGTTGATCATCACGCTCGCCGAGTCGACTTCGCGCAGGAAGCGCCGCGACTTGGTGTAGTTCTCGGTCACGATCGCGTCGGTGTGGTGCGAGCCGTAGCTGTTGATGTGGTCGATCGCTTCGTCCATGTCGGCGACGATCTTGATCGCCAGAATCGGCGCCAGGTATTCGGTGGTCCAGTCATCAATGGTCGCCGCAACGATGCCCGGCAGGATGTCGCGGGTCTTGGCGCAGCCACGCAGTTCAACGCCCTTGGCACGGTAGATCTCGGCCAGCGGCGGCAGGATCAGCTCGGCGACGGTGTCGTTGACCAGCAGCGTTTCCATCGTGTTGCAGGTGCCGTAGCGGTGCGTCTTGGCGTTGTCGGCGATGCGGATGGCTTTTTCCGGATCGGCTTCGTCGTCGATGTAGACGTGGCAGATGCCGTCGAGGTGCTTGATCACCGGGACGCGTGCATCGGCGGCGATCCGCGCGATCAGGCCCTTGCCGCCGCGCGGGACGATCACGTCGACGAACTCGGTCATCGTGATCAATTCGCCGACGGCGGCGCGATCCGGCGTTTCGACGATCTGTACCGCGGCGGCCGGCAGGCCGGCGGTTTCGAGGCCTTCCTTGACCAGCTTGGCGATCGCCTGATTGCAGTGGAACGCCTCGCGGCCGCCGCGCAGGATGGTGGCGTTGCCGGACTTGATGCACAGACCGGCGGCGTCGGCGGTGACGTTCGGGCGGGCTTCGTAGATGATGCCGATCACGCCGAGCGGCACGCGCATCTTGCCGACCTGGATGCCGCTCGGCCGGTATTTGAAATCACCCATCACACCGATCGGATCGGGCAGGGCGGCGATCTGGCGCAGGCCCTCGGCCATGGTCGCGATGGTTTTGTCGGTCAGCTGCAAGCGGTCGAGCAGGGCGGCGTCGAGACCGTCGGCGCGTGCCTGTGCCATGTCCTGTGCGTTGGCTGCCAGCAGCGCGGCGGCGTCGCGGACGATGGCGTCGGCGATCGCATTCAGCGCGGCGTTCTTGGCACCGGTATTGGCCTTGGCCATCGCACGGCTGGCGGCGCGGGCCTGATGGCCGACGTCTTGCATATAGCTTTTGATATCCATCGCGACAAACTCCAATCGAATCAGACCATTCTACCGAAAACATCGGTGGGCCCATACAAGCCCGGTTCAGTCGGCGAGCGAGCCAAAGCAGGTTGGCCGCGCCCGAAGCGCAGCCGCCGGAATGGACAGGCAGGTCCATGAGGGCTGTGTTGAGGAACGCTGGGAGGCGTTCGGCGCATCGGACGAGGGCGGGATGCGCAGCCGCAGCCGCCGAATGGATCGGGCTAGGGGCGTTCGGGCAGTTGCAGCACCGTCACCGCGACGTTGTCGGCCTTCTTGCGGTTGAACCAGTCCGGTGCCGAGCTTTGCACCGCGATCAGCTGCGGGCCGCCATCGGTGTTGATGAACAACGGCGATCCCGAGTCGCCCGACAGCGTGTCGCAGCGGTGGTAGAGCGTGTTGTTGCTACGGAATTTGGTGATCGTGCAGTCGCGATGCGCGGTGAGAATGTCGTCGTGGTCTTCGGCAAACCCGGCCTGCGTTGCGCGGTAGCCGGCCCCCTTGAGCGCGGCGCTCAGCGTCTGGCGATCGCCCTTGAACAGCGGAATCGGCGCCGGTGCGGTGCCGTCGGCGCGTTCGAGCTTGAGCCAGGCGATGTCGTAGCGCGCCGCCGATGGCTCGATATAGACGTCGTCGCCCTTGTAGACGAGGCCGGCGCGGAATTTCGGGTGGAACACCTGATCGACGACGCGATAGCGGGCCTGATAGTGACCTTTGTGGAAGCCGGCCTTGAACCATAGCCCGGCGTCGATCTTGCCCTTGTCCATCAGGAAGCAGTGCGCGGCCGTGACCGCGAGGTCAGGGGCGACCAGCGTCGCGGTGCAGGTGCTGGCGGCGCGTGTTTCCAGCTGGCCGATCGCGGCATACGGCGCGGCATACGGGGCGGAGATGGCGACGCGATCGTCGCGGCCGAAAAACAGTGCTTTGCGTTCGCTGGCCGGATCGGCGTGGGCGGTGACGGTCACTGCGAGCAGAAACAGGGAAACGAGGTAACGCAAGGTAGGCGATCCTGAAATGCAAAAACGGGGACAGTGTCCCCGTTTTTTCGTGCTTGAGCGAGCCAGTGATTACTTGGCAGCAGCAGCCGAAGCAGCCGAAGCGGCCTTCTTCGATTGAGCCTTTTGCACTGCCGAAGCGGTCGAAGCAGCCTTCTTGGCTTGCGCCTTTTGTGCAGCCGAAGCAGCCGAAGCGGCCTTCTTGGCTTGCGCCTTTTGTGCGGCCGAAGCAGCCGATGCGGCCTTCTTCGATTGAGCCTTTTGCACTGCCGAAGCGGTCGAAGCAGCCTTCTTAGCTTGCGCCTTTTGCGCAGCCGAAGCGGTCGAAGCAGCCTTCTTCGATTGAGCCTTTTGCGCTGCCGAAGCGGTCGAAGCAGCCTTCTTAGCTTGCGCCTTTTGTGCAGCCGAAGCGGTCGAAGCAGCCTTCTTAGCTTGAGCCTTTTGCGCGGCCGAAGCGGTCGAAGCAGCCTTCTTGGCTTGAGCCTTTTGTGCAGCCGAAGCAGTCGACGCGCTCTTCTTGTGAGCGTGCTTCTCAACCTTCACAGCCTTGACGCTGGACGCCGGCGAAGCGTCAGCAGCCATACCAGCAGCAGCAGCGGTAGCGAACACACCAGCGACGAGAACGGCGAGCAGTTTTTTCATGATGATCAGTTTCCAAGTAAGAAGAACACGTCTTGTGTTGGAGGCGATTATCAAAAAACTGGCTTACAGGGTCGATGCGCGCTTGGTAGCGACGTGTAACGCCGTGTACGCCGGCAAGAAAGCGGCGTGTCCGGGCTAGAGCTTGCCGGCGTCGCGCAGCGTGGTCGGCCAGGACAACACGAGGCGGGCGCCACCGATGGGCGAGTCGTCGATGCGTACGTCGCCGCCGTGGCCGCGCATGATCATCGCGACAATGGCGAGGCCAAGGCCGAAACCGCCGCTGTCGCGGTTGCGGCTGCCTTCGAGGCGCTCGAACGCCTTGACCAGCCGTGCCCGCGCCTCTTCGGGAATGCCCGGGCCGTCGTCGTCGACGAACAGTTGCGCCATGCCGTCCTGCCACGCCAGCGTGACCTCGACCCGGCCGCCGCCGTAGCGGCGGGCGTTGCTGACGAGGTTGCCGAGGGCGCGCGACAGGTAATAACTATCGGCGGCCAGCCATGGCGCCCTGACCGGCGTGGCATTGGTCAGCGGAATGGCATTGCCGGAGACGCTGAGCTCGTCGAGCTGGCGAGACAGCCACGGCAGGATTTCCAGCGGCTGCAGTTCCATCGTCAGCTTGCGTGCTTCAAGGCTTCGCAGCGTCAGCCATTCCTCGATCAGCGCATCGATATTGTCGAGGTCGCGCTCCATGCCGGCGGCGACGGCGGGCGTGTCGGCACCGGCCTTCAGTGCTTCGAGTCGGTAACGCAGCCGGGCCAGCGGCGTGCGCAGATCGTGCGAGATCGCGTCGATCATCGCCTGGCGGCTGGCGCTCAGTTCTTCGACATCGTGCGCCATCCGGTTGAAGGTCGCACCCAGCGGCGCCAGCGGCGAGGCCTCGTCGAGCGAGACGCGCACGCTGAAATCGCCGGTGCCGACCTTGCGGCTCTGGCGGATCATCGCCAGCAGGTCGCGCCAGAAGGGCCGCAGCCACAGCCACGTCGGCAGGCCGAGCGCCAGGCACATCAGCGCCAGCGCGACGATGTCGGGCCAGGAGACGTTGTCGAGCTGTTCGAGGTAGGACACCGGGCCGAGGACGACCATCAGGTCGGTTTTCGGTATCCGGTGCAGGTACAGGCCGGCGTCGGCGACGAGGATGATGTCGCCCGAGGCGAGTGCCACGCGGTTGTCGGGGCTGAGCACATAGGCGTCGAGCGCTTCGACCTGCACCGGCACCGGCAGCGTGCCGCGCAATCGGCTGATTTCGTCGTGCCACAGCGATTGCGGCAGGTCGCCGAGTTCTTCCTCGATGATGGTGATCGTCGACTGGAAGATGTCGGTCAGATAGCGCTCGTTGGTGCGCTCGATCATGTGCTTGTAGAACGAGCCGACCAGCAGCGCGGCGCCGAGGAAACAGATGACGACGGTCAGGTAGAACCGGAGGAAAAGCTTGCGCATCGGGTTCCTAGCGCGAAGGTGGTGCGGCACGGTGAGGGACAAGCCGCGCCGGCATCGGACGATGCGAGCCGGTGACCGGCGATGGGGCATCGGAACGAGCGAGCCGGTTTGCAACAAGGAGGCAGCACCGCAGCAACCGGAATGGGCGTATGGCCCATGAGGACTGCGAGGCGCATCCGACGCAGTGGCAAGCCGGCGCAGCCGCCCGTGCCACTACTCCTGCCACCAGATGTCGGTGGCGAAGAGATAACCCTTGTGACGGATGGTCTTGATCTTGCGTGGTTCGTGCGGATCGTCGTCGAGCTTCTTTCTGAGCCGCGAGATCGCGACGTCGATGCTGCGGTCGAGGCCGTCGTAATCGATGCCGCGCAATTTCTTCAGCAGGTGATCGCGCGAGAGGATTTCGCCGGCATGGCTGGCCAGTTCCCACAGCAGATCGAAGTCGCCGGTCGACAGCCCCAGCGGCTCGCCCTGGTAGTTGGCGGTGCGGTTGCGCTGGTCGACGGTGAGCTTGCCGAAATTCAAGGTGCTGCGCTCGCCGGCGGCGGCCGGTGCGGCAGTCAGCGACGTGGTCGGCGTGCTGCGCAGATGGGCGCGGATGCGCGCCAGCAGCACCGCCGGCGGCGTGGTCTTGACGACGTAGTCCGACGCGCCGATTTCGAAGCCGAGAATCTGGTTCATGTCGCTGTTGAGCGAGGTCAGGATCACCACCGGGCCGGTGTAGAACTCGCGCAGCTCGCGGCAGAGGGTCAGGCCGTCCTTGCCGGGCAGCATGACGTCGAGTAGTACCAGTGCCGGCGGATCGGCGCGGACGCGCTCGATGACATCGTTGCCGTCGGCAACGTGGTCGACGTCGAATTCGAATGAACGCAGGAAGCCGCCGATCAGCCCGGCGAGTTCGAGATCGTCTTCGACGAACAGGATGGTTTGGGTCATGCAAAAATCCTTGCGGCCGCCGGCCTGACGGCCGGGTCGGCGGGATGCGTGTGCTCCGAGTTTACCGCAGCATGAAGGTTTCGTACTCGAGCCGCTCGAGCTTGCGGTTGAGCAGCAGCAGGCCGACCGTCACGCACAGCAGCAGCGACAATGCGAAGCCGTAGCCGTACCAGCTTGAACCGAGCTGGATCGATACCCAGCTGAGCACGGCGTTGGCAAGGACGAACAATGCCGTCAGGCCGAGGACGATGCGTCGCGCATCGAGGTAGAAGAACACGTTCAAAACCGCCAGCAAGGCCACCTGTAGGCCGGCGGCGAAGACGTCGACGTAGAGCAGCGGCAGATAGAGCGGCGACAGGCCGAGCCAGGCGAAGATTTCACCGGCGAGCATATAGGTGACCAGCATTGCCAGCCCCTGGATCTTGGCGATCTCGGCCAGGCCCTGGCGGATCGAAAACACCATCTCGTTGCGGTAGGTTTCCAGTTGCTCGAGCGAACCGCCTTCGCGCACCGCGTCGAAAAAGCGGTTGTAGTAATCGACGAAGTCGGTCTCGATCCGCACCAGGAAGACCGCCATGCCGGGAATGATCGACAGGTAGGCGATGAAGATCGGGAAGTCGTAGATCGGCGAGGCGCGCAAGGGGCCGATCACGCTCTGACTGGTGCTCGGGTCGATCCAGAAGATGAACTTGTCGATCCAGATGCCGAGGTTGTAGAACAACCCGGTGAGCACCAGCGCCGGATACATCCGGCCACGGCGCATGAACTGCAGCGAGATCAGCCGTTCGGACGGGTAGTGCTGCCAGACCAGAAACCACAGCCCGCCGGCCAGCAGCGCGTGCCCGGCGACAAAGCCCGCGAGCAGGCCTTCGAGCCCCCACGGGCGCAGCCACAATGCGATGAGCACCGTCGTGCCATAGCCGAGCGCGAACAGCAGCACGATAGACAGATAGCGCTTCATCCCCGAGAGGAAGACCGCGGCGATCCAGATCAGGCACAGCAGTACGAAGCCGTTGAACATCAACAGCCGGTAGCCGAGCGGCTCGTCGGCAAAGGCGGTGAAGCACAGTACCAGCGCCAGCGTGCCGGCGACGATCAGCGTGACGAACTGCGCGCCGACGAAGCTCGGCAGGACGTGGTGGTCGTGCTTCTGATACAGCCGGTCGGCAATGTAGCGGGTGAACGCCAGCTGCAGCGGTCCGGTCACGATCAGGCTGGTCGCCAAGAGATAGGTGACCGAGACCTGGAACTGTTCGATCGCGATCTTCGGGACGACGACCGACAGGCTCAGCAGACCGATCAGCTGGACGCCGATGATCGACAGGATCCACGGCCCGGCGCTGATCAGCCCGGCGTAGGCATAGGCCTGTAGCTGGCCGAGATAGCTGTCGCGCCGCAGCAGCTTGCGTAGTTCAAAGCCGATACCCGCCATCAGACTGTCTCCGTGGCAAAGGCAGGGCCGTACAGTTTGCGGTAGCTGGCGAACATCTGCGACTGGGTGTAATAGCGCTCGACCCGGGCGATGCCGGCGGCCTGCGCGGCATGCCAGTTCGCGGGTTCGAGCAGTTCGATGGCGGCGTCGGCCAGTGCCTGCGGGTCGGCGACGCCGACGACGCGACCGGATGCGCCGAGCGCCTCGTCGTCTGCGCCATGGCCGTAGACCAGCTGGCGGCAGGAGCCGACGTCGGTGGTGACTGCGGGCACGCCAGCGGCGTAACCCTCGAGCAGCACCAGGGGCAGCGCCTCGGAAATCGAACTGAGCACGACGACGCCGATTTTCGGCAGCAAGGCATCGATGCGCTGAAAACCGAGGAAGCGCACCTTGTCGGCCAGGCCCAGGCTGACGGTGAGTTCGCGGCATTCCTGCGCGTATTCGGGCGCCTCGTCTTCGGGGCCGGCGATCCATGCTTCGGCGTCGGGTCGACGGTTGACGACGGTGCGCATCGCACGGATGAAGGTCTTGATGTCCTTGATCGGCACGACCCGGCCGATCAGGCACAGCACCGGCGGAATCGCGTCGCTACGCTGCGCGCGCAGCGGCGCCAATCGCGCCAGATCGATGCCGTTGGGAATCGAGCTGGTGCGCGCGGTATCGGCGCCATCGCGAACCTGCCGCAAGCGGTTGGCCTCGTACAAGGCGACGATGTCGTCGGCGGCGCGATAGCACTGGCGGCCGAGCTGTTCGAAGAAGCGGATCCACAGTTCGCGGAAGTAGCCGATCCGGCTGGCCTCGCGCTCGAAGACGTTGCGGTTGTCGCGGATCCACTCGCTCTGATACAGGTCGATCTTGCGTTCCTTGGTGTAGATGCCGTGCTCGGACAACAGCAGGCGCGCGCCGGTCCGGTGTTTGAGCAGCGCGCCGAGAAAGCCGGCGTAGCCGGTCGAGACGCTGTGGTAAAGCCGTGCCGGCGGCAGCTTCGCCGCGAGTTCGGCGAGCAGCCAGACCGGCGCATGCATCGCCCTGATCGTCCAGAAGTAGTCGACGAAGGACGGGTCGGTCGAGTGCTGGCGGTACTGGTTGCAGATGAAGTCCCAGGCGGCTTCGCTGTAGAGGAAATCGCGGCGGCTCATCAGCCCGTTGAACAGCCGCTCCAGCATGCGCTCGACCGCCTCGGGCGAGGTGTCCAGGTTGTTGGGGGAACGGAAGTGCGCGTGCGCCTTGGCGATGACGTCGAATTCGGCAGCGTCGCCACGGTGGGCGCGTGGCCGTTCGTTGTGCTGGCTATCGTGCAGGAAATGGCTGGTCAGCCAGGCGACGTTCTCGGGCAGCGGATACTTCATTTCGCCGTAGTCTTCGCGGCGGCTGCCGAGGAAGACGATGCCGAATTGCAGCTCGGGAAAGCCGCGGATGATCTGGTTGACCCAGCTCGAAACGCCGCCGCTGACATAGGGGAAGGTGCCTTCGAGCAACAGGCAGACGTCGACGGGCCGTGTCGGATGGTCGGTGGTCATCGGCGGCTCCAGTAGCGGACGACGGGCTGCAGCGTGTCGTTGACGTGCAGCGGATTGAGACTGGGGAACAGCGCGCGCATCGCGCTGAAATCACGCCGGGCGTAGGCCAGTTCGGCCAGATAGGGAATCAGCTTCACATGCGGATAGCCGAGGATGCTGGCGGTGCCGAAGGCATCGCCGGCTTCGCCGAGCCGCTCGCCCAGCAGCGCGAACTTGCCGCGCAGCATCCACAGGTCCGGTTCGCGCGGTGCAGCCTCCAGTGCTTCGTCCAGATAGCGGGCAACCTCGCCGGCGGCAAACTGGCGTACGTCGCCCTGTGCGAGATCGTGGTAGATCAGCTCCCAGTACAGGAAGGCCAGCGCACGCGCGGCGCTGGGATCACCATCACGATAACGTTCGAGTGCGGCGTTGATCTGGCTGTCGAGGCGTTTCTCTTCGCGCTCGAGCATGCCGTAGGCCAGCAGCCGCAGGTCTTCCTCCGGATCGTCGAGCAGGTCGCGCAGCAGCTCGCTGGCATGGCGGATCGGCATCGACTTGAGCGTCAGCAGCGCCGACAGCCTGGCCTCGGGCCGGGTATGCGGATCGACCAGACGCATCCGTACGCCACCCATGCCGTAGCTGATCGCGCTGCGGTTGCGCGAGGTGAACACCGGCGCGGGCAGCACCCGGAACGGCGGCGGCAGCTGCGGGCGCCGGCTGCGCGTACCGAGCCAGGCGGCCAGGCTGAATACCGGCACGCCCAGCGCCGGCAGGAACAGTGCCGCCAAACCGAGCAGCGCCAGCGTCAGTCGCAGCGGCCGGCGTTGCGGCGGCGGCAGCAGCCACCATGCCAGGGCGATTTCGGCGACGCCGATCGCAGCGTGCGTCAGCAGCACCGGCGCCAGCGGCCGTGCACCGTGGACGCTGGCGATCAGCAACGTCAAGTTCAGCGCCGGCAACACCAGCCAGAGCAGCAATCCGGCCAGCACGCTCACGCTTCGGCCTTTTCCGGCTTGAGCGGTTCAAGCGCACGGTTTTCGCGCAGCAGCCCTTGCAGCTGGATCCAGGCGTCGGCCTTGGTCAGCTCGACGCAGTGGTAGCTGAATCCGGCCTGCAGCGGTGCTTTGCCGAAGCGTTCCTGCAGCAGGGTCTCGATCCGCGCGACGTAGCCTTCGATGACGCGCGCCGTCGACAGCGGCATCAGCGTGATCAGTGCCCGCGTCGGTCTGTCCTGCAGGACCCAGGTCTGATCGAGGCCGCGCTGTGCACGCAGGACGGCGTTGAAAATGTCATGCTGTTGGGCGCTGTGGCGGAAGAACTGTACGACGATGGAGCTGGTCAGCCCGCTTTCGCGCTGGACGCGCTGCAGGTTGAAGACCTCGTAGGCAAAGCTGGCCGGGCAATCCGGCAGCGCTTCAAGCAAGGGGGCAGCCAGTTCACGGACCGATACCTGCTCGGCGTAGTACGCCGACAGTACCGAAATCATCTGCAGCGTATCGTCGTTGAGCGCGAAAAACGGCATGCGCTTGATCGCCAGCACGCCGATCTGCGCGCCGATGCTGTTGCGCAGCGGCAAGGCGACCAGCAATTCGGTGTCGGCCGTTTGCAGCGCGTCGGTCTGCACATGGCACAGCGTTCGACGGCTGATGGCGTAAACCAGTAGCGCGTCCTTGCAGTCGTAGTTGTCGTCGCTGCCGATCAGCGCGACCGGGTCGTGGACGAGTTCGCCGTTGTGCCATTCGAACAGTGCCGCGGATTCGAGCTGGCAGAACTGCGCCATGAAATCGAGGAACGATTGCGCGACCGGCAGGTTGCCCTGGCCGTGGTGTGCGTCGAGCAGTTCGCGCAGTCGCGCCAGCGCGTCGCGCAGCGTCACCGGGCGGCTGATCAGGTTCTGTTCGAGCCTTTCGTGCGACAGGCGCAACAGGTGATGCTGGCGCGCCAGCCGGTCGAGGCGCTCGTCGATGTAGCGGTTGAGCTCCTCGACCCGGCGCACGCGGGTGCGCCAGATGCCGCTGTATTCACCGGCGATCATCGTCATGATCAGTCCGCCGATGAAATACGCTGCCGGCACCGGCTGATCATGCGCCAGCAGCAGCCAGCCGAGCAGCAGCACGGCCGCCGCGCTCAGCCCCGGCAGCATGCCGTAGCGCAGCGCGACCAAGAGCGGGATCAGCCACAGCCACGGAAACGGTGCGCCGACGCCGAAGGGATCGCCGGGCGAGACCCAATGCCCGAGCGCCAGCGCGGCCGCCGGCATGCCCAGCGCTTCGGCCCAGTGCCACCCGTGCAGGCGCGCCTGGGTGAGATGGGCCTGCCAGTTAGCGAGTTTCAGCACCCGTGTTCTCCGACAGCGGCAGACCGTTGACGATGTCGCGCATCAGCTTCTGCGCAACGGCGGCGAGGCTTTCGCGCGAAAAGCCGCTTTTGCCGCCGACGCCGCTCCAGACGACCTGGCCGGTTTGCAGGTCCCAGACGGTCAGGCTCAGCCCTACCGCCGGCTCGCCGTCGACGCCAACCTTGTAGCGCCATTCATCGACGCTGCCGCCGATGGCGTAACGCAATCCTTCGTCCTTGGCCCAGCTGCGGGCGGCGTCGAGCGTCGCGCGTTCGTCCGGCGCCAGCATCGTTTCCTTCGACAGGCTGGTCGGATAGGGGCGCAGGTCGGCGACACCGCGCTGGTGCAACAGCGGCTGCAGGATGGATTCGGCGCGCAGACCGGCCAGTGGTGTTTCGGTGTGGTTGACGATGGGCAGCATCGCCCATTGTGCCTTGGCCGGCAGCGGGGCGCTCTTCGAGACATCGATGACGGCGCAGCCGGACAGCGCCAGCAGCAGGCACAGCGAGGCCAGTCGGCCGATCAGCGAGGGAGTGGGTCTTTGCATGATGATCCTCTTCATTGTTTAGATTCGTCGTGCTGCGTCGGGGGTCAGAACAGCCATTGGTAATACATGCCGAGGTCCAGACTGGCATCGCCGCGGTCGGTGTTGCTGCGCTGGACATACAGCGTCATCCGGTCGCCGCCGAACACGCTGCCGCCGACGCCGAACAGGCCGCCGTATTCGACGCCGCTGATCGTCTGGTAGCCGATGGTCATCAGTCCGTATGGATTCCAGCTGCGTCGTGGCAGCGTCGCGGTATCGATGTCGTAGCCGACGCCGAAGGTGGTGCGCTGGAAATGCTCGGGCAGCAGCGTTTTCGCGCTGAGCGTTTCGCCCGGCGCAAAGGTATCCGGCGTTTGCAGCACCACGTCGCGGGCATTGGTCCACATGGTCTGCGACATCAGCTCGGCGGATATCAGCCCGGCGAAGCGCCAGCTGATGCTGGCCAGCAGTTCCTGCTTATCGCCGAGCACGGTGCCGTCCTGCAGCGCATAGCGGGCGAGATTGGCGCGAAGCTGGGTCGACAGATTGCTGCGCAAGCGGTAGCCGGCGCCGAAGGACAGCCTGTCCTGGCGGCCGAGCAGCGTCAGCCCGACGGTGTCATCGGTCGGCTCGTTCAGCGCGGCTTCGATCAGCCAGTCGACGCCGCCGATGCGGTCGGCCCAGTGCACGGCCGCGCCGGTGTTGTCTTCCCAGGCGCGCCGCTGCAGCAGCGAAATCGACCAGCGCGCGTCGTCAGCATTGTTTTCCGATCCGACCTCGGACAGGGTCAGCACCAGCAGGCCGTTGTTCTGGCGATAACCCGTTGGCGAATAGGTATAGGGCGTTTCGGACAGCTGCATCGTCAGCCGCAGTGTCGGTGTCAGCGCGACGCGGGCGCCGACGATGGTGCGCGTGCCCTTGAGCGTGTCCTGCAGCAGCCGGTCGACCTGAACGGTGATGCGGTTCGGCCGGTCCATGATCAGCTCGGTTTCAAGCGCCAGATGCAGTGCATCGTTGGCGGGCGCGCCGTCGGCAGCGGCGTGCGCCAGCGCGGTTTTCAGCGGTTTCTGGCCGGCGGCGTGCGCCAGCAGCGTGGCGTCGGCGGGCTGGACTGCGACGCCGTCACTTTCCAGTGCTTGGGCAATCGCGGCTTCGTCGCCGCGCAGCAGCGCGCTTTGCCGCGTCAGATAGTGCGGGTCGGTCAGCTTGCGGGCGTAGCGGCGCCAGTACCAGTAGCGCGCACGGGCATCGTCGTCGCGGCCGGTGAGCCAGGTGTAGGCGAGCTCATCGACCGCGGCATCGTTGCGACTCCCCGGCGCTTGCGAGGCCAGGGCGGCAAAGAGCTTGCGTTCGGCGGCGCCGGGACGTTCGAACATCAGCGTCAGGCGTAGCTGCGCCAGCAGCACGTCGAGATTGCCGTCAGGCCGGGCCGGCCGCTGCTGCCAGGCATGGCGGCGAATCCGCCAGGCCTGATCGGGGTTGCCGGCTTGTTCGACGAGATCGGCATAGTTCATCAGCCAGCTGAAGTCGCCGCTGCGTTCTGCCAGGAGCTGGCGCTGCCAGACCAGTGCCTTCTGGATCCGGCCCAGCGATTGCCAGCCGGCGGCCACGGCCTCGGCCAGGGCAGGGTCGCCCGCCGCCGGTTTTTCCAGCCGCGGCAGCAGGCCTTCAAGCGCGTTCGCATCCGATTGCTGGATCAGCAGCCAGACCAGGCCGATACGCGCAACACCGAGCTCGGGATTCAGCGCGAGCACGGCCTCGAAATCGCGGTGTGCGGCTGCCAGCTGGTTGGTTTCCTGATGATAGCGGGCGCGCAGCAGCAGGAAGTCGCTGTCCGTTGCAAGTTGCTTGCGTTGCCCGGCCGTAAGCCCCGACAGCCGCTGGCGGATGGACTGGTAATCGTCGCGATCCAGATCGATCGCCAAGATCTGGTTCAGGTAGACCGGATCGCCGAAACGCTGCCATGCCGCATCGGCAACGGCCCGGCGTCCGGTGATATCGGTGGCGGGCAGCAGCGCGATCAGACGGCCGGCATCGACGGCTTGCCATTGCGCCGAGCCGGGCAGGTGCTGGTAGGCCTGGCGGGCCACGTCGTCGTGCTGCAATTGCCAGGCCAGATCGCCGAGCAGGCGCCAGTATTCGCCGTCGCCGTCGCCGTCGCCGTCGCCGTCGGCGTCTGTGGCCGCGCCGCGGGCATCGGCCAGTGCGCGGTAGGCGCCGTCGAGGTCGCCACGGCTGTAACGCAGGGCGGCCAGTGTTCTGGCCCAGCTGACCCGTTGGCCGAAGCGCGCCAGCAGCGTCTGGTAGTTGCCGATGGCGCCGGCATCATCGCCACTGCGTTGTCGCAGCAGCGCAGCGCGCTCAAGCAGGCCGGCTTCGGGGCGGGCGAGAAACTGCGCTTCGAGGAAGCGGATACCGGCTTCGGGTCGGGCCATTCGTTCGTACTGCGATACCAATTGATCGAGCTCGGTGGTCGACAGCGAGCGGCGCCGGGCTTCACGCTCCTTTGCCAGCAGCAAGGCTTCGTCGTCGAGCAGGCCGGGAGCAAGGCGCAGGATGGCTTGCCAGGCATCGTTGTCATCGGCCCGGACGGCCAGTTTCTGCCACGCCGCCAGCGCGTCCTGCGGATGACCGGCCCATTCGGCGACCTGCGCGTAGCGCTTGAGCCAGCCGTTGTCGGCCGGGACGGCTTTCAGCGCCGCGGTTGCCACGGCGAGGGCATCGTCGAGCTTGCGATTGCCGACGAAGACGTCGAAAGCCAGCTGGAAGGACTCGGCGTCAAACTCGGCATTCGGCGTGGCTGCGACCCGCATGGCGGCCGCACCGCGCCATGCAAGCGCGGGCAGCGCGGCGTAGGCGGTCAGTGCCAGCCTGGGCGCTTGTGCGTCCAGCCAGGCCATCCGCACCAGCCGCCGTGCATATTTGTCGGCGGCGTTGCTGTTGCCGGCGGCACGGGCCAGCCGCGTGAGGGCGAGCAGTACATCGCGATCGCCGAGCAGCTTGCTGCCGTGGGTGTCGGCCGCGCTCAGTGCTTCGGCGAGCAGATTGCCCGATTGCAGCGCGGCGACGCCGGCCAGGAAGTAACGCTTGCGATTGTCCGGTGAACGACTGGCGGCCTGCGCGGCGAAATAGCTGGTGGCCGCATCGCGATACCGGCTGTGGGCAAGGGCAAGGGCGCCGGCCATTTCGTGCCAGTGCGGCGCACGGCCCTGATCGCGGACCGCCAGCGTCTGGTAGAGCGCCGGCAGCTGATCCGGGGCGTAATTGCCAAGCTTGACGATCAGCCAGTCGATTTCATCGGCTGCGGGTTTGGCCGCCATTTCGGCCAGCAGGCTGCGCAGCCGTGCCAGATTGGCGTCGCGGGTCGGCCCGGCGGGCAGCGAGGTGGTCCGTGCTTCGGCGATGAGCAGGCGTTTTTGCTGGCATTCGCGCTGCCGTCCGGCCTTCGCTTCCCAGACGGGCAGCAGGGCCTCGGCGTCGCCGTAGCGTTGCTGCTGCATGTATCCGTCGAACAGTGCACGGCGAACCTGGTCGTTTTCCGGATGCGTTTGCAGCAGGGCCCGCAAATAGTCGACGGAGACCGCATCGTTTCCGTGCTTTTCGGCCAGCTGGCCCAGCGCCGAATCATTGGTATGCAACAGGTAGAGCCCGCCGGCCGTGGTCGCGATCAGTACGATGACCGCCCACGGGGCGACCAGCCGTGCCCGCTTCGGTGGTTCAACCGCAGTTGACGTCGATCTGGGCGGCATGGCGGCTCAAGGTATAGCGCTGCAGGGCGGCTTCGTTGCGCGGGGTAAGCACGACGTTGTCGGCCCGGACGCTGCAACGCGCGGTGTTCGCCATGGCGAATGTCAGCGGTCGGGTCGAGTCGAGGGCGAAGCTGAGTTTTCCCGGACCGGATTGCCACGTCTTCAACAGGCCGCTGGCATCGGCAAGATAGGGCTGGGTCGGTGCGGTGGCTTGCAGTGCAAGATAGGCATTGTCGCCGGCCAGATGCACGTAGCGCTCTTTGCCGTGCTCGCTGAAGCCGGCAATGTTGCGGCTGGCGCCGATGTCGGGATACCCCAGCTCGGTGGGGATCCGGACCGTGCGCAAGGCACCGGCGTGGATGGCAAAGCCCTTGTCGTCACGGGAGACAGAGGCTGAAAAGAAGGCATTGGCGCGTTCGATGTACTGCGATGCAAACATCGGGGTAATCGGTTTGCTCAGCGCCCAGGTCACGGCTTGCTGCACGGCGTCCAGCGATGCGCGTTTGGACGCGGCGTAGAAGTGCAGATAGATGTTGATCGGCTTGAGGCGGCGCTCGCCGTCGGTCATTTCGAAGGTCTCGATCACGCGCCGGTACCCGTAGAAGGGACCGGTCCAGTCGTTGGTGTAGACATTCTCGTTCTGGTTGGGCGCAAAGATCTGCAGTTCGCCACCAAAAGGCAGGCCCACCGGCGCCACTGCGGTGATCGACGGCAAGCGTTTGGTGATGACGGTGTCGCCGCCATTCATATTGAGCACGCCGGCCTTGCGGGTCAGCGCCACGGCGTCGGGCATCGGCTTGCAATCGCCGGTCCACAGGAACACCTTGGTCTGCTTGCCCGGTGGCGCAAGGCGGTGATTGATGTAATCGATCGACCCGGTGATTTCGCGATTCAGGTCGAGCGTGTAACCGGGGATCTCGAGGTGGTAGTCCTCGGCATTGTCGGTATTGATCTTGCCCCACTGGAACGGATGCGAGTAAGAGTGGCTGGCTATTTCGACGTTGGGCAGCGCGAAAATTTGCCGGGCAATGGCTTCGGCCGCGGCCGAGTCTTTCGGATACAGGCCGGTCTGCGCCACTTCGCCTTCGATGACCGATACCGTCGCGGGCAGTCCGTACTTCTTCAGCACCTCGTTCAGCATGACTTCGCCTGCATAGGGGCGTTTCGGCATTTCCGCGCGGGAAACGAAGCCATCGCCATCCAGATGCATCAGGAAAACACGGCGGCCGTTTTCGGTGGTGACATCGGCAATCGGGCCCGGCGGCAAACGCAGGGCGCGCTGGAAAAAAGCAATCGGATCAAGCTGCCAGCGGTTGCTCTGATCGGGCATTTCGCTGCGGAAATACGGATCGAGGACATAGCCGCCCCAAGGCATGATGGCTGCCGCGTCAAAGCGGCGACCATTGGCGTCGCTCAGACTCAGCAGCGGCTCGCCCTGTTTCGCGGTCAGGCCGCGAAAGCCGTCCCGTTGGGGGCGGGGGGCGATCTCGAAACCGTAGAGCGGTGACTGGGTCACGATCTTGCGTGCCAGGGTTTCAGGCTTGCCGTCATCGATCAGGCCGAGCCGCTGCGCCCATTCACCGCGGGTTTCGACGCCGAGGCCGGCGAAGGTGACCCAGGGCAAGCCGTCGTCGATCGCGTGCCGCAACCATGCCTGGGTGCTCGCCGGCAAGGTCACGCCATCAAGCCAGCTGACAATGCCGGCATAACGTCCGACCAGCGTACCGGCGGGCATGGCGCCACGGACATCGACGAATTCGGGTTTCAGGCCGAGATAGTTGAGCGGTGTCAGCAAGGCCAGCAAGTCTGAGCGCATCGGCGTCGCAAAGCGCTGGCCGTCGTAAAGGAACAGCACCGTGCGAGGCTGTACCTCGCGCAGGCCGACGCCCAGCGTTTTCAGATAGGGATCGGCGACCCAGGGAATGTAGCCGTCGGCCAGAATCTGTTCGGCGGTGCGGCGCGCCAGTGCCCGCTTGGCCGGCGCGACGTAGTCGATGGCGATGACCGGCAGCTTGTAGTCGTTGACGATGGGGGCGAGCTGCTGTTTCAGCCAGGTCCGGTCGGCTTCGCTGACCTCGACATAGCGTTTGCGGGACTGGTCCCAGCCCCGGTACAGCGATTCGAATGCCACTGCAGCCAGATCGGCGTGAATGCTGGGCATCACCTCGAAGCCGCGGTTGGCGATCAACTGCATGTCCGGATAGCGCACCCGGATCGCCCTGATCGCGCGGGCAAGCCCGTCGATCTGTGCCTGCTGGCTTTGCGGGGTCTTGGCGACGATCTGCCACGAATCCAGCGTGTCGAGAAACAGCCCGCGGTAGCCTTTCTGGTACAGCGGCGTCACCATCTTGTCGACGACGAAGGTCGGCCAGTCGGCTTGGCTCTGGTCGACCACGACACCACCCCAGGCCTCGTTCTTGCCGAGCACCCACGACGATGGCAGCAATTTCGCGTACGGCTGATCGGCGGTGATTTCGCCGAGGCTCATATAGGCGAACCAGCGGGTTGATCCGGTGGTGGGGGCGGCAGCCAGATTGCCGGGTTCGACCACCACCCAGTCGAAGGTCGACAGCGCGTCGATCGGTGGTGATTCGCCGTAGAAAAAAGCGACGCTGGGTTGTGGCGTTGCGGCCCGAACGAGGGTCATCCAGCTGCCCAGGATCAAGACCAGGAGCAAAAGCGTGCAGGCTCGGCGGGCAGGGTGCGAATGGGGCATGGGGCACCTGGATAGAAAAGGGGATTGTAAGGATACTGCTAGTTTATTACGCCAAATGACTGGTGTATGTACCTGGCGTTCACAATCAACCTAGATCTGCCCGAGAAATAAATACAACCCGAGACAGCGCTTAGCTGTCCTGGGTTGTAAATACCTATTTGCCGCTGATTTCGATGATCCGCAGGCTGTCGGCGCCGTTGATGCCGCCACGCTGCGAACCGAAGGTCAGCGCCACCCGGTCGCGCGGCGCAATCAAATCGGCCTTGAGCAGGGCGAGTTGTGCGTGACTGAGCTGGGCTTCGCGATCCTGACCGACTTCGGCCGGGATCAGCATCGGTTGAACGTGGCGGAACAGCGCCAGTTTGCGATAGGTCGCCAGTTCGAGCGTACACGCGTAGATCGGCACATTGCTGTTGTAGCGCGACAGCCACAGTGCCGACGTGCCCGAGTGCGTCAGCGCCACGATGGCCTTCAGCGGCAGGTGGCGGCTGGCGTACAGCGCTGCCATCGCCACGGTCTGGTCGACGCGATCGAACTGCACGGCGCCGCCGCGCACTTCGCTGTCAACGCGACACTCGCCCGAGCGCTCGGCCTCGATGCAGGTCCGCGCCAGCGCCTCGACCGCCTCGACCGGGTATTTGCCTGCCGCCGATTCGGCCGACAGCATCACCGCGTCGGTGCCGTCGAGCACGGCGTTGGCACAGTCGGAGACTTCGGCACGGGTCGGCACCGGGCTGGAGATCATCGATTCCATCATCTGCGTCGCGGTGATGGTCAGTTTGCGCTTGGCGCGGGCGCGCTTGATCATCATCTTCTGCAGCGCCGGTACGCTGGCGTCGCCGACTTCAACCGCCAGATCGCCACGGGCGACCATGATGCCGTCGGAGGCGTCGAGGATTTCGTCGAGGTTGGCGACCGCTTCGGTGCGCTCGATCTTGGCGATCAGGCTGCCGTGGCCACCGGCGGCGCGCAACAGCGTGCGCGCCATATACATGTCGGCGGCGCTCTTCGGGAACGACACCGCGATGTAGTCGGCCTGCAAGGCGGCGGCGGTCTTGATGTCTTCCATGTCCTTGGCGGTCAGCGCCGGCGCGGTCAGGCCGCCACCCTTGCGGTTGATGCCCTTGTTGTTCGACAGCACGCCGCCGAACAGCACCGTGGTGTAGACCTCGGTGCCGCGCACCTCGAGCACTTCGAGCTGCAGCTCGCCGTCGCCGAGCAAGAGGATCGCGCCCGGTTCGACGTCGTTCGGCAACTCCTTGTAGTCGAGGCCGACGCGTTCGGCATTGCCGAGCTCGCAGGCGGCGTCGAGGATGAAGGTGGTGCCCTTCTTGAGTTCGATCTTGTTCTTTTCGAACTTGCCGATGCGGATCTTCGGCCCCTGCAGGTCGGCGAGCACGGCGACCGGCACGCCGAGCTTGTCGGCGATGGCGCGCACGGTGTTGGCGCGGTCGGTGTGATCCTGGGCGGTGCCGTGGGAGAAATTGAGGCGGACGGTGTTGACGCCGGCCTTGATCAGCTGTTCGAGGACGGCCGGGTCGGTCGAAGCAGGGCCGAGGGTGGCGACGATCTTGGTACCGCGGGGCATGGGTTCACTCCTAGTCATCAACGGGCAATCGGATCGAGCACTGTCTCTGGCGGGCGTGCGATCGATCGGACTGCAGCAAGGCTACCAGTGTCGCGACGCTACCGCTTTGACATGGCATATAAATTCGCATGATTTTCGGCAGCGGAATGCCAGCATTGCGGGTCTCCGATGGGTAAGTCGATACGGCCTTTCCTGATGTTTTTTTACGGCTTTGGCTTATAAGCTGTATTAGCTTGCAAAGAAAAATGAATTCAGTAAGCAGCAGTGACTGCCACGGTGGGACCACGCCGCTGGCGTGGGCGAATCGGCTCGGCGGTGCCCGGCGTAGAGTAACGACAAAACCGGATGCATCGTTTGAAACAGACGCCTCGTTCGATGACCGTCCGCCGCGACGGGCTGTCGCTGACCTTTTGCAGAAGCGCCACCCATGTACAAGAAACCATTGAATCTGATCCTCATTGCCCTTGCCGGTGCGCTGCTGCTGCCATCGGCCGGCGCGGCCAGTCCGGCTGCCGAGCAATTCAGCCGCTGGGGTAGCGCGCCAACGGTCGTGCGCCGGATTGCGCTGAGCGATCTGGGCATCGATGCACCGGTGATCCTCAGCGCCGACAGCCAGCGTGACCTGTATCTGCCGGTGCCGGCATCGGTGGCGATCCGCAATGTCGCACTGCAGTTCAACGCCAACTATTTGCGCGGCAACGGCGGTCGCTCGCTGATGTTGCTCTCGATCGACGGCGACCCGGTGGTGTCGAACCGGATCACCGATGATCGCGGCGACGTGACCCAGCAGCTGTCGATCAGCGGCGATGCGCGCAAGAGCGGCTTCCTGCAGCTCGGCGTGTCTTGGTCGTCGGTGTTGTCGGACATCGAATGCGCCGACCAGCGTGCGCCGGGCAATGTGTTGCGCGTGGCGCCGAGCTCGGCACTGAGCTACAGCTTTGATCCACGCGACATTCATGATCTTGCGACCGCCTGGACTGCACTGCCGCTTGCGCCGGTGCTACTGGTCAGCCAGCGCAATCTGCAGGCGCCGGCGTTCGATGCGGCCTGGCGCGTGGGGCTCGCGCTCGAGCAGGGTGGCAAGCGGGTGATGATCCGGGCCTTGCCGGCGGTCGGCGATGTACTCGACCTGAGCGCTGTGGCCGTGCCGGAAGGCCTGCAGGGGATTCCGGCATTTGCCGCGCTGGCCGCACGCAGCCCGACGCACCGGCTGGCGAACGATGCCGAGCTGGCGGCCTTGCTCGCACTGGGACAGGCCGGGCCGCTGGCCGCCGACGTGGTGATCCGAGACGAAGCGCTGATCCGGCGGGTGAACGCCGCATTCGATGCATTGGGGCAGCAGGTGCAGCGTGCTGCACCCGATGCGTCGGCGGCTTATACCGCCTGGCGCCAGCAGGGCACGGCCTTCGTCGCCGGCAAGGCCGACAATGTCCGGCTGGCCATGCTGGGTGGTAATGCGGTGATCGCGATCGACCAGAATGCCGGTGCCCAGGCGGTCGGTCTGTTTGCGAGCCAATGGCGCGGCATTGCGCTGGGCAAGGCATTGAATGTCCGGGTGGCGTCGGGACCGGCGCAGGACGAATCGACCGTGTTGCTGAACCGTTTCGGCGCCATGGCCGGTACGCTCGATGTGTTGGGCCGCAGCGATCGCAGTGTGGCGTTCGACCTGGTCACCGCGGTCAGTGGCAACCGCTTGCCGGTCGAGCTGGGCTTCAACGTGACCGCGGCACCGAATGCCGCCGGCGAGGCGCCGGTGGCGTCGATCTTCCTTAACGATTTCCTGATCGGTTCGGCCAATCTCAAACCGGACGGCAGGCCGCAGTGGGTACGCGCCGAAATTCCGCGGCACGTGCTGGCCGCCAGGAACGAGGTCAAGATCAGCTTTCTGCGCCAGCCGACCCAGCTGCGCTGCCATGATCAGCCGACCAGTTACCCGGTCAGTATTCTGCCGGGCAGCTATCTGCGTCTGGCCGAAGTCAAACCGTCGGCCGATTTCGTCGGCGTCGCAGCCGGATTTGGCGCAAAGCAGGATGTCGCCGTTCCGGCGTCGTGGCTCGGCGACGCGCCAGCCCAGCTTCATCGCCTGATCCGGATTGCAGGCGCCGCCGGCATATCGGCGGCACAGGCCAGGTTGCAGGTGGTGCCGACAGGCCAGACGCCGCGCATCGATGCGCCCTTCCTCGCGCTCGACGTGCCAGTCGGCCAGGCCCTGACCTCGGTCGAGAATGGCCGGCTCGTCATCAACGGCGGCAAGAACAAGCAAGCGGTGCTGGACCTCGCCACGCTCGACCGTCTTGCCGTGGTCGAAGTGGCCAAGTCGGGCGAGTATCTGGGCATTGCCTATCGCAGTATCGGCAAGCAGGCGCCGCTGCCGGCGAGGCCGTTCCGGCTGACCCGTGGCGACATTGCCGTACTCGGCGACGAAGGGGCGATCCTGCAAATCGACAGCAGGGCGCCGACCGAGCTCGATGCGATCAAGGCGGAGCCGACCGCGCTGTGGCAAGGCTTGTCGACGCCATGGAAGTTTGCCGCCGGCGCTGTGCTGCTGCTGGTGCTCGCGGCGTTGCTTCGCCGTCTGTTCCGGAAGAAACCCAAGGGCTGAGTCGGCGCATGCCCGGCGACGGGGATACGCGCCGGAACGCACAAAGGCCAGACGCGAACGTCTGGCCTTTGTTGTCTGGTGGACCGAATGAGGATCGAACTCACGACCTCCGCATTGCGAACGCGGCGCTCTCCCAGCTGAGCTATCGGCCCAATCGCTGACCAGATTAGTCAAGCGATCGGGGCGGCGTCAAGCCGCCCGGTGGCCGGTGTTACGAGAGCTGGCCGTGGCAGTGCTTGAACTTCCTGCCCGAGCCGCAAGGGCATGCATCGTTGCGGTTGACGCCGGCGTATTTGACGTCGGTCGGCGCCTGGGCGCTCATCGCTGCGATCGCGGCCTTGATCTGATCCTCGTCGCCGCTGGCCAGCAGCGCTTCGATGTCGGCATGCTGGAACTGCAGCGCCGATTCCGGCACCGCATGCGGCGCGACGGCGTCGACGTCGGCCTGGCTGCGGACTTCGACATTCATCACGATCTGCACGACATCGCGCTTGATCCGCGCCAGCAGGTCCGAGAACAGCTCGAACGCTTCGCGCTTGTATTCCTGCTTCGGGTTCTTCTGCGCATAGCCGCGCAGGTGGATGCCCTGACGCAGGTGATCCAGCCCCGACAGGTGTTCGCGCCAGTTCTGGTCGAGATGCTGCAGCAGGACCGAGCGTTCGAACTGGCGGAAGGTATCGCCGCCGGCTTCTACCACCTTGGCCTCGTAGGTGCTGCTGGCCAGTTCCTGCACGCGGGCCTTGACGCCGACGTCGTCGAGCGTGCTGTCGGCCTTGAGCCATTCGGTCACCGGCGCGCTCAGGCCATATTCGGCCAGCGCCTTCTCGAGCCCGACGATGTCCCACTGCTCTTCCATTGCCTGATGCGGAATGTACTGGGCGACGAGGTCGTCGAAGAAGCTCGCGCGCATCGCGGCGATCGTCGCCGAGACGTCGTCCGATTCGAGCAGCTCGTTGCGCTGTGCATAGATCGCCTTGCGCTGTTCGTTCGACACGTCATCGTACTCGAGCAGCTGCTTGCGGATGTCGTAGTTGCGGCCTTCGACCTTGCGTTGTGCCGATTCGATCGCGCGCGACACGATGCCGGCCTCGATCGGTTCGCCTTCCGGCAGCTTGAGCTTTTCCATCACCATGGCGACGCGGTCGCCGGCGAAAATGCGCAGCAGCGGGTCTTCCAGCGACAGGTAGAAACGGCTCGAACCCGCGTCGCCCTGGCGACCGGCACGACCGCGCAGCTGGTTGTCGATCCGGCGCGATTCGTGGCGTTCGGAGCCGATGATGTGCAGGCCGCCGGCGGCGAGGACCGCATCGTGGCGGATCTGCCAGTCGGCCTTGAGCGCGGCGATCTTCGCGGCCTTGGCGGCATCGTCGAGCGATTCGTCGTGCTCGATGTCCTTGATGTCGCGCTCGATATTGCCGCCGAGCACGATGTCGGTGCCGCGACCGGCCATATTGGTCGCGATGGTGACGACGCCGGCGGCGCCGGCCTGGGCGACGATGTCGGCCTCACGGGCATGCTGCTTGGCGTTGAGCACGTTGTGGGCGATGCCGTCCTTCTTGAGGATGCCAGACAGCAGCTCGGACTGCTCGATCGACGTCGTGCCGACCAGCGCCGGCTGGCCGCGCAAGACGCAATCCTTGATGTCGGCGATGATCGCCGCGTGCTTTTCATCGGCGGTCTTGTAGACCTGATCCTGACGATCGTCACGCACCATTGGCTTGTTGGTCGGGATGATCACGGTCTCGAGGCCGTAGATCTGCTGGAATTCGTACGCTTCGGTGTCGGCCGTACCGGTCATGCCCGAGAGCTTCTCGTACATGCGGAAGTAGTTCTGCAGTGTGATCGTCGCCAGCGTCTGGTTTTCCTGCTGGATCTCGACGCCTTCTTTGGCTTCGACGGCCTGGTGCAGGCCTTCGGACCAGCGACGGCCCGACATCAGCCGGCCGGTGAATTCGTCGACGATGACGATTTCGCCGTCGAGCACCACATAGTGCTGGTCGAGATGGAACAGTGTGTGCGCACGCAGGGCGGCGTACAGATGGTGCATCAGGCTGATGTGCTGTGCCGCGTACAGGCTGTCGCCTTCCGGCAGCAGGCCCATTTCGGTGAGGATCTGCTCGACCCGTTCGTGGCCGGCTTCGGACAGCAGCACCGAATTGGCCTTTTCGTCGACCCAGTAATCGCCTTCCTCGGCTTCTTCGCTCGCCTGCTTGATCAGCTTCGGCGGCACGGTGTTCATCGCCAGATATAGGTCGGTGCTGTCGTCGGCCGGGCCGGAAATGATCAGCGGCGTACGCGCTTCGTCGATCAGGATCGAGTCGACTTCGTCGACGATCGCGTAGGACAGCTTGCGCTGCACGCGTTCGCCCGACGAGAACACCATATTGTCGCGCAGGTAGTCGAAGCCGAATTCGTTGTTGGTGCCGTAGGTGATGTCGCAGGCATAGGCTTGCTGCTTGGCATCGTGCGGCATCTGGCCGAGGTTGACCCCGCAGGACAGGCCGAGGAAGTTGTACAGCTGGCTCATGATGCCGGCGTCGCGCTGCGCCAGATAATCGTTGACGGTAATGACGTGGACGCCGTGACCGGTGATTGCGTTCAGGTAGGCCGGCAGCGTCGCGACCAGCGTCTTGCCTTCGCCGGTACGCATTTCGGAAATCTTGCCCTGATGCAGGGTGATGCCGCCGATCAGCTGCACGTCGAAATGGCGCATGCCGAGGCTGCGCTTGGCGCCCTCACGGCAGACGGCAAAGGCTTCGGGCAACAGCGCGTCGAGCTTTTCGCCGTTCTGGTAGCGTTGCTTGAATTCCTCGGTCTTGGCCTTGAGCGCGTCGTCCGACAACGCCTGAGTTTGCGCTTCGAGCGCATTGATCTGCTTGACGATGACGCCGTACTGTTTCAACAGGCGGTCGTTGCGGCTACCGAAGACTTTTTTCAACAATGTGGAGATCATTTTCCTGCTACCAGCTGACCCGCTGCGAGCCTATGCGGCGCACGCGGGCGTGATTTCATTACGAGAACGGCGGACAGGTTACCCCATCCGCCGTCGGCGTCGTTTAAGGCATCGCCCAATTGTGGGGACGATGCCGCAGTTTATCCATCCCTAGTCGCTTGATGCGGTACTACTTGTGATCGAATCTTGCGCTGAGCCGACAAATCGCAACGGGTTTTGTGCAATCTGCTTGTAGCGGATCTCGAAGTGCAGATGGGGGCCGGTGGAGCGGCCGGTGCTCCCCAGCAAGGCGATCGTTTGTCCGGCCGAAACGCTGTCGCCGGGCTGCACGAGAAGGCGGCTGGCGTGGGCATATCGGCTGGTCAGGCCGTAGCCGTGATCAAGCTCGACCATATTACCATACTGCGAATGGGCTGCCGCGTAAGCGACCTTGCCGGCTGCCGCCGCATGGATGGGCGTACCGATTGGGCCGACGAAGTCGATCCCTTCGTGGAAAGTCTGTCTCCCGCTGAACGGGTCGAGGCGCCAGCCGAAGCTCGACGACTGCAGGCCGCTTTGCATCGGTGCCCGCGTCGGCAAGGTATCGCCGGCCGGTGCGGCGAGACGCAGCTGCGCGAGCGAAAACTGATCCAGATAGGCGTCGGCGCGGTTGTCGCTGTCGCCGAGCAGCCGGGACAGGTCGCTGGCGTCGAGCGCCGTGCCAAGCTGGGTCAGGCCGCCGCGCGGCGCCGGTTTGTCGGACAGGAAGGGCGTGACGTCGATGCCGGTGCGGCTGCCCAGCTGTTTCGCCAGCCCGTCGAGCCGGGTCAGCTTGGCCTGCAGTTCGCCCAGACGTACCGCCAGCGCGTCGACATTGGCGTGAACCGGTCGGGCCAGCGGCCAGCGGGGTTCGATCCGCTCGCCACGGGCCAGCAGCGCAATCCCGGCCCCCGCGGTCAGTCCCAGGCCGAGCACGCCGACGAGCATGGCGGTCAGTGCCGCCGGGCCGAGTGAAATTGCCCTCGCGAAGCGGCTGGAAACCAGAATAATATTCATATGTCCCCTGTTTAATCCGGAATGCCTATGTCTTTGTTCGGCCATTCGGGCTTCATCGGTCAAGACCGAGAGCTGCTGCGGCTGGCGGCACGCATCGGTGAGCTCAACCACTTGCTCGACGCGGTCCGTCGCCACGTGCCACCCGAAGTCGCGTCGTCGTGCGTTTCGGTCGCCTGGGGCCCCGGTGAAACCTTATTGATAGGCGTACGTTCGTCCGCCGCCGCCGCGCGCGTACGCGTGGTGGCGCCGCAGCTTCGCGATGCGCTCAGCGCTGCGGGATGGCAAGCTAGCGCAATCCGCCCACGGGTGCAAGTCGCGCTGCAGCAGGAAAAATCCAGAATCAACAAGGACTTGCGGCTGTCGGATTCGGCGTGTTCGGCCTTCGAACAACTGGCCGATACGCTGGAAGCCGGGCCGTTGAGGGACGCGGTGGCGACGCTGGTGGCGCATCAGCAGCAGCGCAAGGCGCGCTGATCGCCATCGGTCGCAGACCGTCGGTGTGGGGAAAGGCAAAAAAAAGCGGGCGCCTTGGTCGCGGCGCCCGATATCAGGGAGGAGATGAGCAAAATGCGCGTCGTCGCTAGACGTCCATCGCATAGGTGATCAGAGCGACGGGACGGCGCCTAGTTCCCGCGGCGGCGAAAAAATGCTGCAAGGCCGACGGGCGGCAAATCAGGCGTCTGCGGACCGTTCATCCCCCGTTAAAGCGCTGATGGCTATAATGCGCGCTCTTGCCGACCTGCACACAAGGGCATTGCCACCGTATGGATATCGTTCTGCTGCTCAAATCGCTGATCATGGGCGCCGTCGAAGGGATCACCGAGTTCCTGCCGATCTCGAGCACCGGCCACCTGATCCTGACCGGCGACCTGCTGAATTTCCTTTCCAAGGACAAACGCGACGTCTACGAGATCTTCATCCAGCTGGGTGCGATGCTGGCGGTGGTCTGGGAGTATCGCGCCAAGATCGGCGCAACACTGAGCGGCGCGGTCCGCCCCGGTGCGGCGCGCAATCTGGCGCTGGCGGTGGTCATCGGGTTCATCCCGGCGGCCATCATCGGCCTGCTGCTGAACAAGACGATCAAGGCGCATCTGTTCGCGCCGATTCCGGTCGCGACCGCCTTCATCGTCGGCGGCCTGATCATTCTGTGGGCCGAGAAACGCCAGCATACGGTGCGGGTGCAAACCGTTGACGAACTGAGCCTGAAAGACGCGCTGATGGTCGGCCTGGCCCAGTGCCTGGCGCTGATTCCGGGCACCAGCCGTTCGGGTGCGACAATTATCGGCGGCCTGTTCCTTGGCCTGTCGCGCAAGGCGGCGACCGAGTTTTCCTTCTTCCTCGGCATTCCGACGCTCGGCGCCGCGTCGATCTACAGTCTGCTCAAGTATCGCCACGCGCTCGAGATGGCCGATTTCGGCGTCTTTGCCGTCGGCTTCTTTGCGTCCTTCGTGTTTGCCTTTATCGCTGTCCGTGCCTTGCTCCGGTTCATCTCGACGCATACCTTCATTCCGTTTGCGTGGTACCGGATCGCGTTCGGCGTGCTGGTGCTGCTGACGTGGTACACCGGCCTGGTCGACTGGACGGTCTGATTGCCGATACGGTCAAAAAAAGCGCCCCGATGGGCGCTTTTTTGTTGGCTGTGGGTTTGCGGCTACCAAAGCCATTGCACCGCCCGATCGAGCAGCAGTGCGGCGAACAGCCAGGTGAGATAGGCGATCGAGAAACGGAACAGGCCGCGCGCGAGGGCGTCGCTTTGCGCTTCCTCGGCACGATACAGCTGCCACGCGCGCCAGACGAACCCGGCATTGAGCCAGCACGCCGCAAGCAGGTAGAGCCAGCCCGACAGCCGAATCACGAACGGCAACAGTGCGACCGCCGACAGGACCAGTGCGTACAGCAGGATAGACAGCCGGGTGAAGGCCGGGCCATGCGTGACCGGCAGCATCGGCAGGCCGGCACGGGCGTAGTCGTCGCGGCGGTACAGCGCCAGCGCCCAGAAGTGCGGTGGCGTCCACGCGTAGATGATCAGGAACAGCACGGCGGCCTCGGCCGGGATCGTACCGCTGACGGCGGCCCAGCCAAGCACCGGTGGCATGGCGCCGGCGGCGCCACCGATGACGATGTTCTGCGGCGTCGCCGGCTTGAGCCAGCGGGTGTAGACGATGGCGTAGCCAAAGAAGGTGGCCAGCGTCAGCCCGGTGGTCAGCGGGTTGGCGAACTGCAGCAGCAGCCATAGCCCGCCGATGGTTAGCGCTGCGGCGTAGGCGGCGGCTTCGGGCTGGCCGAGGCTGCCGCGCACCAGCGGCCGTGCGGCGGTGCGCCGCATCACGGCATCGCGATCCCGCTCGAACAGGCAGTTCGCCGCCGCTGCGCCCATGGCCACCAGGCCGATGCCGCTCAGCGACAATAGCAAGCGTGGCCAGTCGGCCGCCGGCGGCGCTGCCAGCAGGATGCCGACGGCGGCGCAGAAAACGATCAGCGCAACGACGCGCGGTTTGCCGAGCTGCCAGAAGTCAGCGAGCGAAGGAAAGGCGAGTGAACGACTCAGCATGACGGGGCTCCCGGCGGCAGCGGACGACAAAGGTGGTCAGAACGACAAGCAGAATGGCGGCGCCGCCGTTGTGGGCGACGGCGAGCGGCAAGGGCAGGCCGAATGCGACATTGGCGACGCCGAGCAGCCCCTGCAGCAGCAAGGCCAGCAGCAGCAGGGCGGCGTGCCGGGGCGCGATCCGCCAGCCGCGCCATAGCGTCAGCGCGATGGCCAGGCTCAGCAGCAGCGCGCCCAGCCGGTGTAGCCAGTGGATGGCTGCGAGATGGCCGATTGTCAGCGGAACGCCGTCGGCGCGGAGGCCCAGCGCCCGGTCGGGCCGCAACGCCTCTGCCAATCCTGGCGGCGGCAAAAAACCGCCCTGACAGGCAGGAAAACCGTTGCAGGCCAGCGCCGCGTAGTTGCTCGACACCCAGCCGCCGAGCGCGATTTGGGCGATGCACAGCAGCAAGGCCGTTGTCGCAAACAGCGTCAGCCCACGTTGCGGACGGAGCGGGGGAAGCGTGCTGCGTGCCGCCAGCGCGGCCAGCAGCGCCAGCAGCGCCATGCCGCCGAGCAGGTGCGCGGTGACGACGGCGGGCATCAGTTTCAGCGTCACCGTCCACATGCCGAGCATCGCCTGGAACACCAGCATTGCTAAGGGCGCGAACACCAGCCAGGTGGGCAGGTCGTCATGGCGGCGCTGGCGCCACAGCGCGGCGCAGGTCAACAGCAGCAGCAGGCCGTAGCCGCCGACGGCATAGCGGTGGATCATTTCCTTCCAGCCCTTGGCCGGATCGACGTCACCGCCGAAATGCCGTTCGGCGTGGGCGATGTCGTGCGCGGCCTCGGGCGGCGTGATCCGGCCGTAGCAGCCCGGCCAGTCGGGGCAGCCGAGCCCGGCATCGTGCAGCCGGACCCAGGCGCCGAGCATGATCAGCCCCAGCGTCCACAGCAGGCTGACGAGCAGCAGCGCGCGGGTGATGTTCAGGCGCTTTGCCATGTTTCCCTCCCGCCGAGGCCGCGATTCTGTTTGAGCAGTTTGTTGATTTCCTGCAGCGCGCGCTTGCGGCCTTCGACGTCGCCGAGTTGGTCCGGGCGGTAGCGCAAGACGGCATTGCCGTTCGGGTCGATCAGATAGAGTCCGGCTTGTGCCAGCAGCGGATGATCGCCGAGTGTCAGGGCCGACGGGCACGGCGCGGTCGTCGCGGTTTCGAGCCGGCGCGACGCCTCACCCTGCGCCCGTTGCAACTGGCCGGCCGAAAACAGCAGCGCCTGCGTCTGCGCGCCGCAGCCGTCGGCGCCCACTACAGCCAGGCGCCAGCGTGCCGCGCTGCCGGTGACGGGCTTGGCGATCAGCTCGCCGAAGCTTCGACCGCCGGCGGGTCGCCAGTGGTCGTAGGCAAGCTGGGCCACAACGATCGGTAGCGCACTGAGCGCAAACAGCGCCAGCAATACGCGCCGGCCCCGTTGCTGGCGGTGCCCGTCGATTCGGTTCATTTTGCCTCCTTGCGAAAACGCCACCACAACGCCGCGCCGGCCAGTGTCATGCCCCACCAGCTGGCCATATAGGCGAAGTGGCGTTCGGCATTGAGATAGGGCTGCGGCAGATCGACGCTCAGGCCCGGCGATGCGACGGCGTAGGCGTAACCGACAGGACGGGCGTCATGGCTCCAGCCTGCATAGGCGTCCGGATCGGCGTGCTGGAAGCGCATGCCTTCGGGCGGCGTCGGGCCGAGCGTGATGAAGCGAGGCCATGCGGCCAGTTCGATCGTCGGTGCTTTGGGAAGCGAGGCCGGCATCGGCTGCCCGTCGGCCAGCCAGCCGCGGTTGACGAGCAGGGTGCGGCCGTCATTCAGCCTGAACGGGGTAATCACCTCGACCCCGGGCCGCCCCTGCCGGGGGCGCGGGGTCAGGACGAAGGTGTTGGCTGGCAACCAGTTGCCTTGCGGAAGGAGTCGCGTTCCGGTTGCCGGCAAGGCACCGCCGGACCACGCCGCCGGCGGCTGGCGATGGGCGTCGCTAGCCGCCGCGGCCAGCGCCTGTTTGCTCAATCCACGCTGGCACTGCCATGCGCCGAGCACGAGCGTCAGCAGCACCAGCATCCCGAGCATGGCCTGCGCCGCGCGGTAGCGCCGTGTGCTAACGTCAGTACACATCGTTGCCGAAGCCGGAGTATCCATGAAGCTCGTCGCCATCGTGCTGTTGCTCGTCATCCTGCTGGTGCTCGGTCGTGCCATGTTGCAACTGGTTCGTGGCCCGGCGGGCTCTCCGAAGCTGGTGCGGTCGCTGACATGGCGCGTGGCCTTGTCGGTCGGCCTGTTCGCGCTGCTGCTGCTCGGCTACTACTTCGGCTGGTGGCGGCCGAACGGCGCCTGAGCCGCTACAGCCAGTAAACGAAAACGAACAGCAGCAGCCAGACCACGTCGACGAAGTGCCAATACCACGCGGCGGCTTCGAAGCCGAAGTGATGCTGCACACTGAAATGCCCGCGCAGTACCCGGACCAGCATCGTCGCCAGCATGATCGTGCCGACGAGCACGTGCATGCCGTGAAAGCCGGTCAGCATGTAGAACGTCGCGCCGTAAGCGCCCGAGGCCAGCGTCAGCCCCATCGTTTCCCAGGCATGGTGGTATTCGTAGGCCTGCAGGCACAGAAAGAGCGTGCCGAGCAGCACGGTCAGTGCCAGGCCGATCTTGAGATGGCTGCGCCGGTTTTCGACCATGCCCCAGTGCGCCCAGGTCAGCGTGACGCCCGAGCTGAGCAGAATCGCCGTATTGGTCGCCGGAATGCCGACGGCTGGCATGACCTGATACGGCGCGTCGAGTTTCGGGGCGGTTGCCGCCGGCCAGTCGGCGACGAAACCGGGCCAGAGCAATTCGTGCGTTCCCGAGAAAAAGCCGAGTTCGGGGACCGAAATCACCCGGGTGTAAAACAGTGCGCCGAAGAAGGCGGCGAAGAACATCACCTCGGAGAAAATGAACCAGCTCATTCCCCAGCGGAACGAATGATCGACCTGCAGGCCGTACGAATGGGCCTGCGACTCGCGGATCACGTCGCCGAACCAGCCGAACAGCATCCACACCAGCACCAGCGTCCCGGCCAGCAAGGCCCAGTTGCCACCGGGGACCTTGTTGATCCAGAACGCTGCGCCCAGCGCCATCAGGAACAGCGCCAGCGAGCCGACGATGGGCCAGCGCGACGGTGCCGGCACGAAATAGTGCGTGTCGTGCACCCCGTTTTCGACGTTCATCATCCACCTCCTTGGCTAGCTACCAGCACGCGGACCAGCAGCAGGATCAACAGGATCATCACCAGCGCGACGATCAGCGCCACGGCGATCACCGTGCCCGGTTTGAGCTTGGCCGATTCGGCGCCCTTGCGTCCGCGGACGCCGAAGAAACCGGCCAGCACCGCCTTGATGGCCGCTTTCATGCCGGCTGCAAGGTATAGGACAAGGTGGCCGCGCCCAGCTCCTCGGGCAATTCCTTGGCGACGAGCAACACCACGGTGACGTCGCGCGTTTCGTGCGCGGCGAGCTTGAGTGCATCGAAACAGAAGCACTCGAGTTTTTGCAGCAGGCCGGCTGCGCGTACCGGCGCGAAGCTCGGGATCGCGCGTATCGTCAGCGGCGTATCTCCGGTATTGGCAATGCGAAAGCGTGCCTTGACGAGTCCGCCGGCCTTGGCCGCGACGACGCGGTCGATCGCTTCGATCGTCACCGGCAGTCCGGCTGCGACGTTGGTATCGAACTCAAGCCGCAGCGCGGTCGGTATCGCGGTAGCGAACTCGGGGCGTGCACGGTCGAGGCCGATCGCGCGGCACAGCACGTCGTAGAATGGCGTCAGCACATAGCCGAAGCTGAACATCGCAGCAGCAACCAGCCCGAGCCGGATCGCGGTGCGACGGTTGGCGTGTTGCTGGACGGCGGCGTTCATCCTGGCAACCCGTACAGCACCTGCCGGACGATCACGGCGACAAAGAAGACCAGCGCCAGTGCGGCGAGCAGGAGGGCGGTGCGGACGTTTTTACTCATGATCTTGATCCAGCAACTGTGCACGCAGGCCCTTCTTCACCAGTGCCTCGTCGGGCGGCGTTTCCCAGGTGTGATGTGGTGCCGGCGAAGCGACTTCCCATTCCAGCGTATGGCCGCCTTCCCACGGTCGGGCCGGCGCCTTGCCGACGCCACCGCGGATCGTGCTGATCACGTTGTAGAGGAAGAGCAGCTGGCCGAGGCCGAAACAGAAAGCACCGACGCTGGCGACGCTGTTGAAGTCGGTGAACTGCAGCGGGTAGTCGGGAATCCGCCGCGGCATGCCGGCGAGGCCGAGGAAGTGCATAGGGAAAAAGGTGACGTTGAACCAGACCATCGACCACCAGAAATGCAGCTTGCCGAGCTTTTCGTTGTACATATGGCCGGTCCATTTCGGCAGCCAGTAATAGGTGGCACCGAAGAGGCTGAACAGCGCACCGGCGACCAGCACGTAGTGGAAATGGGCAACGACGTAATAGGTATCGGTCATCTGGATGTCGATCGGCGCGATCGACAGCACGAGGCCGGAAAAGCCGCCGACGGTGAACAGGCAGACGAAGCCGATCGCGAACAGCATCGGCGTCTCGAAGCTCATCTCGCCCTGCCACATCGTCGCGATCCAGTTGAACACCTTCACGCCGGTCGGCACCGCGATCAGCATGGTCATGAACATGAAGAACAGCTGCGCCGTCGCCGGCAGGCCGACCGCGAACATGTGGTGGGCCCAGACCATGAACGACAGGATGGCGATCGAGCATACCGCGTAGACCATCGACACATAGCCGAACAGCGGCTTGCGCGCGAAGGTCGGCAGGATCTGGCTGACGATGCCGAAGGCCGGCAGCGCCATGATGTAGACCTCCGGGTGGCCGAAGAACCAGAAAATGTGCTGGAACAGCACCGGGTCGCCGCCGCCGGCGGCCTTGAAGAAGTGTGTGCCGAAATGGCGGTCGGTCAGCAGCATCGTCACCGCGCCGGCGAGCACCGGCGCCACGGCGATCAGTAGGTAGGCGGTGACCAGTGATGTCCACGCGAACATCGGCATCTTCAGCATCGTCATGCCCGGCGCGCGCATGTTCAGCACCGTGGTGACGATATTGATCGATCCCATGATCGATGACAGGCCGAGCAGGTGGATGGCGAAGATCGCCAGATCCATGCCCATGCCGGCCTGGATCGACAGCGGCGGGTACAGCGTCCAGCCGCCGGCAGCCGCGCCGCCGGGGACGAATAGCGAAATGACCAGCAGCGCCGCCGCTGGCGGCAGCAGCCAGAAGCTCCAGTTGTTCATCCGCGCGAACGCCATATCGGGCGCGCCGATCATCAGCGGCAGCATCCAGTTCGCCAGGCCGGTGAAGGCCGGCATGATCGCACCGAAGACCATGATGATGCCGTGCAGCGTGGTCAGCTGGTTGAAGAACTCCGGATGCCAGAACTGCAGTCCGGGCTGGAACAGTTCGGCACGGATGCCCAAGGCCATCGTGCCGCCGAGCATGAACATGCTGAACGAAAACCACAGGTACAGCGTGCCGATGTCCTTGTGGTTGGTGGCGTACAGCCAGCGCCGCCAGCCGTGGGTGCCCGAGTGCGCCTGATGATCGGCGTGCTGCAGGTGCAGCGTTTCGGTCGACGCGGTCATCGATCTCTCCATTTGGGTCATGGTGCGCCTACTTCCGCGCGAGCTTGACGTCCTTGGGCTGCAGGATGTCGCCAACGTGGTTGAAGTGGTTGCGTTCGTAGGTGATCACTGCGGCGATCTCGGTATCCGACAGCCCCTGCCATGCCGGCATCGCGCTCTTGCCGTGCAGCACGATGCCCAGGTGGCCTTGCACCGGCCCGGTGGCGATCTTCGAGTTCACCAGCGCCGGGAAGGGGCCGCTGCCCATGCCGTTGGCCTGGTGGCAGGCCTGGCAATTGGCTTCGTAGACTTTTTGGCCGCGGGCAACGAGGTCGGCCATCGCCCAGATCTTGTTCGGGTCGTCGGCCATGGCCTTGGCCTGCGCCTGCTTCTGCGACACGTAGTCCTTGAACTGCGCCGCGCTGACGACCTTGACGACCACGGGCATGAAGCCGTGATCCTGGCCGCACAGTTCCGAACACTGGCCACGGAACGTGCCTTCGCGCTCGGCCTTGAACCAGGTGTCACGGATGAAGCCGGGAATCGCATCCTGTTTGACGCCGAAGGCGGGCATCGCCCACGAGTGGATGACATCGTTGCTGGTGGTCAGGATGCGAACCTTCTGGCCGACCGGCACTACCAACGGTTCGTCCACTTCGAGCAGGTAGTTCGGATTCTTGTCCTGGGCGTTGTCGATCTGCTTGCGCGGCGTGGCCAGCTTGCTCTTGTAGCCGAAGCCGTAATCGACGTAGTCGTAGCCCCAAAACCACTGGTAGCCGGTGGCCTTGATCGTGATGGCGGCGCCGCGGCTGTCCTTCTGCGCCAGCACGACCTTGGCGGCGGGCCAGGCCATGACGGCGAGGATCAGCGCCGGGATCACGGTCCACAGGACTTCGACGGTGGTGTTTTCGTGGAAGGGGCGTGCCTTGTGGCCGAGCGATTTGCGATGGCGGAACACCGCGTAGAACATCACGCCGAATACCGCGACGAAGATCACGATGATGATCACCATGATCCAGGTGTGCAGGTCGGATATGTCCTGGGCGATCAGCGTTTGCGGGGTCTGAAAGCTGAAACGGCTTTCCGATGCCTCTACGCCGCGCAGGACGAGCGAACAGGCCAGCGCGGCCAAGGTGCGCATTGCACGCATGTCTATCTCCGTGGCGGGTCCACACCGTTTGCAGGCCGCTGGGCTTGCCGGTGTATCGATGTTTGCTTTTCAACGTAGCAAAGAAAATCGCGGAGACAAGCAAGACTAGCGGCGTCCGTCCGTTCGTGACCGGCCATTCATCGGTCCGGCTGTCGTAGTGGCTGGATACTGACTACATCGAGAAGTACCCGTGAAGAGCTGCGTCTAAGCAGCAAGGAGTACCCAAAATGGACATGCACCTGAACGGTCTGGACGACCATTTTTCGCTGCCACGCACGCGCAAGGTCGAGGCTTTCCGTGCGTTTTCGTGGATCGCCCGCGGTTGGCAGGATCTGGCAGCGCATCCCTTGCCCAGCCTCGCGCACGGCCTGCTGATCACGCTGCTTGGCTGGGGAGTCCTGTTGCTCGCCTCGCACTACGTACATTTGTTCACGACGTCGATTACCGGCTTCCTGTTGCTGGCGCCGCTGGGCGCGGCCGGGATCTACGAGCTCACCAGCGAACGCGAGGAGGGGCGGACGACGTCATTCGCGCAGTCGATTCGCGATCTGATGAAAAACGCCAGCCAGCTGGCCTATTTCGGCGTCGTGCTGTTCATGATCGCGATTGCATGGGAACGGCTCTCGGCGATTCTGTTCGCGCTGTTTTACGGTGGCGAAGCGATCACATTGCACAATTTCGTCGGCTCGCTGCTCGGTGAGTACGCCGGCTTCACCATTGCCTGGGTCATTGGCGGCTTCCTGCTGGCGTGCCTGGTTTTTGCGCTGACCGCGGTCTCGATTCCGATGCTGGCCGACCGTGAGGTCGATACCGTCACGGCGATGATGACCAGCCTGCGCGTCGTGGCGGAGAACCTGCCGGCGATGATCGTCTGGGCCGCGCTGATCGTGCTGCTGACGGTAGTCGGGTTTGCGACTTATCTCGTCGGTTTCGTGCTGCTGTTCCCTCTGCTGGGGCATGCAACCTGGATTGCCTACAAGGATCTGGTCGAGTAGTCCGTCGCCCAGACGAATATCTGCACAAACACCCCCGATCGCTTCGGGGGTGTTGCCGTTTCGGCCGGTCCGACGGCGACGTCTGCTAGATGCCGAGCTTGTCGCGCAGATCGTAATACCAGGCACCGAGCGCGGTGAACGGTGCTCGCAGCAGCTGCCCGCCCGGAAATGGCAGGTGGGGCAGCGTCGCAAAGGCGTCGAAACGTGTCGCCTGACCCTGCAGCACCTCGGCAAGCAGGCGCCCGGCCAGATGCGTGAAGGTGATGCCGTGGCCGCTGCAGCCCTGCGAGTAATAGATGTTGTGATCGAGCCTACCCATCTGCGGCATCCGCGACAGCGTGAGCAGGAAGTTGCCGGTCCAGGCGTAGTCAATCCGCACGTTGGCGAGCTGCGGAAACACCTTCAACAGCTTGGGGACGATGATCGCTTCGATGCGGGTTGGGTCGCGTGCGCCGTAGCTGACGCCACCGCCGAACAGCAAGCGCTTGTCGGCGCTGAGCCGGAAGTAGTCGAGCAGATAGTTGCAGTCTTCGACGCAGTAGTCCTGCGGCAGTAGCGTGTCGGCGAGCGCGCCGAGCGGCTCGGTCGCGACGACCTGGGTGCCGCAGGGCATGGATTTGGCCGCCAGCTCGGGGATCAGTCCGCCGAGGTAGGCGTTGCCGGCGACGATGACGAAGTTGGCCGTGACCGAACCGCCGGGGGTATGAACGACGGGCCGGAAGCTGCGCTCGACGCGGATCGCCGGTGAATTCTCGAAAATGCGTCCGCCGAGCGATTCGAAAGCCGCGGCTTCACCGAGGGCCAGGTTGAGCGGGTGGATATGGCCGCCGCTCAGGTCGAGCAGGGCGCCGCAATAGCGGTCGCTGGCGACGATCTGGCGGGTTTCGATCTGGTCGAGCAATTGCAGTTGCGTGTGGCCGTAGCGTTCCCACAGCGCCTTTTGCTTTTTCAGGTGGGTAAACTGCCCCGGCGTGATGGCGGCAAACACGCCGCCGTCCTTGAGATCGCAATCGATGGCGTAGCGGGCGACGCGTTCACGGATGATGCGGCCGCCTTCGAAAGCCATGTCGCCGAGCGCGCGGGCGGTCTCCATGCCATAACGCGCTTCGATCACGTCGATATCGCGCGAGTACGAGTTGACGATCTGGCCGCCATTGCGCCCCGACGCCCCCCAGCCGACGCGCGCGGCCTCGACGATGGCAACGCTGAAGCCGGCCTCGGCCAGGTGCAGTCCGGCCGACAGCCCGGTATAGCCGGCGCCGATGATGCAGACGTCGACGTCGAGCTTCGTGTCCAAGGCCGGCCGCAACGGTTGCGGCGTGGCGCTGGCGGCGTAGTACGACGGCGCATGCGCGGTGACCGGCTCCCGTTTCATGGCGCGCTCCCTGGCACAGCACCGCTGTGCATCCAGTGTTGACAGTCCCTAGCGGTCGATGCCGCCGATGCACAGGTATTTCAGCTCGAGATAGTCGTCGATGCCGTATTTCGAACCCTCGCGGCCGATGCCGGATTGCTTGACGCCACCGAACGGCGCCATTTCGGACGACATCAGTCCGGTATTGACGCCGACCATGCCGTATTCGAGTGCTTCGGCGACGCGCCAGATCCGGCCGATGTCGCGGCTGAAGAAATAGCTGGCGAGGCCGAACTCGGTGTCGTTGGCGAGGGCGATCAGTTCGTCTTCGGTGTCGAAGCGGAACAGCGGTGCCAGCGGGCCGAAGGTCTCTTCGCGCGCGACCCGCATCCGTGCATTGGCGTGCTTGACGATGGTCGGCTCGAAAAAACTGTGGCCGAGCGCGTGGCGCCGGCCGCCGAGCAGCAGCTCGCCGCCGTGGGCGAGCGCGTCGGCGATGTGTTCCTCGACCTTGCGCACGGCTTTTTCGTCGATCAGCGGCCCCTGGGTGACGCCGGGCTCGAAGCCGTTGCCGACCCTGAGCTTGGCGACGGCGGCGGCGAGTTTGTCGGCGAAGGCGTCGTAGACGCCGGCCTGCACATAGAGCCGGTTGGCACAGACGCAGGTCTGGCCGGTATTGCGGTATTTCGACGCGATGGCGCCTTCGACGGCGGCATCGAGGTCGGCATCATCGAACACGATGAAGGGCGCGTTGCCGCCGAGCTCCATCGACGTCTTTTTCACCGTGCCGGCGCACTGCGCCAGCACGGTTTTGCCGGTCTCGGTCGAGCCGGTGAACGAGAGCTTGGCGACCAGCGGATTGCCGGTGAGCTCGGCGCCGATTTCGCCGGCCGAGCCGGTGACGACGCTGAACAGCGCGGGCGGCAAGCCGGCCTCGTAGGCGAGCGCGGCCAGCGCCAGCGCCGACAGCGGCGTTTGCGACGCGGGTTTGCAGACCATGGCGCAGCCGGCGGCCAGCGCCGGGCCGGCCTTGCGGGCGATCATCGCATTCGGGAAATTCCACGGCGTGATCGCCGCGGTGACGCCGACCGGCTGCTTGATCACGATGATGCGCTTGTCCGCGCTGGGGCCCGGAATGGTGTCGCCGTAGACGCGCTTGGCTTCCTCGGCGAACCATTCGAGATAGCTGGCGCCGTAGGCGATTTCGCCGCGCGCTTCGGCCAGCGGCTTGCCCTGTTCGGCGGTGAGGATGGTCGCGAGGTCATCCTGATTGGCGAGCAGCAGCTCGTGCCAGCGCCGCAGTACCGCTGCACGCTCCTTGGCGGTGCGGCGTTGCCAGTCGCGCATCGCGGCTTTCGCGGCTTCGATCGCGCGGCGGGTTTCGGCAGCGCCCATTTTCGGCACCGTGGCAATCGTTTCACCGGTGGCCGGGTTGGTGACGGAGATGGTCTCGCCGCTGTCGGCATCGATCCATTCACCGGCGATCGGGCATTGCTGGCGCAGCAAGGCCGGGTTGTTCAGTTGCAGCATCATGGGTCCTGTCTGCCCGGATGGGCTGTTCCGGATTGATTCTAACGGCCGCGCGCTGAAGTTTCGCGCAAGGCCCGTTCAATCACGTCAAGCGCCTCGTCGAGCACGGCGTCTTCGATCGTCAGCGGGCAAAGAAAACGCACGACGTTGCCGTCGCTGCCGCAGCTCAGCAGGATCAGGCCGAGTTCGAGGGCCCGGCTCCGGAGCGCGGTGACGAAGGCCGGCGCCGGCTGGCCGTGTTCGAAGAACTCGGCGGCGACCATCGCGCCGACGCCACGGACCTCGGCAATCTGCGGCACGTCGTCGCGCAGCGCGGCCAGCCGGGCCTTGATCCGCCCGCCGATGACGTCGGCGCGTTCGCACAGCTGTTCCTCGTCGATCACGTCGAGCACGGCCAGCGCGGCGGCGATGCCGATCGGGCTGCCGCCATACGTGCCGCCGAGCCCGCCCGGCGCCGGTGCATCCATGATCTCGGCGCGGCCGCAGACGCCGGCCAGCGGAAAACCACCTGCGAGCGACTTGGCCATCGTGAACAGGTCGGCCTCGACGTCATAGTGTTCCATCGCGAACAGCTTGCCGGTGCGGCCGAAGCCGGTCTGGATTTCGTCGGCGACCAGCACGATGCCGTGCGTGTCGCAGATCGCCCTGAGCGCACGGATGAACTCGATCGGTGCCGGATTGAAGCCGCCTTCGCCCTGAACCGGTTCGACGATGAGGGCGGCGACCCGGCTTGCGTCGATCGATGTCTTGAACAGGCTGGCCAGGCCGGCCAGCGCGTCGTCGACGCTGATGCCGCGCAGCGGATTCGGAAACGGCGCGTGGTAAACGTCGGCCGGGTAAGGGCCGAAGCCGAGCTTGTACGGCGCGACCTTGCCGGTCAGCGCCAGTCCCAGCAGTGTGCGGCCGTGAAAACCGCCGGCGAAGGCGATCACGCCGGGGCGGCCGGTATGGGCGCGGGCGATCTTGATGCAGTTCTCGACCGCCTCGGCGCCGGTGGTGACGAAGAAGGTCTTGGTCGGCGCGGATATCGGCACCCGGGCGTTCAGGCGTTCGGCCAGCTCGACATAGCCCGGATACGGTGCAACCTGGTAGCAACTGTGCGAAAAGCGCGCGAGCTGCGCCGCGACCGCCGCCTGTACCTTCGGATGCAGGTGGCCGGTGTTGAGGACGCCGATGCCGCCGGCAAAATCGATGTAGCGGCGGCCGTCGACGTCCCACAGTTCGGCGTTGCGCGCGCGCGCGGCGAAGACCGGCGTGGCGATGCCGACGCCACGGGGCGTGGCGGCGATGCGGCGGGCGTTCCAGTCGGACGTATCCATGGCGGCTCCGTTTACACGTGCAGCAGCAGGTGGCGGCGTTCCCACGGGCTGATGACCCGGGCGTATTCGAGGTATTCGGCGTGCTTGACCGCACAGAATGCCTGGATGAACGCCTCGCCCAGCACGCCGGCGATGGCGGGGCAATCGCCGAGGACCAGGATCGCGTCGTCGAGGCCGTGTGGAAACGCAAACGGCAGGCCGTAGGCATTGCCGGTGAGCGGGGCGGTGGGTTGCAACTGTTCGACGATGCCGAGATAGGCGGCGGCCAGCGTGCCGGCCAGCGCGAGATAGGGGTTGCAGTCGACGCCGGGCAGCCGGTTCTCGATCCGCCGTGCCGCCGGGGCCGATTGCGGCACGCGGATGCCGCAGGTGCGGTTGTCCACGCCCCATTGCACATTGATCGGCGCGGCGGTGTGGCGCACCAGCCGCCGGTAGCTGTTCACATAGGGCGCGAACAGCGCGATCAGCTGCGGGAAGTATTTCTGCATGCCGCCGATGCAGTAGTGGAAGACGTCGCTCGGGCTGCCGTCGTCGTTGGAAAACACGTTCTTGCCGCTGCCCTGGTCGATCACGCTCATATGGATGTGCATCGCCGAGCCCGGTTCGTGTTCCATCGGCTTGGCCATGAAGGTGGCGTACATATTGTGGCGGATCGCCGCCTCGCGCACGGTGCGCTTGAACAGGAAGACCTGGTCGGCGAGTTCGAGCGCCTTGCCGTGCAGGAAGTTGATTTCCATCTGGCAGGCGCCGACCTCGTGAATCAGCGTGTCGATTTGCAGGTGCTGCGCGTCGCAATAGTCGTAAACGTCTTCAAACAGATCGTCATATTCGTTCACGGCGTCGATCGAGTACGCCTTGCGGCCGGTTTCGGGGCGGCCGGTGCGACCGACCGGCGGCTGCAGCGGCAGATCGGGGTCGACATTGACGTCGACGATGTAGAACTCCATTTCCGGCGCCACCACCGGCTCCCAGCCGCGCGCTTCGTACAGCTGCAGCACCCGGCGCAGCACATGGCGCGGCGACATCTCGACCGGGCGGCCATCGTGATAGAAGCAATCGTGAATCACCTGCGCGACCGGATCCTTGGCCCACGGCACGAGGCGGATGCTGGCCGGGTCGGGCAGCAGCACCATGTCGGGGTCGGTTTCTGGAACGATATGTTCGGCGTACTCGCCGGTCACCGTCTGTACCAGCACCACCTGCGGCAGGCGCATGCCTTCCTCTTCGCTGAATTTCTCCCTTGGCACGATCTTGCCGCGGGCGATGCCGGTGAAATCCGGGGTGATGCACTCGACTTCGGTGATCCGGTTTTCCCGCAGCCAGTCACTGAGTACGCTCATGGTGGCCTCCTGGTGCTCAGCGCTTGCTGCGCGCGTGTTGGGTGCAGGCGGTGCCGAAGGCCGAGAGCAGCGCTTGCGACAGCGGGTTTTCCCAGTACTTCCACTCGGGGTGCCATTGCACCGCCAGTGCAAAACGCTGGGCGTCGGCGACGCGGAACGCCTCGATCAGCCCGTCGGGCGCGTGCGCCTCGGCGACGAGGCCGGCACCGAGCGTCGCGATCCCCTGCTTGTGCAAGGAATTGACGTGGACCGACGTCTGGCCGAACAGCGCGTGCAACAGGCCGCCGTCGACCAGCGACACCGGATGGGCGGGGCCGTAGCGTTCGTCGAGCTTGCCGGCCGGCTCGCGGTGGTCGAGCATGCCGGGCTGCGCGTGCACGGCCTGATGCAGGCTGCCGCCGTAGGCGACATTCATTTCCTGAAAGCCGCGGCAGATGCCGAACACCGGCACGCCGGCATCGACGGCCGAGCGGATCAGCGGCAGCGTCGTCGCATCGCGGCGGGCATCGTTGAAATCACCGTCGATCGGCGTGCCGCCGTAATGGTGCGGTTCGATATTGGACGGACTGCCGGTCAGCAGCAGGCCGTCGACGTGGTCGAGGATCTCGCTGGCCGCCACCGTGTCGCCGAGCGCCGGGATCAGCAGCGGCAGGCCGCCGGCGCCTTTCGCAGCCTCGACGTATTTCTCGGTGACGAGGTGGAAGAACTGGCTGTCGTTGAGCCACCAGCGACAGCAGGGAATACCAATGACGGGCAGGGCCATGATCAGTACGGGCGGACGCAATGTCCGGCGCGCCTCTATTCGATTCGCAGGGGGCGGCCAGTACGCGCTCAGTGTCGCGCTGAGGCCGTAATTCCAGTCTAGGAAATGTAAAAAATATTTGACAAGGCGCGGTGCGGATCATTTGATAAAAACACAGGGTGCGCCGCGCTGGTCTCGAACCATCGTTGCAACGCACCAGAAAATGGCCATTGATCGGCAATCGGCCAAACCGTTTCGTCGTGGCAGCGATTGCTGCGCTGCGCCAGTGTGTTGATTATTTTTGATGCCGGAGACGTCATGGACGTGGGCGAACGCCTCAAACTGGTGCGCGGTCGACAGGGGCTGTCGCAGCGCGAGCTGGCCAAGCGCGCCGGCGTGACCAATGCAACGATCTCGCTGATCGAGCAGAACCGCGTCAGCCCGTCGATCAGCTCGCTGAAAAAGGTGCTCGAAGGCCTGCCGATGTCGCTGGCCGAGTTCTTCACTTTCGAGTTGCCCGTCGTGGCGCCGAGCTATATCTATCGCGGCGCCGATCAACCCGATCTCGGCGGCGCCGGCGTGCAGATGCGGCTGATCGGTTCGGGTCAGCCCGACCGCCAGATCGGCCTGCTGCGCGAACGCTACGAACCCGGCGCCGATACCGGCGTGGACATGCTGCTGCATCAGGGCCAGGAATGCGGTGTCGTCGTGCGCGGCGAAGTCGAGCTGACCGTCGATGGCCAGATCCATTTGCTTGGCCCTGGCGACGGTTACTACTTCCCGAGCGCCTTGCCGCACCGTTTCCGTAATCTGGGTGAAGAGGCGGCCGAAATTGTCAGCGCCAATTCGCCCCCCAGTTTCTGAGCTGTCCGCCGCACCCGGAGGCACGCATGACCGGACCGACCCATCACGACTGGCAAACCCGCGCTGCCGCGCTGACGATCGAGGGCCGAGCGTATATCGACGGCCGCTATGTCGACACCGCCCGCCGCTTTGACTCCGTCAATCCGGCGACACGCCGCGTGCTCGCGCAGGTTGCCGACTGCGGCGAGGCCGAGGTCGATGCGGCCGTCGCCGCGTCGCGGCGGGCGTTCGACGACGGCCGCTGGGCCGCGATGGCGCCGGCCACGCGCAAGGGCGTGCTGCTGCGTTTCGCCGCGCTGCTGCGCGAACATGCCGAAGAACTGGCGCTGCTCGAGAGCCTCGATACCGGCAAGCCCGTCCGGCACGCGCTGGGCGTCGACATCGCGGCGGCGGCGTATGCGGTGCAATGGTGCGCCGAAGCGATCGACAAGATCGGCGGCGAAGTCCCGCCGCTGGCGGGCAATCTGCTCGGGCTGGTGACGCGCGAGCCGGTAGGCGTCGTCGCTGCGGTGGTGCCGTGGAATTTCCCCTTGCTGATGGCAAGCTGGAAATTCGCGCCGGCGCTGGCGACCGGCAATGCCGTCGTGCTCAAGCCGTCGGAGAAATCGCCGCTGACGGCGATCCGCATCGCCGCGCTGGCCACCGAGGCCGGCCTGCCCGCCGGTGTGTTCAATGTCGTCCCCGGCGGCGGCGAGGCCGGCCGCCTGCTGGCCTTGCACCCGGACGTCGACTGCATCAGCTTTACCGGTTCGACCGCGACCGGCCGGCAGATCATGCAATGCGCGGCGCAATCGAACCTCAAGCGGGTCTGGCTGGAGCTGGGCGGCAAATCGCCGAACATCATCCTCGCCGACTGCCCGGACCTCGACGCCGCGGCCCGCGCCGCCGCCGACGGCGTGTTCTTCAATCAGGGCGAAATGTGCTCGGCCGGTTCGCGCGTGCTGGTCCAGCGCGGTGTCTATCCGGCCTTTGTCGACGCGCTGCACGAAGCCAGTCGCGGCTATGCGCCCGGCGATCCGCTCGATCCGGCGACGCAGATGGGCGCCATCGTCGACGAGATCCAGTACCGGCGCGTGCTCGGCTTGATTGACGCCGCCCGGGGCGAATCGACGCTGCTCGCCGGCGGGAACGCGGTCCTGACCGAGACCGGCTATTTCATCGAGCCGACAATTTTCGTCACCGAGCCTTCGCACCGGATCGCGCGCGAGGAAGTCTTCGGCCCGGTGTGCTCGGTCATCGTCTTCGATACGCTCGACGAAGCGATCGCGATCGCCAACGACAGCGACTACGGCCTGGCAGCAGCGGTGTGGACGCGCGACCTGAGCACGGCCCACCTTGCCGCCCGGCGCTTGCGTGCCGGCACCGTCTGGGTCAATTGCTACGAGGAGGGCGGCGACCAGAACCTGCCGTTCGGGGGCTACAAGCAATCGGGCAACGGCCGCGACAAATCGCTGCACGCGCTGGAGAAATACACCGAGCTCAAATCGACGCTGATCAAGCTGCACGATTGAGCCGTTCGCGAACGCCGCAGCGCATGGCTTACTGACGCGGCCCGGTCAGCAGCGCGTGAGTTGCAGTCCATTGGAACATTTTTTGCTAAAGCCGTTGACAGTGTCGTGGTGCTGAAATATACTGGCTTCTCTGTCGCGGGATGGAGCAGTTGGCAGCTCGTCGGGCTCATAACCCGAAGGTCACAGGTTCGAGTCCTGTTCCCGCAACCAGAATACTCGAAGCACGAAGCCCAGCCGAAAGGTTGGGCTTTTTGCTTTTCTGCGTCCGTGTCGACGCGGTGCAGGCAAACGCTGTCCGGTTTTGCCGTTTGATGGGGCCCATGTGGCCCCTTTGTTATTTGCAGCGCCTGGCGGAAAGCGGGGTCAGCCGCTTCAGGCGCGTGTGCTTGCTGCCTCATGTTCGGCGCGTGGTATCGGGGCAGACCATCGTGGCGCCGCTGCAGGCGTGGACAGCGTTGCTTTGGCGCACAGGCCCGATTGCCCATTAAACTCGGGCACCTTCACCGATCGCTTGAGACGATGATGTCCGCCCCAACTCCCATCGACCCGCCCAACGCCTTGCTGGGACGGATCGACCACTTCCTGCTGCATCCGCCGTCGCTGTCCCCCAGCTGGGGGCGAGGCTGGCACTGGGCGTGGGAGTTTCTGCTGTTTGGCCTGAAGGAAGCGCGCTGCTGCCTGTTTGCCGGGCTGTTCTTTGTGGCCGTGTTCACGCTGCCGCGCGACGGCCTGCTGGGCTTGCACCGCTACGATGCGCTCCTGCTGATTGCCCTCGTCATCCAGGGCTGGATGCTGCTGACCCGGCTGGAGACGCTGGACGAGTTCAAGGCCATCATGCTGTTTCACGTCGTGGGTTTTGCGCTGGAGGCATTCAAGGTCTCCGGCAACATCGGCTCGTGGTCGTATCCGGATTTCGCCTATACCAAGGTCCTTGGCGTCCCGCTGTTTTCAGGCTTCATGTATGCCGCGGTCGGCAGCTACATCATCCAGGCCTGGCGCTTTTTCGACTTGCGCATCGCTCATCATCCGCCGCACTGGATGGCCATCTTGCTGGCCAGCCTGATCTACGCCAATTTCTTCACCCATCACTTTATCGGCGATTACCGCTGGTATCTCGCCGCCTGCACCCTGGGGTTATATGCGCGCGCCACGGTGGTGTTCACGCCGCTGGACACCCCGCGGCGCATGCCGCTGCTGCTGGCTTTCCTGCTGATCGGCTTTTTTATCTGGCTAGCGGAAAACCTCAGTACCTTTTTCGGCATCTGGAAATATCCGAACCAGCTCGGCGCCTGGTCGGCGGTCCACATCGGCAAATGGAGCTCATGGTCGTTGCTGGTCATCATGACCATTACCCTGGTGGCCAATCTCAAGCACATCAAGGCACGTATCCATATTCCCGATTGAGCGGGCCGCAACGACCCATGCTGCGCGAGCCTTTTGGGCTCGATCGCGCCATCGGCAGTACTCAGACCGGGCGCAGGAAGCGGCAGGTGCTGTCGCTGTTCGGGAAACGTTCGAAACTATTGCCCTGATGCTCCGGTTCGGCCGGCTGAGCGATCTTGGGAGGCAAGGCTTCGGTGATGATCTTGTCACCGTGCCCCGGCACTTCGCATCAGCGACCGTGCGCGATGTCTCGGCACGCCGGACATGGTGGCTGGAATCGCTTGTCGAAAGCCGCCCGCGCAATTGACATGTGCTTCCCTTCCGATCCAGGCGCCTTGTCATTTGCGCAGTGGGTTGTGCCGGTATTTATTGTTTCAGTAAGTTTTCAAAATTTGAATCAAGGATCACGCCGCGTCATTTATTTGCAATGACGTCAGCATTTGATTGGTTTTTAGTTGCGAAAATCACAGAAATTGCGTCTTTTCAGCTTCTGAAATTAGTAAGAAATTACCCCGTGACATAGAATCTTCTCTCTTACATGAGGATTGCATTCTATGTTCTTGAGCTTCTTCTCTTCGCTTGATTACCCGGCGATTGGCAAGATCATTGCCGCCGACGTCATGCTTGGCGTCGACAATGCCATTGTGATTGCGCTGGCTTGTGCCGGCATTCGCCCGGCGCTGCGCAAGCGGGCGATGTTCGTTGGCACGGCCGGTGCCATCCTGCTGCGCGCGGTACTGCTGGCCTGTGCCGGCTGGTTGATGACCATTCCCTACCTGAAACTGGTGGCCGGCGCTTACTTGCTGGTGATCGGCGTCAAGCTGCTGACCAGTTCCGATGACGCGCACGGCAACGTCCAGAGTTCCGATAACTTTGCCGGTGCAATCAAGACCATCATCATCGCCGACCTGATGATGAGCATCGACAACGTGTTTGCCGTTGTTGGCGCAGCTGACAGCACCGGTGCGCACAGCACCGTCTATGCCATTGCCGGCATCGTGCTGTCGATTCCGATCATCCTGTTCGGTGCGACCGCGATCATGCAGCTGATGGAACGCTTCCCGATCATTGTCTGGATCGGTGCGGGCATGATGGGCTGGATCGGTGCCGAAATGATTCTGACCGAACCGGTGTTGGCGCCCTACCTGAAGGGGCTGCTCAGCGGCGAACATGTCCATCTGACCGTCCGGATCGGTGGCTTCCTGCTGGTCCTTGCCGCCGCTGCGGTGCTCAAGTGGCGCGGCAAGCCGGTCGCCGAGGTGGCAGCATGAACGTCACCACGCTGAATCCGGCGCCGGCCGGCGCCGTTGTCGATACCGCGCAACTGATCCAGACCGCCCAGGCCAAGCTGCCGGGCCTGGTGCTCGATACCGAGCAGCTGGCCAAGGTCGATGGCCGCTTGCAGACGCTGTCGCTCCGGGCGCTTTCACGCGGCGAGATCAGCCAGTTCGGTGCGGCACAGGGCAAGGCGCTCGATCAGGCGCTTGCGGCATTTCTGGAGCGTATCCAGAAAAACGAATCGCCGAACCTGTTCCGGCTGGTCAGCAGCCTGAACGAGTCGGTCGAGCAGGAACGGCTGCCGGAACTGGCCGAACGGATCCTGAACGGCAAGCCGCGCCTGATCGACCGGATTGCCGGGCTGTTCAGCCGCAAGGCACTCAACAAGGCGATCAACCGCGCGCTCGAAGAGACCAGCAACCTGATCCAGATGCGCAGCCAGCGGCTCAGCGACGTGATCAGCAAGATGCAGGTCGAGTTGCAGCAGGTGGCGACCAAGGTCGAGGGTGAAGTCGAGCAGCTCGAACGCGTCAAGGAAAGCTATCGCAGCAATTTTCGCGAGTACGCGGCGCTGTCGGTGCTGCTGGCCGCACTGGTCGCCAAGTCCGAGGGCGAACTGGCTGCGCTTGAGGCGGGCAGCGAGACATCGGCGTTCGACCTGAACGAGTACCGCGACAAGCTCGAGGCCTTGCGCAGTCAGGCGCTGGCGGCAGAAGGGATCGCAACGCGCTTGCCGGCCGACCAGCTGGTGATGAAGCAGATCCAGAATGCCGGCATCCAGACGCTGACCGAAGTCACCACGACGGCGACGCAGCGCTTTGCCAGCATCCGCTCGACGCTGATCAGCCTGCATTCGGCCTTGCAGGTGCAGAAGCTGCAGAAGCTCGACGACGCCAATGCGGCGCTCGACGCGAATCTGCAGGCGGTGCGCCAGAAGACCGTCCGCGACATCGTGCAGCATGCCGCCGATGCGCCGGGCCGCAACCGTCTGGCGCAGGCGGAGCAGATCAAGGCCATCGTCAACGAAACCCGCGAGTTGCAGGCGCTGGTCGTCGCTGCGCGTGCCAGCAACGAGCGCGCGTTTGGCGAGGCCAAGGTGATGTTCGATGCCGCCCGAAGCGAACTCGCCGTGATCGGTGCCGAAATCCGCCCGGATCTGGCGCCGCAGTCCTGATCCCGTTTCATCGTTTTCCCGACCTGTCCCCCGAACGAGGAGTGCCACATGAGTAACAAACTGGAACTGACGCTGACCAAACCCGGCGATGCCCCGGTCAAGCTGCAACTGAACCTGAGAAAGGCCGAGCCGTTCCGCATCAAACTGAGCTGGGACGAAGGTAACGACCTTGATCTGCACGCGCTGGTTGCGACCAATAGCGGTCAGGGTGCCAAGGTGGGCAGTCTCGACGACATCCTGTCGGTCTACAACGTCAAGCGGGCGATCAACGGCCAGAACGTCGGGCATCTTGCGCAGAACACCGATGGCACTTTTGAAGTGCACGGTGGCGCGCTTGTGCACAGCAAGGATGCCACTACCGGCATTTCCGACGGTGTCGACGAATGGATTCACGTTTCGCCGGAAAAGCTGCCGAAGGCCGCGCCGGGCACCTTTATCGAAATTCCGCTGCTGAGCATGGTGCATCCGCAGGATGGCAGGGTGCATTTCCGCGACGTGAAGAACCCGCGCGTCGAAGTGGTCAACAGCGACGGCGCAACGGTGCTCAACGCCAGCCTGTCCGACCAGTTCGGCGGCTTCAAGGGCGCGCAGCTGGCGTCGTTGATGGTCGATGCCGATGGCAAGGTCGAATTTGCCGCGGTCGGTGTCGGCTTCAACGACGACTTCAACGCCGTCCTGGGCCATTACTGCTGATGGCGATGCGTCCCACGATGTTGCCTTCCGCGCCAGCGGAGCACGGGACGCCGAAAGCCAGCGAAACGCCGGCGCGCGCTGTGATGCGGCCGACCTTGCCCGTCGAAGCGGCGCCGGTGAAGACGGACGTGACCACTGTGACGGCAATGCGCCCAACCGTACCGGTCGGGCCGTCTGCCGCCGAGGTGCCGGTGGACAGGCCCGCGATGCAGCCAACCTTGCCAGCCGGAAGCAAAACAACCGCGCTGAACGTTGATCTGGATGCCGTCCGAGCGCGCTTTCCCGAGCTCGACGAGGCGACGCTGCGTCATTTCATGGTGGCGGTCGGGCAATGCAACCGCATTACGCTCGAGCGGCAGTCGTGGGTCCACTGGGGGGCGCCGCTGCAGCATGCGTGCGCCGATCTGATCGAGACGACGCTGGAACTGGCCTCGGATCCGACGCAAACGATTGCGCTGAGGCATTTGCGCCGCCTGGCCGAGTTGCTCGGTGAAGTGGCCGAGTCAGCGGCGATCGAGCCATCGCTGTGGCGCCGCGGCAGCCCAAAGCGCGCCTTGGCCGAGCGGCGCGAGGAAATCGACTTGTTGCGCGACGAGTTGCGTGCCGTTCTGCCTGCACTGACGTCGTTTGAAGCGAGTGTCGCGGATGCCAGCGAGGCAACTGCGCGGCTGCAACATTCAATTCAAGGCTGGCCGCAAGCCGCAGCGTGGCTGCTCGATCAGGCCGATTACGCCCCGGGACTGCTCGAACGTGGCCAGTCCATGCTCAAGAGCCTGACGCTGCTGCATCAACAGCAGCTGCAGCTTCAGGCACTGCGCGATCAGGTGTGCGCCATCGCCGCCCAGATCCAGCACGGCGTCCTCGTCGATATACCTACGTGGTTGAGCGCCATCGCCGGATTGCCGGATGAGTTGAACGAAACGCAGCGCTACACGCTTAAAAACCAGATCGATCGCCTGATCGACTCTCTTAATTCCTGAAGGAATCCTTGATGTCGCAACTTACCGTCAACCTCACCAAGGTCGAAGAAAGCAAAAAATCGCTGATGCTCAGCCTGCAAAAGGCCGGCGTGGGCACGCTCTCGCCGTCCGAGGTCGAAACCGTCATGGACGTCAGCGGTTCGTTCTTCGACGAGCACCGCGACCAGATCACCACCGCGCTGATGATCCGGCTGTTTCCGTGGGCGATGACCTTCGATCCGGATCGCAAGATGGGGATGACGACGTTCAGCTCGGGCCACGGCTCGGTGCATCGCTGTCCCGATGTCACGATCGACAATCTCGAGAACTACATCCACCGTCACGTGTTCGAGAAGGTGCCGGGCTGGAATGGTGCAACCGAGTATCACCGGGTCCTCGAATCGGTGCTGACCGACTCCGGATGGATCAATAACGAAGCGCAAGCCGAAAAGAAGGCCGGTTTTTTCGGCCGGATGCTGGGCCAGAAGGACCAGCCGGCCAGGGAAGCCAGTCAGAAGAAGCGCACGCTGGTGCTGTTCATCACCGACGGCGACAACAGCGACAAGCAGCACACCCTCAATGCGCTCAAGGCGTCGCAGCAACGTGGTGACGAAGTCTACTTCCTGTTCATCGGCGTTCGGCAGAACGCGGGTGACCGTTTCCACTTCCTGGAGTCGATCGGTGACGAATTCGACAACACCGGCTTCTACATGGTCGAGAACCTGCGCCAGTTCATCCAGTGGGATGACGAGAAGCTCAACAGCCATCTGATCAGCGACGAAATGGTGCGCTGGTTCAATCGCTGAGCGCAGCTGTGTCTTCGGCGCCGTGCCGCCGACAGCAAAAAGCCCAAGCAATCGCTTGGGCTTTTTCGTCTGGTGCCGGATCTAGTCGCGTTGCGGCAGCACCCAGTCCGGGCGCGGGAAGTGGCAGGTGTAGCCGTTCGGCGTGCGCTCGAGGTAGTCCTGGTGCTCGGGCTCGGCCTGCCAGAACGGCCCGGCCGGCGCGACTTCGGTGACGACCTTGCCCGGCCACAGCCCCGATGCGTCGACGTCGTCTATCGTGCGCAAGGCCTCGGCGCGCTGGGCGTCGTTCTCGTAAAAGATCGCCGACCGGTACGACGGGCCGCGGTCGTTGCCCTGGCGGTTCGGCGTCGTCGGATCGTGGATCTGGAAGAAGAAAGCCAGCAGCCGGCGATAGCTGGTCTGCGCCGGATCGAAGACGATCTCGATCGCTTCGGCGTGGCTGCCGTGGTTGCGGTAGGTGGCATTGGCGACGTCGCCGCCGCTGTAGCCGACCCGGGTCGATTGCACGCCCGGCAGTTTGCGGATCAGATCCTGCATGCCCCAGAAGCAGCCGCCGGCCAGAATGGCACGTTCGCTCATCAGATGTCCTCCACTTGGTCGAGATAATCGCCGTAGCCTTGCGCCACCATCTCGGCGCGCGGCACGAAGCGCAGCGATGCCGAGTTGATGCAGTAGCGCAGTCCGCCGCGATCGCGCGGGCCGTCTTCGAACACGTGGCCCAGATGGCTGTCGCCGTGGGTCGAGCGTACTTCGATACGGATCATGCCATGCGTGGTATCGCGCAGTTCGCTGACGTTGGCGATCGGCTTGGTGAAGCTGGGCCAGCCGCAGCCGGATTCAAACTTGTCCGACGACGCGAACAGCGGCTCGCCCGACACCACGTCGACGTAGATGCCCGCTGCGTGGTTGTGCAGGTATTCACCGCTGCCCGGCCGCTCGGTGCCGCTTTGCTGGGTGACGCGGAACTGCTCCGGCGTCAGTCGCGCCAGCGCTTCCGGGGTCTTGCGGTAGTCGGTCATGTCGTTCTCCTGTGGTCGCCCGTCGATCGCCTCATTGTAAGCGCGGCTAACAAAACCCTGCTGGCTGCGTTGTACTTGCTTGCCGTACGACATGTACCGTCGGCGCTTCGTACGCCTTGCCAGCACCGCTGCGCTGGGTTTTGTTAGCCACGCCAAGGCCATTCCTGTATCAGTCGGCCGGCGAGGCTGGATATGACACCGCTACATCTGCCGGAAGCGGCCGGCGAAGCTGCGCGACAGCGGCAGCACGTCGGTGCGCTGCTTGAGGTGGATCTGCTGCCGGCCCAGCAGGTCGCGATGGATGCGCGCGACGGCGCCGAGGTTGACGATGATGGCCCGGTGCACCTGGGCGAAACGCTGCGGATCGAGCTGCGGCAGCAAGTCCTTCAGCGGCGTGCGGATCAGGTGGCGCTCGGTCGCGGTGACGACGTCGGTGTACTTGTTGTTGGCTTCGAAATAGACGACCTCGTCGAGCGCGATCAGCCGCGTGGTGTCGCCCAGACCGACGCTGAGCCAGGCCAGCGCCGGGGCGGCCGCGCCGGCCTGAAGCTGTGCCAGCACCGCGGCGAGATCGGCGGCCTGATTACCTGGCCGCTCGGTCTCGCGTTGCAGGCGGCTCACGCATTGCGCCAACCGCGCATCGCCGACCGGCTTGAGCAGGTAGTCGATCGCCGCGTGTTCGAAGGCGTTCAGCGCGTATTCATCGTAGGCCGTGACGAAGACGACCCGGGTATCGCGCGCCGCCTGTGCGACCTGCAGTCCGGTCAGCCCGGGCATGCGGATGTCGAGAAAGGCAAAGTCGGGCCGGTGGGCATTCAGCGCAGCGACGGCTTCGAGGCCGTTGGCGGCGATGGCGACAATGTCGAGCGCCGGCCACAGCGCGCTGAGCCGCTCGGCCAGATTGGCGGCGAGCAGCGGTTCGTCGTCGGCGATCAGTGCGGTACTCATGCGTTGGACCTCCTGGCCGGCGGCAAGGCTGGTGTGGCGAGTCGCGGCTCGTCGTCGGCGATCAGTGCAGTACTCATGCGTTGGACCTCCTGGCCGGCGGCAAGGCTGGTGTGGCGAGTCGCGGCTCGTTGTCGGCGATCAGCGCGGTACTCATGCGTTGGACCTCCTGGCCGGCGGCAAGGCTGGTGTGGCGAGTCGCGCTTCGTCGTCGGTGGTCTGCACGGCCCTCATGCTTCGGGTTCCCTTTGCAGTGGCAGGCTTAGTGTAGCGATCACGCCGCGCGGCGGATTGGGTGACAGCGTCAGCCGGCCCCGGTCGCCGTACAGGCTGGCCAGGCGCTGGCGCACATTGGCCAGACCGATACCGCTGCCGTTCGCATCCGCTCCGCAGCCGGCTTCGGGGTTCAGCCCGAGGCCGGTGTCGGTGACCGTCAGCGTCAGCTGGCCGTCCTTGTTCGCGGCGCTGAGGGTGATGTCGCCGCCGTCGACCGCCGCCGCGATGCCGTGTTCGAGCGCGTTCTCGACCAGCGGTTGCAGCAGCAGCGGCGGCAACAGGGCGTCGCGCAGCGCTTCGGGGACATCGATCCGGTAACGCAGCCGCGTTTGCAGCCGGATTGCCGCAATCGCCAGCAGCGCTTCGACGATCTGCATTTCGTCGCCGAGGCTGGCGCGCGGCCGGCGGGTGCGGCCGAGGCTGGCACGCAGATAACCGTTCAGGTGATCGAGCATCGTCTGTGCCAGCGGCGGGTTCTGGGTGATCAGGCTGCGGACGTTGGCCAGCGTGTTGAACAGGAAGTGCGGCTCGATCTGCGCCTGCAGCAGCGCCAGCTGCGCGGCGGTTTCGGACTGGCGCGCCTCGGATGCGCGGCGCTGCTCGGCTTCGAGTTCGGCGCGGTAGCCCAGCGCGCGGAAGTACAGCACGATGACGACGGTTGCCGTGCCGGCAAGCAGCAGGCAGCTGGCGATCAGCCGCCAATTGCCGAGCGGATCGGCCAGTCGCGGGGTGATGTCGGCGACGCCGAACAGCGTCGCAAGCTTGAAGCCGCCCCACACCCCGAGCGGCACCGCCAGCAGATGCCGCAGCACGCGGTGCACGCCGGCGTACGCCATCGATTCGTACAGCGCCCAGATCGCCACGCCGATCGCGTTGGAGATCACGACGTTGTCGAACAGGCTGCCGGGCCCGCCCAGCGTCGTCAGCAGCAGCGCGATCGCCTGGTTGATGACGAACAGCAGCGCCAGTTCTTGCCGCCACGGGTAGTTGCAATCGCGGCGGGCGAAGGAAGGTTTCATCGTCGATGCGGTTCCGGTATCAGAAGTAATGGCTCAGCAGTGCCTGCCAGATCTGTCGCTGCGGCAGGCCGCCGTAGTTGCTGCGGCTGTTGCCGGCATCGTACTGCCATTGCAGCGCGACGTCGGTCTCGTCGCCGCGCCAGCGCACTTCGAGCCACGACAGCCGGCTGTCGTCGATGAGGTCCTGGCGGACGAAGCCGCTGAGGTCGACGCGCTGGATCAGCGCGTCCTGCCATTGCGCATAGAGCATCGCCGCGTGCCGGGTCGTCAGGTTCTGCCGCTGCGCGGCGAGCTGGCGGTAGCGCAGATAGGGCTCGACCGGACCGCCCTGCAGCCTTTGCCAGCCGGCGTCGTCGAGCGCGCTGCCGTCGTACTGGTATTCAAGCGTCAGCGATAGTTTGGTCGCGGCGGTCCACGTCAGCCCGGTGCTGACCGCGTTGCGGAACGCCGCGTCGTCGACGTTGAACGCCCGCCCGGCGACACTTTGCTGGCGGCCGCCGGCCCATTCGACGTAGACGACGGTCGCATCACCCAGCAGCACGCTCCAGTTCAGCCCGAGCTGGGTCGTGTCCGTATCGTGGTAGAGCAGCAGCTGCGGGTTGAGGTTGCTGTCTCCGAAGGACTGGCTGGCCGCGATCAGCCAGCGGTCTTGCGGATTGCTGGCGCCCCAGTCCGGATTGAATGCATCGTCGCTGGGGGCATCACCGAGCTTCGGCGAATACAGCGCCGTCAGCGCGCCGCTGTCCCACAGCGTCTGGCCGCGCAGCATCACGCTGCCGAGGCGGTTTTCGCGCAGGCTGGCCGGGTTGACCGAGGTCACCGAGCGCAAGGCGCCGACCTTGAAGAAATCGGTCGGGTTGTAGCCGAAACCGACGCCGTAGCGGGTGTTGATCCGGCCGGCATCGAGCAGCAGATCGTCGCGCGGCTGCCAGCCCAGATACAGCTCCTTCAGCGTGTTGACGCTGTGCTGGTGGCCGCCGGCGCTGCGCAGGTCGAGCCGGTCGGCGAACACGACGCGCCAGTCGGCCTCGAAACGGTGGTCGATGCGGCCGTCGAGCGACAGCCTGGCCTCGGTGGGCTGGTCGTTGAAGCGGTATTGCGCGCCCGCGCCGGCCAGCTCCATCAAAAAGCGCCAGTCACGCGCGTTGCTCGGCGTGTCGGCGGTGGCATCGGCGAGCGCCAGCGCGGCGTCATCGCTAAGGGCGTCGTCGGCATGGGCGAGGACGGCGGCGAGCAGCAGCGCCAGCGTCAGCCCCCGGTTCGGGGCGTTCATTGCGGCTTGAATCTCGGCAGATAATCGCGCTGCAGCCAGCTTTCCGGCACGTCGCGCCAGGCGTAGTCGGCAAAGCGCATCACCGTGACCCAGTTCGGATCGAGTCCGTCGATGATCACCGTTTCGGTCGGCCGGCTGACGCCGAGCTGCTGCTGGTAGCGACGGTAGTAGGCGGTCTTGAGCAGGCTGCCGCTCTCGGCGTAGAAGCGCGCCTTGATCGGCTGCTTGCTGGCCGTGTCGATCCACATCTCGATCCGGTGGTAGGTGACGTCCGGGGTCCTGGCCTTGAGATCGAGCCTGTAGGCGTGGCGGGTCTGTTTGTCACCGTCGCCGACGTCTTCTTCGGCGGCGACGCTGGCGTTGTAGTCGCCGGCGAGGTTGACGGTGACGACGTCGCCATTGGCTGCCTGCCCCAAGAGGCGCTGCTGCGGCGAGATGCGGATCGTCGCCTTGCTGGCCGGATCGTAGAACCACAGGTCGTTGCCGCTCTTGAGCATCAGCTTGTCGGCGTCACGCTTGGGTGCGACAAAGCGCAGCAGGCTGCGGAACTGACCGCTGCTCGCGTCGGCGCGCGAGTAGATCGCCAGCGTGCTGGTGTCGGTCTGCTTGCCGTTGCGGTATTCGATCAACGTCGTCGTCAGCCCGAACGGCTTGTCCGGGTTGCGCACGGCGTCGCTGGCGGCGAGCAGTGACTGTGCATCGGGCGCGGCGTGGGCGGTGGCGGCGAGCAGCAGGGTGGCAATGGCGATCCGTGTTTTCACGATTGTTCCTCCAGCGTGCGGCGGCAATGATTGAGCACCCGCGGCGCGGTGTTTGGGTCGCCGGTTTCGCCCGGCGGACGAGATACTTTCTTTTGCTTCGCCAAAAGGAAGTATCCAAAGAAAAGGCGACCCCGCATTCGCGCCCCTGCGGGGTTCCCTCGCAACACAGCCCGACACGGCGGGAGTCGCAAACTCGCCCTGCGGGCTCAAACAGCGACGCCCGAAACCCCGTGTCTGACCATGTCGCTCGGCGCTACTGAGGGGTAGGCCTGCCGCTGTTCCTGGTTGGGACAGCAGCAGATCAAGGCGTGCAAAACGATGTTGATAGTCACTTTCTTTACACATGACGCAGCGCATCGACGATCTCCAGCTTGGCTGCCCTGCGTGCCGGCCACCAGGCCGAGATCGCGGCGATCAGCGTCAGGCCGATTGCGGTGGCGACGATCATTGCCGGCTCGCCCCAGACGCGCACGGTCAGCGGTACCGGTTCGAGATTGCCCGGTGGCAGCCAGCTCAGCCCGGCGTGGTTGATCAGCCAGGCCAGCGCCAGCGCGACCAGCACGCCGAGGCCGCTGCCGGCGAGGCCGAGCAGCGCGCCCTCGATGACGAACAGCCGGCGGATGCCGTCGCGACGCAGGCCGATCGCGCGCAGGGTGCCGATTTCGGTGGTGCGCTCGATCACCGCCATGCTCATCGTGTTGCCGACGGTGAACAGCACGATCACGCCGATCAGCAGGGCGATAAAGCCGAAGATGGCCGCGAACATGCCGACGATCTGGCCGTAGCTCGGGTTCAGCGTCGCGAAATCGAGTACCGCCAGCGGCTGGGCTGGCGCGGATTGCAGCAGCGTTTCGAGCCGCGCCCGCGCTGCCGGGATGTCGGCGGTGTGTTTCAGCTGCAGCACGATCGCCGTCGCCTTGGGCCCGTCGCCGCCGTAGATCAGCTTCTGCGCCGCACCGAAATGCAGCTGCACGTAGAGGTCGTCGAGTTCCTTGACGCCCTGTGCCTCGGCGGCGACGACGTCGAGCCGGGCGACGTTCGGCGCGCCGTGGGCGTTGGCGGCCAGCAGTTCGACCTGGGTCGCCGCGCGTGCCGGAGACGGTGCAGTGTCGGCGGCGAGCGCGGTGATGTCGGCCGGCGCGTCGGCACCGTCCTGTTTCGCAGCTTGCGGCGACGGGCAGTTCGGCACCTTGAGCGGGCCGCACAGCTGCAGCACCCGCGCGACGCCGCGGCCGATCACCGCCGCCTGTTCGGGCGTGCCGGTCAGCTTGAGCGTGCGCGGCTTGAACGCGAAACCGTAGTCGTTCCAGCGGCGCATGACGTTCTGGTCGTCGATGACGACACCGTTGCCGATCACCGTGCGCGACACGCCGGCGGCGTAGTTGCCGGCAATGCCGCCGAGGCTCAGCGTCGGCGTCACCACGGTGCTCAGGCCGGCGAGCAGCAGATCGGCCTTGATCGCGGCGATCAGCCGGGCGTAGTCGGCGATGCCGTAGCCGGCCGGGTTGCCGGTGCCGAACAGGAAGTAATCGCGGTGCTGGATCTGCAGATGGCCGCTGCGCTGGACGAAGCCCGTCTGCAGGCCGAGATCGATATTGCGGGCGTAGCCGCCGAACAGCAGGATGGCGATCGCGCCGACGATCATCGCGAACAGCGTGGTGATCGAGCGGCGGCGGTTGCGCAGCAGATTGCGCGCGGCCAGTTGGAATGTGTTCATCTCGGGTCTCGTCGGCAATCAGAGGGCAAACAGGGTGTGGTGCAGCCAGCGGTCCGGGCCGAATACCGCGAACAGCCCGGCGACGACGGTGCCGGTGTAGGCGCCGATCACGTAGGCACGGTGCGCCGCGATCCGCCCGGCGCGTGCGCGGCTGATCGCGGCCCACAGGCACCACAGCACCCACAGCGACAGCAGGTGGATGGGTCCGAAGCCGACGACACGGCCGGGCGCGGCGCCAAGGCCGAACGACGACAGCGCGACCACCAGCATCGCCAGCATCCAGCTGCGCCCCAGCCAGCGGTGCCGGTCGCCGCCCTTGGGCAGCGCCAGTTGCGCGCCGCCGGCGAGCATCGCCCAACTGGCGGTGACGAGGTGGAGCCCGCCGACCGGGGACAGGATGGCACTCATGCTCGCGCGTCTTGCAGATTGCGTTCGATCGCGGTGATCGCGCCGTCGCGGATGTGCACGGCGTCGTCGGCTTGCGCCAGCACCTGCGGATCGTGCGACGAGAAGACGAAGCTGACCCGGTAGTCGCGCTGCATCTGCCGCATCAGCGCGAGGATGGCGCCGCCGGTGTGGCTGTCGAGGTTGGCGGTCGGCTCGTCGGCAAGCACCAGTTGCGGCTGGGTTGCCAGCGCCCGGGCGATCGCGACACGCTGGCGCTGGCCGCCCGAAAGCTGGTTCGGCCGGCTCGTCGCCTTGTCGCTCAGGCCGACCGCGGCGAGCAGTTCGTCGACGCGGCGGCGCCGTTCCGGCCTGGGGACGCCGGTCAGCAGCAGCGGGTATTCGACGTTCTCGAACGCCGTCAGCACCGGCAGCAGGTTGAAGTTCTGGAACACGAAACCGAGCCGGCGGGCGCGGAAATCCGACAGCGCATCGTCGCTCAAGCCGGCCAGATCCTGACCGTCGACGACGACGCGGCCGCTGTCGGGCCGGTCGATGCCGCCGATCAGGTTCAGCAGCGTGGTCTTGCCGCTGCCGGACGGCCCGGACAGTACGGTGAAGCGGTCGGGGTGGATGTCGAGGTCGATGCCGGTCAGCGCAGGTACGTCGACCTGACCGAGCCGGTAACGCTTGCCGACGCCCTGCAGCACAACGGGGTTCATCGCGGTTCTCGCAGCGGTGGATTGGCTTCAATCTAAACGTTGCGATCGACGATTACACCGGCATATGACAAGACGCGGCCGGCGGCGACGAAGTGCTGCCGATGCCGACGGGATGCCGGAGCCTCAGCCGCGCCGCCGCGCGAGGGGCGACGAGCAGGCGAACACCGCCCGTTGCCGCCTGTACTCAGCCGGCCTGCAGGGCCTCGCGATCGAGCAACGCCAGCTTGCGCGCCAGCCCCCAGGCGTAGCCGCCCAGTCCGCCGTCGGTCCGTACGACGCGGTGGCAGGGAATCGCCACCGCGAGCGGGTTGGCGCCGCAGGCGTTGGCGACGGCGCGTACCGACTGGGGGCTGCCGATGCGTTCGGCGATATCGGCATAGGTGGCGGTGTCGCCGGGCGGAATCGCCCGCAGCGCTTGCCAGACCCGTTGCTGGAATGCGCTGCCGCGGATGTCCAGCGGCAGGCTGGCGCCGATTTCGGGTGCGTCGATCAGGCCGACGACGCGCGCCATCCAGTCTTCGAACTCGGTATCGCCGCCGATCAGCGTTGCTTTCGGGAAGACGTCCTGCAGCCTTTGCAGCAGCGCATCGGCGTCGTCGCCCAGCTCGATCCGGCAGATGCCGGTGCCGGTGGCCGCGACCAGCAGCGCGCCGAGCGAGCACTGGCCGATGCCGAAGCGGATGGCCTCGCCGGCGCCGCCGGCCTTGAAGCGCTGCGGCGCCATGCCGAGCGTGGCCGAGGCCGCCGCGTAGAAGCGGCTGCTGGCGTTGAAGCCGGCGTTGAAGACCGCCTCGGTGACCGAGCTGCCGGCGGCGAGCGCGTCCTGTACCCGGCGGGTACGCTGCGCGGCGGCATAGGCCTTGGGCGTGACGCCGGTGATCGCCTTGAACTGGCGGTGGAAATGCCAGGGGCTCAGTCCGGCGGCGGCGGCGAGTTCGGCCAGCGCCGGCGGGGTTTCGGCGGCATCGATCTGCCGGCAGGCGGCGGCGATGCGTGTTTCGATGGTGGCGATGGATGACATGGCGAGATCCGGGGTGGATACGACGCTTATAGCATCGGCCAGCCGGGCGTGGGGTGCTTCCCGGTTCTTGCGCTGCGGGGCCGGGTGTTAGCGCCTTCGGCGCGAGTAAAAAGCATTTGATGCGCGTTCCGCCGCGCGTACGGGAAAGGAGCTTTGTCTCGCCAAAGCCCCCTTCACCCCAAAGGCGCCCCGCGCCCTGCGGCCCTCCGGGCTGCCCTCGATCGGTCGCGAGCCAAGCCATAAAACTGGCTCGTCTCGCTCCACTCCTCGGCGCTGGCGAACGGGATTGAAAAGCGGCGCACTGTTCACCCGCTGCGGATCGTTTGCATCGTTTTCAACCACGGCCAATGGCAAACCGCCTATGGCCCCTCAGAAGCGCCGAGCAGCACAGCCGAGCGCGGGGTTTCGGGGCCTGGCTGTTTGAGCCCGCAGGGCGAGTTCAGGACCCCGCCGCGTTTGGCGCGCAGCGCAGGTGTGGCGTAGCTTGGCAACTTGTTGCCGTAGCGTAGCCCATGGCCTTGGGCCAGCACCCGCGAAGCGGGCGCGAATGCGGGGTCGCCTTCTTTTGGTTCCTTTTCTTGGCGAAGCAAGAAAAGAACCCGCCCGCCGGGCGGAACCGGCATCAATGCCTTTAATCCCCGCGCCGCAGGCGCTAACACGCTGCCGTTGTTTTCGTTCCTGCCGCGACCTCACATCCAGCAGCGCAAACGTCACGCCCAAAGAAAAACCCGTCCAAAGACGGGTTTCAAAGCAGTGCGGGTTTATTGCTTGCTTGTTGTTCAGCGTCGCGCCGCGTCGGCCAGCCGGCGGGCTGCGTCCTGCGCGCTCATCCGGTCGTCCTTCCAGTACGCTTCGATCACGTCGAAGAAGCCGAGGCGGACGTTGTCCTGCATCGCCATATTGTGCGCCCACGACGGCACCAGCACGCCCGATTGCGCGGCGCTGGCGAAGTCGCGTGCCGACTGGCGCGCGTAGTCGTCGAAGCGGCCCAGATCGACGTCGGTGCGCGCCGGGATGTTGCCCTTGTGGAAGTTGAACGCTTCCTGGCCTTCGCGGCTCATCAGCAGCGACACGAAGTCGCGTTGCGCGCTAACGCGGCGTGGGTCGGTCTGCTTGAACATCGTCAGCGTGTCGGCGGCGAAGCACCAGTCGCCGCTATTGGTCGGCGCCGGCCAGCACAGATAATCGCTGCCCTGCACCTTGCCGCCCTGGGTGAATTCGCTCTTGGCCCAATCGCCCATCAGCTGCATCGCGGCGCGGCCGTTCATCACGTCGGCGGTGGCGAGGTTCCAGTCGCGGCCGACGCTGTCCGGGGTGATGTAGGGCTTGAGGCGCTTGAGCGTTTCCAGCGCGGTGATCATCTGCGAGCCGGTCAGCGCGCTCGGGTCGAGCTTGCTGAACGCCGACAGGTAGAACGGCGTGCCGCCGGTGCCGAGCGCGACCGCTTCGAACACCGTGCCGACCTGCCAGCTCTGTTCCGAGTGCGCCAGCGTCGGGATGCCGGCGGCCTTGAGCTTGTCGGCCATGGCGAAGAAGTCGTTCCAGGTGCGCGGCGCGGTCAGGCCGAGGCGTTTGACGATGCCGGCGTTGACCCAGAGCATATTGGTACGGGCGACGCCGAGCGGCACCGCGACATAGCGGCCGTCGTGCTGGATCATCGCGTCGAACACCGCCGGCAAGGAACTCGACCAGCGTTCGTCGCGGGCGACCTCGCTCAGGTCGGCACAGACGCCGTCGCGCGCCCAGTTCATGATCTTCACGCCGCCGATCGCCGCAGCGGTCGGCGCGTCGCCCTGCTGGACGCGACGCTGCAGCGTTTCGGTCGGGTTGGCGCCGCCGCTGGCATCTTTCCAGTGATGGCCCTGCGCGTTGAGCAGCGCCTTGATTTCGGACACCGCGCGCGCCTCGCTCGATGCCATCCAGCCGTGCTGGACTTCGATGTCGGCGAGCTTGAAGCGGCCGACGATCTCGAGCACCCGGGCGGCGCGCTCGTCGAGCGACGAGAGCGACTGGCTGGCGTTGTGCAGCGCCGAGTCGGTCGCCTGCGCCATGCTGTTGATCTGCTCGGCCGACTGCGCCATCGTCGTCGTCGCCGACGATTGTTCGCGCGTCGCATCGGCGATCTCGCGCACCACGTCGACGACGTGGTTCATCTGCTCGGCGATCTGCAGCATGTGGGTGCGGGCTTCACCGGCGCGTTCGACGCTCTGGCCAACGCGCTGCGAGGTGTAGGCCATATTGTCGACGGCGCTCTGGGTTTCCTTGCCGACCGTTTCGATGCGCTTGGCGATCTCGACGGTGGCCTGGCCGGTGCGCTCGGCCAGCTTGCGGACCTCGTCGGCGACGACGGCAAAGCCACGGCCGGCCTCACCGGCGCGGGCGGCTTCGATCGCCGCGTTCAGCGCCAGCAGATTGGTCTGGTCGGCGATGTCGCGGATCACGCCGATGATGCTGCCGATTTCCTGCGAACTCTTCGACAGGCCGTTCATCGTCGTGCCCAGCGAGGTCATCGCCGTGGCGACATGGCCGACTTCCTCGGTCACGCGTTCGACCGCCTGGGCGCTGTCGGCCGATTGCCGGCTGGTGTCGGCGACGGTGGTGTCGACGTCGTTGGCGTGCTCGGCAATGTGGTTGATGCTGACGGTGATTTCCTCGACCGTCGCCGCCGATGCGGCAGCGAAGTCGGACTGGGTGCGCGTGTCCTTGGCCATCTGGCCGGTCAGCGCGGTCAGCTCGTGCAGGCTGATCGCCAGTGCTTCCATTTCGCGCTGGGCTTCGCGCAGCGCGCCCTGCTGGCGGGCGATGAAGCGGTTGAATGACGCGGCGATCTGGCCGGCGTCGTCCTGGCCCTCGGGCGCCCGCACGGCGAGGTCGCCGTCGCGTTCGAGCGCGTCGAGCGCGTCGCGCAGCCCGGCGATCGGGTTGAGCATGCGCCGCGCCAGCCAGAAGGTGGTGCCGCCGAGCAGCGCCAGCGCGACGATGGCGATCGTCCACGCGACACCGTCGGGCTGGGCGCCACCGGCAATGCTTTGATAGCCGAGCAGGGCGCCGAAGCCGGCGACCCCGATGGCGCTGGCGATGCCGGCAATGCGTTGGCACATCGACATGGTGTTTCCTCCGAGCTTTTCAGCCTGATTTCCGGCGAATATCAATTTCTGCTTATGTGGCTCATTCTAACTCCGGGTTTTGTCGCAGCGCTCAAGGATGTAAGCAATGTTGCGAGAATGTGACCTTGATCCCGGTCAAATGGCGTCGAAACCGCGCAAACCGCGCATGTTTGGTAAGACTGATGAAAACATTCATGCCGGAATGATGGGCCGGGTGAACCTTGCCGTGGCTGCAATCCGGCCAGGCTTTTAGAATCGGTGGCTTACGCTTCCGAAGGACGTCCGATGACCGCTCCGGTGATTGCCTCGCTGCTCGATACCGACCTGTACAAGTTCACGATGATGCAGGAGATCCTCCACCATCAGCCGGAGGCCCGCGCCGAGTACGGTTTCAAGTGCCGCAACGTGCCCGACGTGCCGCTGTCGCGCTTTGCCGCCGAGATCGATGCCCAGCTCGACCAGCTGTGCACGCTGCGCTTTACCGAGGACGAACTGGCTTTCCTCGGCGGGCTGCGCTTCATCCGGTCCGACTTCATCGACTTCCTGCGGCTGTTCCAGCTGCAGCGCAAGTTCGTGTCGGTCTCGGTACCCGACGATGAGCCGGACGGTCTGCGCATCCAGATCAAGGGGCCGATGCTCCAATGCATGCTGTTCGAGATCTACTGCCTGGCGATCGTCAACGAGGTGTACTTCCGTCACGTCGATCAGGCGGCGGCGCTGGCGACCGGTCGTGAACGGCTGGCCGCCAAGATCGCGCTGCTGCGCGATTTCGTCGCCGAACCGGCGCGGCGCTTTGCCTTCATTTTTTATGATTTCGGCACCCGCCGGCGTTTCTCGCGCGCCTGGCACGAAGAGGTCGTCGCAACGCTGGCGCGCGAGGCCCAACCGTATTTCCGCGGCACCAGCAATGTGCTGCTGGCGATGCGCCACGGTTTGGTGCCGATCGGCACGATGGCGCACGAGTATCTGCAGGCCTTCCAGTCCTTCGGCTCGCGGCTGCGCGATTTCCAGCGCAATGCGCTCGAACACTGGGTGCGCGAATACCGCGGCGACCTCGGCATCGCGCTGACCGACGTCGTCGGCACCGATGCCTTCCTGCGCGATTTCGATCTGTATTTCTGCAAATTGTTCGACGGCCTGCGCCACGATTCGGGCGACCCGTACGCGTGGGGCGAGAAGGCGATCGCCCACTACCGGCAGATGAAGATCGACCCGTCGACCAAGCAGCTGGTGTTCAGCGACGGGCTCGATCTGCCGCGTGCCTTTGGCCTGTACCGGCACTTTGCCGACCGCGCGCCGACCAGCTTCGGCATCGGCACCAATCTCTCCAACGACACCGGCCACACGCCGCTGCAGATCGTCATCAAGCTTTTGTACTGCAACGGCCAGCCGGTGGCGAAAGTCAGCGACACGCCGGGCAAGGGCATGTGCGAGGACGTGAATTTCCTCAACTACCTCGGCGATGTATTCAGCCTGCCCGGGGGCGATCAGTAGGCGCGCCGGCCGTGTTGCCGCTGTGGTGCTGCCGCGCGTGAACGTGGCAGGCCCGGCAGGATGCGCCGTGCATCTTGCCGGCATCGCCAAGCCGGGCTTTTCGGGCCGATCCGGCGTCGAGGTCGTGTTACTGTTTGCGCTTTCCTGCCTTGCCTGTACGCGCTGCGAGCGCGTTTTTCCCCATGCCTGCCCCGATCAAACCCCGTTCCGTCTCCACGCCGACCTTCGGCCTCGCCCGCACGCTGTCCAAGCTCGGTTACTGCTCGCGCAGCCAGGCCGAGGCGCTGGTGCGCGAGGGCCGCGTGTCGGTGAACCGCAAGATCGTCACCGATCCGGAACGGCGCGTGCGCAGCGACGACGAACTGCGCGTCGACGGCCAGAAGGTCGCGGCCAGGCAGCATGTCTACCTGATGCTGAACAAGCCGCGCGGCCTGGTCACCACCGCGGCGGACGAAGCCGGCCGCGAGACGGTCTACCAGTGCTTCGAAGGCGCGGCGCTGCCGTGGCTCGGCCCGGTGGGCCGGCTCGACAAGGCCAGCGAAGGCCTGCTGCTGTTCAGCAATGACACCGCGTGGGCCGCCGGGCTGACCGATCCGGCCTCGCACCTCGACAAGACCTACCACGTGCAGATCGACCGCTTGCCGGACGACGGCTTGCTGGACGCGATGCGCGCCGGCGTGATCGACCAGGGCGAGAAACTGACGGCCAAGCGCGTCAGCGTGCTGCGGCAGGGCGATCGGCATGCCTGGCTCGAAGTCGTGCTCGACGAAGGCCGCAACCGGCACATCCGCCGGCTGCTCGAAGCCCACGGCGTCGGCACCTTGCGGCTGGTCCGCGTCGCGATCGGGGCGCTGCGGCTCGGCGACACGGCCAAGGGCCAGTGGCGCATGCTGACCGCCGACGAAGTCGCCGCGCTGACGGTGTCAACCGTGGCTAGGCCGCCGCGTTAAGCGCGGACGAACACAGCGGGACGTTGTGTTGAGCAGCATTGCGGGCGACCCACCGGGTCGCCCTTTTTTTTCGTCGCGGAGGCGCGAGGACCGGTGTGGAGCCCAGCCCGGCAGGTGCTTATCCGGCCAGATGGCCCAGGCCGTGACGACCGAGCAGCAGCGCGGTCTCGTGCAAGGGCAGGCCGACGACACCGGTAAAGCTGCCGGACAGCTCGGCGACGAACAGGCCGCCCAGCCCCTGGATCCCGTACGCACCGGCCTTGTCCATCGGCTCGCCGCTGGCCACATAGGCGGCGATCTGCGCGTCGTTCAGCATCATGAAGGTCACCCGGCTGCTGGACAGCACGACGTCGACGCCGGCGCTGGTGCGCAGGCCGACGCCGGTCAGCACGTCGTGCGTGGTTCCGGACAGCAGCTTGAGCATCCGCGCCGCATCGGGCGCATCCGCCGGCTTGCCGAGGATGACGTCGCCGAGCGCGACGGTGGTGTCGGCGGCCAGCACCGGACGCGGCGCCAGGCCTTGCGCCAGCATCGCCGCCCAGCCGGCCTCGGCCTTGGCGGCCGCCAGTCGCAATACGTAATCGCGCGGGTTTTCGCTGGCGAGCGGGGTTTCGTCGATCTCGGCGCTGATGCGCTCGAAGGTGACGCCGGTGTGGCCAAGGAGTTCACGGCGGCGCGGGCTGCCGGAGGCAAGGTAGAGGTCGGTCATGGTGGTCCTGGTGAATGCACGCTGCTGACGGTCGCGGATCGTGGCTGACGGAAACTGATTTCCAGGCAATTATATCAATTTCAACTTTAAAAAAACATTGAAAGAATTTATTGCGAAAATCAGCGTGATTCTGTTTCAGTTTTGAAGTTGACGTAAGAATTTTCCGGTTTGATCCGAATAGAATTTCTTCATCCGTGTACTAGAGTGGTTTTGCTGGGATTCGATGCCGAATTGCTCAGCGGTCAACTTGTTCAATCAATTGTCAATTGAATCAGCAGGAGATTGTCATGGCTGGAAAGATCACGTTTTGGGAAGGTAATGGCGCGACCCAGAATCAGGTGGGTAATACCTTGAATGGTGGGCAGAACTACAATATCGACTGCAAAAATGGCGATCATGGCTTCAGAAATGATGAAGCGCGCTCGCTCAAGTTGGAGGGAATCCCTGGCATGACCTTGATCAAGGTCTACGACAGCCCCTCCGCGAGTGAAAATGACGATTGGGCCAAAATTCTGATTCGGGGGCCTATTTCCGGGGCTGTTGTTGTGGGCAGCTTTAATAGCAGCGCCGATCTGGATGGCGGCAATGTGAAGGTGACAACTGTCTATAACAATGGCCTGGATGGCAAGATTTCGAAGATCCTGATTGATTATCTGGAATAATCATCAGCCGGCGGAATGCATCCGTGATTGCGGCGGCTTCAATATTGTTGGAGCCGCCGTATCGGTGTTTGGTGAATGCGTGTTGTTATTGAAATAAAGTGGAATTTCATTGGTGCTGGCGTTGCCTTGGGCCAAGGCCAGACCGGTGTCGCTCAGCCCTGCGATCGCGGATTTGCGTTGCGGTCGGAATCATGGACGATGAAATTCAAATGGCTAATGCCTTGGATGCCCATGGTCAATTCGGTTCTCGAACGAATGCGGAATCAGCGATTGATGACCGCTTCGATACGGTAACCATCGGGATCAATCACAAAAGCGGCGTAGTAGTCATTGCCGTAGTGCGGACGCAGACCGGCGGCGCCGTTGTCCTCGCCGCCATGTAGTAGCGCGGCTGCATGGAAACGGGCGACCGACTCCCGATCCGGCGCCGCAAAGGCAAGGTGAAATCCCGCTGCCGGAGGGCTGACCACGGTGCGGAGCTTGATGGCAAATTTGTCGCCGCTGCCCGGCGTGCCGTAACCGACGCAAGTGTCGTCGGCAAAAACGCGGACATAGCCCAACGGCGCAAGGACTGCATCGTAAAAAGCGGCGGAACGTGCCAGGTCTGTGACGGCAAAGGACAGGTGATGCAGCATCGTGAGCTATCCCGATAGCGGTTGTGTGAGCGCCGATCCCGCCCGGCGGTGGGGCCGCTGGTCGTGCGTTGACGTTATCAACTTTGGTTCTTCGTAGCGAGGTAACCGTGAGCGAGCCGGTGCAGGACAAGGCGCCCGGCGCACAGCCACCGGAATGGGCAGATTGCCCATGAGGACGCCCCGAAGGAAGTGCCCTCGGGGCATGGCGAGCACCGCGCAACGGGGTCAGGTGCCGGCGCAGCCGAGGCTACTCCCGATGATACGGATGGTTGTGCAGGATCGAATACGCCCGGTACAGCTGCTCGGCCAGCAGCACCCGTACCATGCCATGCGGCAAGGTCATCGCCGACAACTGCAGGAGTTGGTCGGCGCGTTGCTTCACGCTCGGGTCGAGGCCGTCGGTGCCGCCGATGATGAACACGGTGTCGCGGCCGTCGACGTGCCAGGCCTTCATCTTTTCGGCCAGCGCCATTGTCGTCCAGTTGGCGCCGCGCTCGTCCATCGCCAGCACGCGCGCGCCTTGCGGAATCGCAGCAAGAATGCGTTCGGCCTCCTCGGCCATCACCTGCTGCGGCGTCTTGCTGCCGGCACGCTTGTCGGGCTTGAGTTCGATCAGCGTCAGCGCGAATTCGCGCGGCAGCCGTTTCTGGTATTCGCCGAATCCGTCTTCGATCCAGCCGGGCATCTTGTGGCCGACGGCGATGATGATGAGCTTCATGGCTGTGTTCCGCCGGTAAAATAGGCCGATTTTACGCGCTACGAGCCGCTACCGTGACCGATCCGTTTCTTGATTCCGCCGCCGGGCTGCCCGCTCTGCTGCCGTCCGATCCGTGGCAGCCGGCCATCTTGCAGGTGGCGGCGGATTTCATCGTTGCCTACAAGCCGCCGGGATTGCACTTTCACCGCGATGGCGACATCCCGGGGCTGGTCGAGCGCGTTCGCGATCTCTACGGCGCGGCGCTGTGGCCGGTGCACCGGCTCGATGCGATCACCTCCGGGCTGATCGTGCTGGCGACGTCCGGCGAGGCGGCGAGCGCGTTCGGCGAGCGTTTTGCCGCGCGCGAGATGGACAAGGTGTATCTGGCGCTGTCCGACCGCAAGCCGGCCAAGAAGCAGGGCGAGATCAAGGGCGGCATGGCCGCCGGGCGCGGTGGCAACTGGCGGCTGACGCGCGAGGATGCGCTGTTCGCCAGAACGCGTTTCGTCAGTGCCAGCGTCACGCCGGGGCTGCGGCTGTTCGCGCTCAAGCCGCATACCGGCCGTACCCACCAGTTGCGCGTGGCGATGAAAAGCATCTCGGCGCCGATTCTCGGCGATGCCCGCTACGGCGGCTCTGAGTCCGACCGCGGTTATTTGCACGCAACGCGGCTGGCTTTCGACTGGGACGACGGTGCGCATGCCTACCTGTGCCCGCCGTGCGCCGGCAGCCTGTTCGTCAGCGACGCATGCCGCAGTGCACAAGCGGCGCTGGGTAACTTACAGACGATGTGGGTCGGCTAGGCCGGTTGTCAGCGACGAGCGTCCCGCCGCAATCTCCGTCATATCCTCGCGAGCATGCCGCCGTTCGAGCGGCTTCAACACCTGCACCAGTCGACGAGCGAGCCGAAGCAGTCTGTTTCCGCCCGAAGCGCGGGAACCGGAGTGGACACTAGGTCCATAAGGGTTCCGGGCATCGGGCGATGGCGACATGCACCGGCGCAGCTCGCCGAACGGGGCAGGTTCAAAGAGGATGGAGACGATGCAATATCACCGCATTGCGGCCGCGCTCGCGGTCGCCGTTACGGCGCAAGCCTATGCCGCCTATCCGGCGTGGCAGGAAGGCCAGACTTACACTGCCGGTACGTATGTGTCTTATAGCGGCAGCGATTATCAGGCGCTGGTGACCCACACCGCCTACGTCGGCGCCAACTGGAATCCGGCTTCGAGCCCGACGCTGTGGAAGAAGGTCGCCGGCGGCACGCCGACCCCAGCACCGACTCCGAGCCCGACCCCTGCGCCGACCCCTGCGCCGACCCCAGCACCGACTCCGGCACCGACTCCGGCACCGACTCCGGCACCGACTCCAGCACCGACTCCGGCACCGACTCCAGCACCGACTCCCGCGCCGACCCCCGCGCCGACTCCCGCGCCGACTCCCGCGCCGACTCCCGCGCCGACCCCGAGTGGCTGCGCGGCGTGGTCGAACACGGCTGTTTATACGGCCGGCCAGTGCGTGAGCTACGGCGGCAAGACCTACAAGGCCAAGTGGTGGACACAGAACAATATTCCGGGCGCCGATCAGTACGGCCCGTGGGAACTGCAGGGTAGCGTCACGCCGACGCCGACGCCGACGCCGACCCCGACCCCGACCCCGACGCCGACCCCGACCCCGACCCCGACCCCGACCCCGACCCCGACCCCGACCCCGACCCCGACCCCGACCCCGACCCCGACCCCGACCCCGACCCCGACCCCGACCCCGACCCCGACCCCGACTCCGGCGCCAACTCCGGCCCCCGCCTCGTACAAGCCGCAGGTGAGCTTCATCGCCGCGCCGGCCGGTTATCCGACCGATGCGCAGTTCACCGCTGCCGAGACCGCACTGGCCGCGCAGGCCGGTACCGATTCGGCTGCGATCGCCCGCATCCGCGCCGCGCTGGCCGTGCTGCCGGACGCCGAGGTTGAAGCCGTCGTCGCTGGTCGCGCCGCCAACCCGGCCAACGTGCTGCGGGTAGAGCGCGTACTCGGCGAAGCGAAGTTCGATTCCTTCTTCCCGGTCCGCAACGTCGGTTACACCTACGTGAATTTCCTGCGTGGCGTGGCCAAGTTCCCGGCGTACTGCGCCACCTACAGCGACGGCCGCGACAGCGATGCGATCTGCAAGAAGCTGCTGGCGACGTCGTTTGCCCACTTCGTCCAGGAAACCGGCGCCAACTGGCCGGCGCTGACCCCGGCCACCGCGCGTACTTATCCGGCGCAGAACAATCCGGTGCTGGCGACGATGGACCAGAACACCGCGATCCCGTCGTACAAGCAGGCGCTGTGGTACCTGCGCGAAAGCGGCTACAACGAAGGCTCGGCGGTTGGTGCTTACCAGGACTGCTTCCGCGGCGCCGGCAGCTCGATCTTCTCGATCTTCTACCCGTGCGCGCAGAACGCCTCGGGCCAGACCATCGATTACTTCGGTCGCGGCTCCAAGCAGCTGTCGTGGAACTATAACTACGGCCCGTTCAGCAAATCGCTGTACGGCGACGTCAATGTGCTGCTGGATAACCCGGGCAAGGTCGCCGATACCTGGCTGAACTTCGCCTCGGCGATCTGGTTCGCGGTCTACCCGCAATCGCCGAAGCCGCCGATGACCTGGGTCGTCGACGGCACGTGGCAGCCGAACGCGGTCGACGTCGCCAACAATATGAGCCCGGGCTTTGGCGCGACGGTGTTCATCATCAACGGTGGCATCGAGTGCGGTGGCGGCGGCGCCGAGAAGTCGCAGGTGCAGAACCGGATCGCGGCGTACAAGTCGTTCGCGGCCGATCTCGGCGTGCCGGTACCGGGCTCCGAGCAACTCGGTTGCGCGGCGATGAAGGGCTTCCAGTCGGGTTCGGCCGCGGCGACCAAGACGTATCTGGACAAGAACTGGGGCTACAACGCCAACAATCCGGGCGGCGTATCGTGGGCGTGCCAGCTGGTTGATTACCAGATGCCGTTCTCGCTGGCCAACCCGGGCGATTACAAGCAGTGCGTCGACTACATGTTCCGTGGCCAGGTGAAGTACAACGGCCAGGTCGTGATCGACAACACCAAGTAATCTGCTGCGCCATTCGGCGGCTGCGCCTGCGCATTTTGCCGCCGTCCGATGCTCGGAACCCCGCAAAGGGGCTACCTTCGGGCCGTCCTTATGGACCTCGTGTCCATTCCGGTTCCTGCGCTTCGGGCGGCGACAAACTGCTTTGGCTCGCCCGCCGACTGGCACAGATTTGGGCTGAATGAACTTCAAATGAAAAACGGCGACCTTCGGGTCGCCGTTTTTTATGTGCCAAGCGTAGCCGTATCAGGCCGCGACCAGCGTGCGCCTTGCCGCCAGCAACCACACGCCCAGCGCACTGGCGCTCAGCGCGGTGCCCAGAATCACCACGCCGGTCCAGCCGCTATGACTGTACGCCCACGCCGACAGCAGCGAACCCAGTGCGCCGCCGATGAAATAGCAGGTCATGTACGCCGACGTCATCCGGCTGCGGGCTTCGGGGCGCAGCGCGTAGATTGCGCTCTGGTTGCTGACGTGCACCGCCTGCACCGCCAGATCGAGCACGAGGATGCCGACGACAAAGGCGGTGATCGACGATTCGGCAAAGGCGATCGGCAGCCACGAGCCGAGCAGCAGCACGAGGCCGTACAGCGTCGCGTGGTCGCCGCGACCGCGGTCGGCCAGCCGGCCGACGTGGCTGGCGCCCAGCGCGCCGGCGGCACCGACCAGGCCGAACAGGCCGATCTGTACGTCCGAAAAATGGTAGGGCGCGCTCGACAGCAGGAAGGCCATCGGCGTCCACAGCACGCTGAAGATCGTGAACGACAGCGCACCGAGCAGCGCGCGCAGGCGCAGCACCGGCTCGTCGGCGAACAGCCGGAACACCGATGCCAGCAACTGCGGATAGCGCAATGTGCTGACTTCCTTGTGCGCCGGCAGCGCGCGCCACAACGCCAGCGCCGTCAGCACCAGGAGCGGCGCGGCCACCCAGTACACGGTGCGCCAGCTGCCGATGCCGGCGAGTACGCCGGACGCGGTGCGCGCCAGCAGGATGCCGAGCAGCAGCCCGCTCATGATCGTGCCGACGACGCGGCCGCGCTGCTCGGGCGCCGCCAGCGTCGCCGCGAACGGCAACAGCACCTGGGCGACGACCGAGAACAGCGCCGTCAGCGCCGTGCCGAACAACACCATGCCGATATGCTCGGCGCTGGCGGTGATCATCAGCCCGACTGCGCCGAGCAGGGTCATGCCGACGATCAGGCCGCGGCGCTCGAGCAGGTCGCCCAGCGGCACCAGCAGCACCAGGCCGAGCGCGTAGCCGAGCTGCGCGGCGGTGACGATCAGCCCGACCGTGCCGGTCGAAACGCCGAAGGTTTCCGACAGCGTGTGCAAGAGCGGCTGCGCGTAATAGTTGCTGGCCACGGCGAGGCCGGTGGCGAAGGCCATCAGCGCGACCAGCGGCGGGGTCAGTTTGCTGGTGGTCATGGTTGCATCCTGAATCATTCCATTGGTAATCAGTATCCTATGGCCGATTCAATCTATCCAATGTATTGTTTTGATCAAATCAATCGTGTTTCACGATGCAATGAACCTCAGACAAATCGAATACGCCGTCGCAGTCGCCGACGCCGAGCACTTCACCCGCGCGGCCGAAGCCTGCCATACGGTGCAGTCGGCGCTCAGCCACCAGATCGCCCGGCTCGAGGACGAACTCGGCGCGCCCTTGTTCGAGCGCACCTCGCGCCGCGTGCGGCTGACGCCGGCCGGCCGCGCCTTTCTGCCCGCCGCCCGGCAACTGCTGCACGACGCCCAGCGCGTCCGCGACGAGGTTGCCGCCGCCACCGGGCAGATCCGCGGCAGCCTGTCGGTGTCGGTGATCTCGGCGCTGAATTCACCCGATACCGTCGCGCTGCTGGCCGATTTTCACCGCCGCCATCCGCGGGTCGACATCCGGCTCAATTCGGGCATGAGCGAGGTGATGCTGGTCGACGTGCGCGAACATCGCGTCGACGTCGCCTTTGTCGGCCTGTGGTCTGGCGAGGAAATCACCGGCCTCAACACGCGCTTGCTGTGCGACGAAGCGCTGGTCGCGCTGCTGCCGCCGTCGCACCCGCTGGCGATGCGGCCGCAGCTTGATTTGCAGATGCTCGCTGCCGAGCGCTGGGTCGACTACCGCAGCGGCAGCGCCGCGCGCCGGCAGACCGACGAAGCCTTTGCCCGCGCCGGCATCGAGCGCCGCGTCAGCTTTGAAATCGACCATACCGCCCTGCTTGAACGCATCGTCCGTCAGGGGCTTGCCGTCGGCATGATGCCGGCCGGATCGGCCACCGAGCTGAACGGCCTCGTCGCCGTGCCGGTGCGCGACGCGCCGACGCGGCGGGTTTACTGCGTCTGGGCGCGCCAGCCGACGCCGGCAGCGCAGGCGTTTGTCGAGCTGGTCATTGCCGCGACGGAGAAGACGGCGTGAGGGCCTTGCGTTCGATCGCGCTTTATCCGAGTTTGCCGGGTGATACCGCCATCGAGTCCATCAGGGCGCGGTTCGATCCCTTGCATGACAAGGTGCCGTATCACATCACGCTGGTCTTTCCTTTTGATTCGATACTGGCTACGGCCCGGTTGCAGGCTCATGTTGCCGAAGCGTGCACTGGCATGGCGTCGTTTTCCATCACGACGGGTGAGGTCATCTGCGAAGGAGCGCTGGTGATGCTGGCGATCGATGACGGCGCCGCACAGATCGTCGAATTGCATCGGCGTCTCTACCGAGGGTTGCTGAACCCCTTTCACGATGCCCGTTACGCATTTCGACCGCATATCACGGTGGGGCGCGGACTGACCCGGGAGGCGGTACTGGCCTGTGCGGCTGAAGCGGGCCGCCTGGGCACGCTTCACGGGGTGATCACCACATTGGCCGGCGAAGTAATCGGACAGGACGACAGTTCCACTCTGGAGTGGGTACAAGGACTGGGGAGTACAAGCACGTGAATACGCTGATTCTGGGCGGTGCGCGTTCGGGCAAGAGCGCGCTGGCCGAAGGGCTGGCGCTGGCGTCCGGTCTTGAGGTGGTGGTGATCGCGACCGCGGCGTTGCGGCACGACGATGCCGAAATGACGGCGCGGATCGCCCATCATCGCGATCGCCGCCCGGCGGCGTGGGCCACCGTCGAAGAACCGCTGGCGCTGGGCGAGGCGATCCGCCGCGAAGCCATGTCCGGGCGGCTGGTGCTGGTCGACTGTCTGACGGTGTGGCTGGCCAACCTGCTGTTCGATGGTCGCGACCACGCCGAAACCGGCATCGTCGCCTTGCCGGCGCGGCTGAACGCCGAGCGTGAAGCCTTGCTCGCGGCGCTGGCCGAGGTGCAGGGCGACGTGGTGCTGGTCGCCAACGAAGTCGGCCTCGGCATCGTGCCGCTGGGCGCGATCAACCGGGCCTTTGTCGACGAAGCCGGCCGGCTGAATCAGGCGGTGGCCGCGGTGTGCGACAACGCGGTGTTCGTCGCCGCCGGCCTGCCGCTGATGTTGAAGGGCACGCTGCCGGCACGCTGATAGGCGTGCGACGAGCCGGACCGGGCGTCGCAGGGCTGCCAATGGTGCTGAAGGGCGCCTTGCCGGCGGGTAGATCGAAGGCCGCCCGGGCTGGGCCTGGCGGGGGTGTTGCCGGAAGGTCAGCGCGCGCCGTAGGCGTTGGGCACCATGATTTCCATCATCGTGTCCGGGTAGGCGGGCGGCACGAAGCCGAACTTCTGGTACAGGCCGTGCGCAGTGCTGGTGAACAGCATGAAGCGGCGCAGGCCTTGCAGCTTCGGATGCGCCATCACCGCGTCCATCAACTGCCGGCTGTAGCCGTTGCCGCGATGCGCGTCGAGCACGAACACGTCGAGCAGATAGGCGAAGGTCGCATAGTCGGTCACCACCCGCGCGTAGCCGACTTGCGCTTCGCCGACGAACAGGCCGAAATTCAGCGAATTGGCGACCGACTCGCGCACCAGCTCGACCGGAATGCCGCGCGCCCATTTCGACTCCTCGGCGAGGAAGCGGTGAATGACGGCGATGTCCTGTTCGGCGGGGTCGGTGCTGATGCGGGGGCTGGGCATGCTGGGTTCCGTGTGAGAGAAAGTCGTCGGCTTTGCGATTTACACTGCGTGTGGCCAGGACAGGCCATAACCCGGCCGTGGCGGGGCGAAGAGGAAATGCAGTACCCGGCGCCGGTTCGGGCGTGTGGCTTTGGACGAGGCATGCAGCAACAGCGGGCGCATCAACAGCGCTGCGCCGGCCTCGGCAACGCAGGCGACTTCACCGGTATTCGCGCGCAAATCCGCGATCGCCGTGTCGTGCAAGCGGCCGTGCCGGTGTGAGCCGGCGACGACGCGCAATGGCCCGTGTTCGGCTGCGCAAGGGTCGAGATGAACGCGCACGGCGAGCAGGTCTTGCAGCAGTGAGGGCGGCGCCTGAACGAAAACTTGTCCCTGTTTCTCGGACCACACCCCGAGTTCGGGATGATCGACGCGCGCCCCGGCAGGCACCGCCAAATCCTGATGTAGCGGGACCAGCCAGTTACGCTCAGTGCTTTTCTCGAAGTAAGTGCACTGAATGGCAACCGCAGCGGCTGGCAATGCCGCGGCGATGGCCGGATGTGTCTTCAAGTGCGTCGCCAGCGTGCGGCACCATGCGGTGTCGAGCAAATTTCTGCTCCCTGCGCCGGTTGCCGGCATTGCGTCCAGCTGCACCAGCGCTGCCGCGATATCGCCTGCTGCCAGCACCTTGCGAACCAGTGCATAGCCATCACGGGCGAGCGACATGTGATCCTGGTCTGGTGTCGTTTCAGTAATCCGGCTTGCCATGCGCGCTGAGGATGTAGTCGTAGCGCGTCGGATCGAGCTGGTCGGCGACGTAGGGCTGCAGCGCGGCGATGTGCTGGCTGTTGAGGATGTACGACAGCTGCATGTAGGGATCGGGTTTCTTCTGTTCCTTGGCGAACAGGCCGAGCAGGAAGGACGGCGAGATCGAATCGGCCACCGGCAGTTCGCCGACGAGGGCGCCGTCGAGACCTTTTTCCCAGACTTCGATAATGCGGACGATTTTCATGGCAGCTTCCTAATAGATGAGGCGGCGATTATATCGCTAGGCCATGCAGCAGGGCGGCCAGCACGCTGGTCAATAGTAGTGCGGTTTCGGTGATCTCGATGCCTGCGCCGAGGCAGTCGCCGCTGACGCCGCCAAGCCGGCGCTGGAGCCAGCGGCGGTAGGCCCAGACGATCAACGGTGCGATGAGCAGCGTCGGCGCCAGCAGCAGCGACATCGCCAGCAGCAGGCCGGTCCAGAACCACGATGCATGGCCGCGGTGCCAGCCGAACTGCTCGGCCATTCCTTGCGCCAGCGGCGGCAGCGTCTGCCAGCTGAACACGCCCCAGCGCGCCCAGGCCGGCGCCAGGATCAGCAGCCACCAGTGACCCAGGCGGCAGACCAGCATCAGCAGGATCAGCTTGCTCGCGCATTGCAGGATCAGCGCCAGCACGCCGAAGCTGCCCAGATGCGGGTCCTTGACCACGGCGAGGAAGCGTTCGGGATCGCGGTGTGCGGCGCCGAGGCCGTCGGCGAGGTCGGCCAGCCCGTCCAGATGCAGACCGCCGGTGATCCAGGTCCAGACGACGAGCCCGACCAGCGCGGCCAGCCACGGCTGCAGCGGCGCGATCAGCGCGACCGGAATCGTCAGCAGCACACCGATCAACAGGCCGACCGCCGGAAACCAGCCGACGGCAGCGGCGAGCAGTGCGGGTTGGAAGTCGGGCACTTGCGGCGTCGGCAAACGGGTGAGGAACTGTATCGCCAGCACCGGCGTGCGCCAGTCGAAGCTCAGCATGGCGCCGCCATCGACATCGAGAGCACGACCGGCGGGTAGGCCGGATCCCAGCAGACGCTGACGCTCGCGGCGTGGCCCGGCCAGAACTGGCCGTGGCGCGATGGCGGCAGACCGAGCCAGTGCAGCAGCAGGGCCTTGATCACGCCGGCGTGGGTAACCAGGACATGGTGACCGTCGGCCGTGGCGGCCAGCCAGCGTTGCAGGCCGGCGTCGATCCGGCCGGTGAACGTCGCCCAGTCCTCGCCGCCGGGCAGCGCCTTGGTCGGGTCGGCCTGCCAGTGGCGGTAGGTGCGTGCATCGGCGTCGTCCAGCCCGTCGGCGCGCCGGCCATTGAGCGGGCCGCAATCGAACTCGCGAAACGCAGTGTCGATCGTGCACGGCAAGGCGTTTTGCTGTGCCACCGCGGTCGCAAAGTCGCGGCAGCGCGCAAGGTCGGACGTCGCGACGGCACGGATCGGTTCGACCGCATCGAGTGCGGCCCAGCGCTGTTGCAGCTGGCGCAGCCCGAGCGGCGACAGGGCGGCGTCGTGCTGGCCGATCAAGCCGCTCGGCGTGGTCTCACCGTGTCGCAGCAGCGTGAGCCGTCGGCCGCCACTCATAGGCTGCCGTCGCTGACGCCTGCGCTCTCGAACGTGGCCATCTCGCGGTGCAGGGCCAGCGCGCTTTGCAGCAAGGGCAATACCAGCGCGGCGCCGCTGGCTTCGCCCAGGCGCAGGCCCAGGTCGACTAGCGGTTCCAGTTGCAGCGCGGCCAGCAGCGCGCGGTGGCCGCGCTCGTGCGAGCAATGGCTGGCGAGCAGCCAGTCGGCAACGCCCGGATCGTCGCGCACCGCGACCAGCGCCGCGGCGGTGCTGATGAAGCCGTCGAGCAGTACCGGTACACCGGCGTGCGCGGCGGCGGTATAGAAGCCGGCGAGCGCGGCGATTTCGAGCCCGCCGACCTCGGCCAGCCATTCACGCGCACTGCCGGCACCGGCGGCGCGGGCGCGCGCGACCGATTCGGCGACCACGGCGACCTTGTGGACGCGTTGGGTATCGTCGATGCCGGTTCCGTTGCCGACCGCCTCAATGGGGCTGATCCCGGCCAGCGCGACCGCCAGGCAGGCGGCGGCGGTGGTATTGGCGATGCCCATTTCGCCGCCGATCAAGAGCGTCTTGCCGCGGCCGATCGCTTCCAGCGCCGATTCGCGGCCGATATTCCACGCCAGCGTTGCTTCGGCGACGCTCATCGCTGCCTCGCGGCGCAGATTGTGCGTGCCCGCGGCGACCGGGGTGCGGAACAGCGGCGCGGCCGTCTGCGCCGGATACGGGTAATCGTGGGCGACGCCGACGTCGACGATGCTCAGCGCGGCACCGGCTTCGCGCGCCAGCACATTGATCGCGGCGCCGCCGGTGACGAAATTGCTGACCATCTGCCCGGTGACCTCGGCCGGGAACGCCGACACGCCTTCGGCGGCGACACCGTGGTCGGCGGCGAAGACGACAATGGCCGGCTGCAGCCGCGTCGGCACGACGCTGCCTTGCCTTGCGGCGAACCAGACGGCCAGCGCTTCGAGCCGGCCGAGGCTGCCGGGCGGTTTGGTCAGCGTGTTCTGGCGGGCGAGCGCGGCGGCGGCGATGGCGGAGTCGATCTTGGACATGGGATGGACGGCTGAAACGGTTGAAACCGACAGGCTAGCACGTGGCGCGATCAAGCGCGGCGGGCGACGCCGATGGCCTCAATCAGCCGGGTCCGCGCATCGGTAAGGTCGGCCGGATCGTGCGAACGGGCCGCGTCGGCCAGTGCACTGTAGGCGGCGTCCCACAGCTCGTACAGCGGGCCGTCGCAGTTCTCGCGCTTGATCAGCGTGTAGTCGAGCGCGGCCTCGATCGAGTCGAGCTGCTTGTGCAGACCGCCGGTTTCGAAGGTCGGAATCGTCGTGCCGATGGTGGTAACGCCCATGATGTGCTCCCTGTCCGGACATTCCAGTGTAGCCGGGCCGGGCAATGCTGACGGCGTTCGGTGGTCAGTGCGCCTTTTCGAGCCGTTTTGCCCGTCAGGAAGTAGGGGGAGGACAAGGATTCTCCAGGCTCGCCGGCGGGCTGGCATGGCGGTGAGCGAGATCAATACACCGTGAGAAGAGTGTCTGCCGCTGGCTGTGGATTGCCCGACCGCAGCGACGCGTCTTGCTGCCGGGCCGGGCAGGCGGGGGCGACTGCCCGGAGCAGGTTTATTGTGTTTTGACCGGATCAGGAAACTTGTATTCGCCCTTCAGAATGCGATCGCTGGGGCCGTACATCCGGGAAATGATGCTCATCGGGCCGTTGGGCGCAGGCAGCCAGTTGCTTTCCTTGTCCTTGCCCGGCGAATCCTTCTGGACATAAATCGTAAATGACCCGTCCGGATTGCGCTTCAAGCCCTTGGTGCGGTCACCGATCGAGTACCGATCGATCGGATTGTCGACCAGCAAGCGTGTCTTGAGGTCATACATGGTCAGGCTGAAGAAGAACCGGACCGGCGGGAGCTGGCCTTTAGGGAAGGTGAAGGTGTAACTGGCCTTCGAGCCATCCAGCGGCGTGCCATTCGCGTCCTTGGTCCACTGGCCGTAAAAGGCTTGTTTGGGTACGTTTGGAATGATGCCGCCAGCCTCGACACCGACCGCGCGGTCCAGATAGCGGGTTCCCATGAATTTGCGCGTGCCGTAGAACTTGCTCGAGTCCACGGCCACTTTGGCACCGTCGACGATTTCCTTGTAGCCGTCGGCAACCCCGCGATTGACCGCGGCCAGCACGTCGGGCGTCAGTTTCGCCGGATCGTAATCACCCTTGGGGCCGATGCCGAGCTTGGCCATCTTGTCGTACATCGGCTTGTCCTGCGCGTTCGGCACCACGAACTGCATCAGAAAATTGGTGGTGCGGAAGAAGTCGGCATTGTTCATGTCGGCTTCGTTCCAAGTCGGCCAGGCGGGCGTGGCGGCTGCGGCCGGTGCAGGTTTCTTCAGGTAGGTGCTCAGCGGCATGAGCTTGTAGCCCTGCTGGATCTTGCGCATCTTGGCCAGGTCATCGGTGCCGAAGACCGCGGTGCGCGTGAGCGTGCCGAGAATGCTGGTTTCACTGCGAATGACACGCTTGATACCGCTGGGCACCTTGCCTTTCCAGGCGGTCGTCGCGAGCAGGTAGGTGCCGCCTTTCTGGCCATCATTGGTCGAGCCCGGATAGTCGACGATATGACCCCACAGGTCGCCCCAGACGCTGCTGTAGAAGCGGTTGCCATCCGCTGGTGGCTGGATCAGCACCCACGGCTCGCTGCGGACATCGACCCAAGCCCAGCTGTAGGGGGTGTCGTTGTTCGGCATGGTCGTGTCGGTGTCCGCCGGCGTCGCCAAGCCATCGTGCCGCCATGTGCCGAAGCTGCCGATCGTCTTCTTGTTGCTGGCGTCGAGCACCTGTGTGTGGATCGTGCGGTAGTAGTAGTTGAGCGGGAAGTTGAAGATGTACGCCTCTTTGGCGATCTTGTAGGCCTCCTCGGCGGAAACCATCGGTGCCGCGACAGCGAGATGACCGGCGACGAGGGTCGCTAGGGCTATCCCGATTTTGGAATATGCACAGGTCATGACAAATCCCTTCTGCAAATCCGGACGTCGTGTCCAGCTTGGATGATTGACATGATGGGATTGGTATAGTTTCTCGCCGTTTCGACCCATGTGCTGCTCCAGTGCCGTGCATCTTGACTGGGGGCGGCAACGTGCTCGCAACGTTGCCGGACACGGGCGCCTCGGTGGCGCAAGCTCCGGCTGGGGCGGTATGGTCGATGGCTGCCGGCGCGATCGCCGACGGTGACCGGGAGGTATGCGTTAGGCATGCTACAATCCGCGCGCTTTCGCAAGGTGTCCACCCATTGGGTGGATGAAACGGGAATCAGGTGCAGCGTCGCGTTCACGAACGAACCGGCGCCCAGTCCTGAGCTGCCCCCGCAACGGTAAGCCGCATTGAAAGCGCCCATCACGCCACTGTTCACGCAACGGGAAGGCGGGCGCAGGAGCGGCAAGCCCGGAGACCGGCCCGGCGATTTCGACGAAACGGAAGGCCCGGGGTGCGGCCGTCAGGATTCGCGGCGCCATGGCGCCGCATTGCATCGCGCGTCTTCCGTTGTTTTGCCCAAGCCTTGAGGCGGTGCCAGCCGCCCATTGCGTTCGCGTGGGGCGAACGCTACGGAGTGATGTGATGTTGCAAGCCAGATTTACGCTGCGGTGCCTGCCGCTGTTCCTGTCCGCCGGTTTTGCCTGTGCCGAGGACGTTCCCAGTTTTGATGCCGATCCGGTGATCGTCACCGCGACCCGCGTGGCCTCGCCGCGCTCGTCCTTGTCGAGCGATACCACGGTGATTACCGCCAAGGAGCTGCAGCAGGCCGGCAGCCAGTCGCTCGGCCAGGTGCTGTCGCGCGTGCCGGGCGTCGAATTCGCCCGCACCGGCGGCCTCGGCCAGCCGGCCAGCCTCTACCTGCGCGGTGCCAACGGCAACCAGACGCTGGTGCTGCTCGATGGCCAGCGCCTTGCGCCGGGCGCCGACGGTTCGAGCGCCTTCGACACGATCCCGGTGTCGCTGATCGACCGGATCGAAATCGTCCGCGGTTCGGCGTCGGGCCTGTACGGCGCCGATGCGGTCGGCGGCGTGGTGCAGATCTTTACCAAGAGCGGCAAGGGCGCGCCTGCCGGCAGCGTCAGCGTCGACGCCGGCAGCGACCGGACCTTCGGTGGTAGCGCCAATGTCGGCGGCGTCGTCGGCGACACGCGCTTCTCGGTCTCGGTCGACGCGCACAACAGCGACGGCTTCAACCTGACCAAGCCGACCAGCATGTATTACGAGGCCGATCGCGACGGCTGGCAGCAACGCAGCAGCAGCGCCAGCTTGAGCCACTACTTCGGCGACAACGTCGAAGTCGGCGTGCGCGGCAGCTATGTCGACACCAAGGCCGACTACGACGGCGGCGCCTACGATCAGGATCCGCTCAGCCACCGCACCCAGTCGACCGGCGCGGCCTACGCCAACGTCAAGGTCAACGACTGGTGGCAGAGCAACTTCCTCGCCGGCATCGGCCGCGACCGCTACGTGACCGAGAGCAGCTATCCGAGCAATACCGCGACGACGCAGCAGCAGTTCCAGTGGACCAACATCCTCAAGAGCGGCGTCGGCCAGTGGTTGATCGGCGCCGAGTATCTGCGCGAATCGCTCGACAGCACGACCGAATACGACCAGACCACGCGCTACAACAGCTCGGTTCAGGCCGGCTGGCAGAACGATTTCGGCCCGCATCACCTGCAGGCCAATGTCCGTTACGACGACAACAGCCAGTTCGGCGGCAAGACCACCGGCGGTGTCGGCTACGCATGGCGCTTCGTCGAGGGCTGGCAGCTGTTTGCCAACGCCGGCACCAGCTTCCACGTGCCGTCCTTCGTCGACCTGTACTACCCGTCGTGGCCGGGCTTCGCGCCGGCGTCCAACCCCAACCTCCAACCCGAGGAAGGCAAGTCGGTCGACGGTGGCGTGCGCTGGCAGAACGGCGTGTGGAAAATGGACGCGACCGCGTTCTACAACCGCATCGAAAACCTGATCACGCTCGACGCCAATTACACGCCGCAGAACGTCAATGCCGCGCGTATCCGCGGCCTGACGCTGAACGGCAACGGGGCGCTCGGTGCTTTCGAGCTTGGTGCCAACGTGACGTGGCAGGATCCGGAGAACGAGGATACCGACAAGCAGCTGGCGCGCCGCGCCAAGGTCTACGGCGGCGCAACCATTGCACAGACGATCGGCGACTGGCGCTGGAACGCCAACTGGCAGGCCGCCGGCAAGCGCTACGACGATCAGGCCAATACCAAGCCGCTGGCCGGTTACGGCAAGCTCGATCTGGGTCTCGATTACCAGATCGCCAAGCAGTGGCGCGCCGGTGCACAACTGCTGAACGCATTCGACCGCGATTACGAACTGGCCGAGGGCTACAACACCGGCGGCCGGATGTGGTTCGTCAACCTGCAGTACAACGGCGCCTGAAGGCCGCGTTGACCGCAGGATCAAGGCCGGCATTGCCGGCCTTTTTTTGCGGCCTAGGCGTCGGCGGCTTGCGCCGACCGTACCCGTGTCAGCGCGTGATCGGCGGCGATCAGCAGGTCGTCGGCGGTATCGGTTTCGTTCTCGAGCGTCGCGATGCCGATCGTGACCGTGACCGGCACGACCCGGCCGTCCTTCAGCGTGATCGAGTTCGCGGTGATCGCCGCTTCGAGCCGCGCCGCAGCGAGGCGGGCATCGGCCAGCGTGGCGTCGGGTAGCAGCACGGTGAACTCCTTGTGCGAGAAGCGGCCGATCAGGTCGAAGTCGCGTACACAGCCGATGCACGCTGACGAAACGTGCCGCAGCAGCCGATCGCCGCCATCGTAGCCATAGTGCTGGTTGAACCAGCGCAACTGGCCGGCGTCGATCAGCAGCACCGACAGCGGGTGGCCGGCGCGCTGGCTGCGGTTGACCTCGCGCGCGGTGGCGTCGAGGAAACGGACGCGATCGGGCAATTTGCTCAGCGGGTCGATACCGCCGTTCGGCGGCGGTGCATCCGGCCCGTTGCCGGCACGGGCGCGTTGCCAGGCCAGCACCAGCATCAGCGCAACGAACCAGCCGAGCGCGGCAATCCCCCAGGCAAGGGCGGTCCAGCTTTCGGTCATTGCGACGCTCCGGGCGTTTCGATCCTTGGGTCAAGTGTAGACAACGGCAGGGTGCAGCCCAGCCTTACAGACACTACAATGCCGGCCATGCCGAAATTGCTTCTTGTTCGCCTGTCGTCGATGGGCGACATCATTCACACTTTGCCGGCGCTGACCGATCTGGCGCGCGCACGACCGGGCACGACGCTCGACTGGGTCGTCGAGGAAGGTTTTGCCGAGCTGCCGCAGCTGCATCCGGCGGTGGGCCGGGTGATTCCGTTTGCGCTGCGTCGCTGGCGCCGCAGCCTGTTGTCCAGTACCACCCGCGCCGAGGTCGGTGCGCTGCGGCGCTCGCTGACCGCTGCGCATTACGAGCGCGTGATCGATGCTCAGGGTCTGATCAAGAGCGCGCTGGTGGCGCGACAGGCCGGCGCGCCGGTGGTCGGTTACGACCGGCAGAGCGCGCGTGAATCGCTGGCGGCGCTGGCCTATGCCGAATCCGTGGCGGTGCCCAAGGCGCTGCATGCGGTCGAGCGCGCCCGGCTGCTGTTTGCCGGCGCCTTCGGCTACCGCATCGAGACGGCGCCGGACTACGGCATGGCGGTCCCCGAGATCGCGCTGCCGTGGCGTCCGGCCGGGGCGTACGCGGTCTTGCTGACCGCGACCAGCCGCGCCGACAAGGAATGGCCCGAAGCGAACTGGATCGCCCTCGGTACGCGGCTGGTGGCCGAAGGCATCGCCTGCGTGCTGCCCTGGGGCAGCGACGCCGAGCGCGAACGCGCCGAGCGGCTGGCGCAGGCGATACCGCAGGCCGTGGTCGCGCCGCGTCTGGATCTGACCCGCGCGGCGCGCTTGCTCGCCGATGCGCGCGTCGTCGTCGGCGTCGATACCGGGCTCGCCCATCTGGCCGCCGCGGTCGCGACGCCGGTGGTGGCGATCTTCTGCGCCTCCGACCCGGATCGCACCGGCGTGCTGGCCGGCACCTATGCGGTCAACCTCGGCCGCAACGGTGCCGCACCCGACGTTGAAACCGTCTGGGCGGCGACGCAGCAAGGGCTGGTGGCATGACGAGCCGCTGGCTTTATTCGCTACTGCTGTGGCTGGCGACGCCGCTGATCCGCGCCTATCTGCGCCGACGGGCCAAAAAACAACCGGCCTATCTCGAACACTGGGACGAGCGCTGGGCGCGCTACTCCGGCCCGGCACCGCAGCCGTACGACTACTGGCTGCACGCGGTGTCGGTCGGCGAGATGCGCGCCGCAGCGCCGCTGATCCGCGCCTTGCGCCAGCGCGACCCGACCGCGCGGCTGCTCTTGAGCTGCATGACGCCGACCGGCCGCGAGACCGCCCGCGAACTCTACGGCGATTCGGGCGACGGGCCCGGGGCCGATGTCGTGTACCTGCCGTACGACCGGCCGGCGGCGGTGCGGCGCTTTCTGGCGCGCTTCTCGCCGCGCTGCGGGCTGCTGCTCGAAACCGAACTGTGGCCGAACCTGATCCACGGCTGTGCCGACGCCGGTGTGCCGCTGCTGCTGGTCAACGCGCGGCTGTCGGCCAAATCGGCGCACGGTTATGCACGGGTGCGCTGGCTGCTTGCGCCGGCACTGGCCAGATTGGGCGCGGTGCTGGCGCAGGGCAGCGACGATGCCGAGCGGCTGGCCCTGCTCGGCGCGCGCCACGTCAAGGTCTGCGGCAACCTCAAATACGACAACCAGGCCGATGCGGCGGTGGTCGCGCGGGGCCGCGACTGGCGGGCGCTGTTCGGCGACCGGCCGGTGCTGCTGGTCGCATCGAGTCGCGAAGGCGAGGAGGCGCTGCTGCTCGACGGGCTCGACGCGCTGCCGGCGCGAACGCTGCTGATCATCGTGCCGCGTCATCCGCAGCGCTTCGACGACGTGGCGGCGCTGATCAAGGCACGCGGGCTGCCGTTGCTGCGGCGCAGCGGCTGGGCTGCGACGCCGATGCCGGATGACGTCCGGGTGCTGCTCGGCGACAGCATGGGCGAGCTGGCGGCGTGGTACGCCTGCGCCGACGTCGCCGTGATCGGCGGCTCGATCCTGCCTTTCGGCAGCCAGAACCTGATCGAGGCATGTGCGCTCGGCTGCCCGGTGCTGCTCGGCCCGTCGACGTTCAATTTCGCCGACGCGGCGCGCGAGGCGCTGGCCGCCGGCGCGGCGTGGCAAGGGCAGGATGCGCCGGCCCTGCTGCGCGAAGCTGCGGCCTTGCTCGACGATCCACCACGCCGGCAGGCGATGGGCGAGGCCGGTGCCGGCTTCGCCGAAAGGCATCGCGGCGCGACAGCGCGCGTACTGGCCGTGCTCGACCGGCACCTCTCCGTCCGGCGCTGATGCGCCGCCAACCCATGGTGATCCGGCAACCGCTCGATCGCGCCGTTGATAATTTTCAGAAACGATCAAGTTGTGCACCCGCCATGCCGGGCACGGCTTTGTCGGTCTGATCCGAACCAGAGACGGAAGGCGATGCAGTCCTTATTTGCTCCACGCACGCGCCAGGACTGGCACCTGGTCACCCTGCTCGGCTTCGTGCTGTGCGTCGGCGCGGTCGTGCTGCTGGTGTGGGAAAGCTGGGGCGATTACCAGCAGAGCCGGCACGATACCGAGGTCCGCGCCTACAACGCGGCCGGCATGCTGGAGTCGCATTTCAACGTGATGCTGCAGCAGAGCAAGGCCAGCATCGACAGCGTCGCGACCGAGCTGCTGTGGAAGCGCCAGTACGGCCCGATCGGTGGCGCCGACTATCTGGACGCGCTGCGCAAGGCGATCAGCTTCGACCCGCAATCGAACGCGTTGTTCGTGCTGATCGGTGACGACATCTGGATGGTCGACGACCGTGCAAGGATGGAAGGCAGCCTGCAGGTGCAGCAGCTGCTGCGCGAGGCGCTGGCTGCCTCGATCGGGCAGGTGTTCGCCGCGCCGATGCTGCGCCAGGGAGAATGGCAGGTCCCGATGTCGTACAGCTACACCTTGCGCGACGGCCGCAAGATGATCGTCGGTGCGCTGGTTCCGTTCGCGCACCTCCAGCGCATCTCGACGTGGATCTACAAGGGGACCGGTGCGATCGGCATCTTCCGCCGCGACGGCCTGCCGCTGATGTGCATCCCGGGCATGGGGCGAAACCGGGACGCCGTGTCGCCGCTGCCGCAGGTCAAGAACGGCATCGGCAGCCGGAGCACCGGCCTGTGTCCGGGCGAACCCAAGCGGGGCAGCAGCGTCGTGTTCGGCCTGGTCGGCTCGCAGACCTTTCCCTTCGTCGCCTATTTCGGCATCGCCAAGTCGACCTTCACCCAGCCCTGGGTCGAGCGGCTCGGCTGGCGTCTGGCGTCGTTCCTCGTTTACGGGCTGGTGATCGGCCTGTTCGTCGCCGGCTTGCGCCGGCTGGTCAAGCAACTGATCGACGACAAGCGCTTCTATCTGGAGCTGTTCGATACCGTCAACGACGGCTTGATGATCGTCGAAAACGGCCAGATCAGCAGCGCCAACCCGGCGGCCTGCGCCTTGCTCGGCGTCGATGGCGCGGTGCAGCTGGCCGGCCGGACACCGTCGTCGCTGTTCTATCCCGATGTCGATCACGAAGCGTATCGCAAGATCGAGACCGAGCTCAGCGAGATGTACCGCGGCGGGCGAGGGCAGTTCAGCGCGCGGCTGCGCCGACGCGACGACGGCAGCGTGTTCGACGCCGAAGTGCGTGGCGCCGAGCTGCCGAATGCCGCGACGCAGCTGCTGGCGATTCGCGACGTGTCCGAGGAGCGCCGCTATCTGGCGCAGCAGGAATTCCTCGCCAACCACGACATGCTGACCGAGTTGCCGAACCGCTATGCGCTGATGCGGCGCATCGACAGCCGCATCGCGACGACGCCCGACGCCTCGCTGGCCGTCTGCGTGCTGGACCTGAACCGCTTCAAGGAAATCAACGACACGCTCGGCCACAGCGTCGGCGACCAGGTTCTGCAGGCGATCGGCGACCGGCTGCAGCACTGGGCGGCAGGGCGCAAGGCCGAAGTGGCCCGGCTCGGCGGCGACGAGCTGGGGTTGCTGGTGCCGGATCTGCCGCTGTGCCAGCAGCAGGTGGCCGAACTGTGCGCGAGCCTGACCGCGCAGGTCGGTTTGCCGTTGCCGGTCGAGGAAATGCAGCTCGAGGTCTCGGCCAGCATCGGCGTCGCCTTTTATCCGGCGCACGGCGGTGAAGCCAACGAGCTGCTGCGTTGTGCCGACGTGGCGATGTACGACGCCAAGCACCGCCGGGTGCCGCATCGCGTCTATGACGCGAGCCTCGATCGCAATAGCCGCGAGCGGCTGGTGCTGTATTCGGAGCTGTCGCATGCAATCCGCGACGACGGCCTGATGCTGTACTACCAGCCCAAGCAGCGCCTGAGCGATGGCCAGATCGTCGGCGTCGAGGCGCTGCTGCGCTGGCCGCATCCGCAGCGTGGCATGATCCCGCCGGGGGCCTTCATTCCGATGGCCGAGAATTCCGAACTGATCCGGCCGTTGACGGCCTGGGTGGTCGACGCGACGATCCGGCAGCTGGCGGCATGGCGAGGGGGCGGCATCGACCTGTGTTGCGCGATCAATCTGTCGGCGCGCAACCTGCTCGATCCGGGCCTGGTCGAATCGATCGAGGCGGCGCTGTTGCGCCACGACGTGCCGGCCACGGCGCTGGAATTCGAGGTGACCGAATCGGCGCTGATGGAAGATCCGCAGGCGGCGCTCGACTGCCTGTTGCGCATCCATGCGCTGGGCGCGCACCTGTCGATCGACGACTACGGCACCGGTTACTCGTCGCTGGCTTACCTGAAGCGCTTGCCGGTGCAGACGCTGAAGATCGATCGCAGCTTCGTGTCGCAGGTCTCGCTCAGCCCGCCCGACGCGATCATTGTCGGCTCGACGATCACGCTGGCGCACAACTTCGGCCTGACGGTGGTTGCCGAAGGCGTCGAGCATGTCGCGGACCGCGATGCGCTGATCGCGCTCGGTTGCGACGTGATCCAGGGCTATCTGCTCGCCAAGCCGATGCCGGCGGCGGCGCTGGCCGCATGGCTGGGCGCCCGCGCAATGCAGGATTGAGCCGCCTGTCCGGGCGTCGCGTTCGCCCGCTTGCCGTGGTGCGCTGCGGCCGGGACGAGCGGCGCAATCTACCGTTTGTCCGGAACCATCCTCTTCGCGGGAAACCGTCGGCGCCGACTGGCCGTATACATCGTTATAACCAGCAGCCGATAGCCGACGACCGGTAGGTGATCACTGTCATCCTAGCCGGGGCTGTACGACTCACGGTTATGCGAACGACCACGCATGTTCAACCGAATGGAGATCGACACCATGAACCGTATCACGGGCGCTACTCTGGCCGCGGCGGCTGCCGCCGTGTTTTCGACCGTCGCCGTTCCGCAAGCTGCGGCAGCGGATATGACCGTGCACTGTGCGGGCATCAACAGCTGTAAGGGCACGTCGTCGTGCAAGACGGCCGACAATGCCTGCAAGGGCCAGAATTCCTGCAAGGGCCACGGTTGGCTGCCGACCGCCAGCGCCAAGGAATGTACCGACAAGGGCGGCAAGGTGCTGTAATGCCCGCGCCCCCGGCCGCGCCGCTCTCCGGCGCGGTCGTTGTCGATAACAGGACACCCCGATGAAACTCGATTTCGCCGGCTTTGGCCTGGGCTTGCGCAGCGAGCACTACGCCGATTTCCACGCTGCGCCGCAGCCGCTCGACTGGCTGGAAATCATCAGCGAAAACTACCTGGTGCCCGGCGGCAAGCCGCTGCAGCACCTGACGCGCATTCGCGCCGATTACCCGATGGCGATGCACGGCGTATCGCTGTCAATCGGCAGCACCGACCCGCTCGACCGTGATTACCTGCGCCAGCTGCGCGCGCTGGCCGACCGCATCGAGCCGCTGTGGCTGTCCGATCATCTGTGCTGGACCGGCGTCGCCGGGCGCAACCTGCACGATCTGTTGCCGCTGCCGTTCACCGACGAGGCGCTGGCCCATGTCGCCGACCGGGTGATGCAGGTGCAGGACGCACTCGGGCGACGCATCCTGCTCGAGAACGTCTCGACCTACGCGACCTTCCGCGGCGACGACTACCCGGAAGCGCAGTTTCTGGCCGCGCTGGCCGAGCGCGCCGATTGCCTGATCCTGCTCGACCTCAACAATGTCTACGTGAATCACCGCAACCATGGCCTCGATCCGTACGCCTATCTGGCGGCACTGCCGGCGACGCGGATCGCCCAGTTTCATCTGGCCGGGCATCAGGACCACGGCAGTCATGTGATCGACAGCCATGACGCCGCGATCGTCGATCCGGTCTGGCAGCTGTACGTCGCGGCGCTGCAGCGCTTCGGCCCGGTCAGCACCATGATCGAACGCGACGATGCGATCCCGCCTTTGCCTGAGCTGGTCGCCGAACTGGACATCGCCCGTCGCCTTGCCGCCGCACAGGGCATTCACCATGCACAGCCTGCCTGCGCTTGAAGCGGCGTTTGCCGAGCTGGTATGCGCCGCCGATGCCGCGCCGCTGTCGTTGCTGTTGAACGAAAGCCCGGCGTTTGGCAGCGAGGCGCGGCTGGCGGTGTACCGGCACGCCTACCGGGCGCGCCTGCGCGATGCGCTGAAGGTCAACTACCCGAATCTGTACCGGCTGCTGGGCGACGATGATTTCGACGCGCTTGCCAGCGCGTATCTGGCCGCCGAACCGTCGCCGCACCGGTCGGTCCGCTGGTTTGGCGACCGGCTGGCGGGGTTTCTGGCGCTAACGCCACCGTATGCCGAGCTGCCGATTCTGGCCGAACTGGCCGGCTGGGAATGGGCGTCGGCAGCGACCTTCGACGCCGCCGACGCACCGGTTCTGGATGAGGCCGCACTGGCGGCGCTGCCATCGGAAGCCTGGCCGACCTTGCCGTTGCGACTGATTCCCGCGGCAAGCCTGCTCGATCTGGCGTGGAATACCCCGACGCTCTGCCAGGCCTTGCAGGCCGAGACCGCGCCACCGGCGCCAGAAGCTGCGCCGCAAAGCTGGCTGCTGTGGCGTGCGCCCAGTGGTGAAACCCGTTATCGCTCGCTCGATGCCGTCGAGGCCGGCGCATTGCCGTTGCTCGTCGGCGAGGGCTGCGATTTCGCCGCCGTGTGCGAGGCGCTGGCGACACGGATCGCCGACGTGTCGCAGCTGCCGCTGCTGGCCGCCGGCCTGCTGAAACAGTGGGTGGCCGACGGCATCCTGCAGGCCTGAAGCCGCGCCGGCGGCGTTACACTGGGCTTCCCACTCCCGGAAGCCAGACCTTGCCCGAGCTGCATTTCCACAGCGCCGACGGCGTACTCGTCGCGCAGGCGCCGGTCGGTACGCGCCTGATCGAAACCGTGCGGACGCTGACGCGCGACGGCGACCTGCCGCTCGCGTGGCGCTGTGCGCAAGGCACGTGCGGCGCGTGCCTGGTTTACGTCGAGCACGCCGGCAGCGGCGGCACGCTGACGCTGACCGGCATGGAGCGCAATGTACTGGTCCGGCGCGGCGCATTGCCGAAGGACGCCCCTCGCGAGCAGCCCGATACCGTCGCGACGCCGCGGCTGGCCTGCCATGTTGATGTCTTACATGACATGATCGTATATATCAAAAAGATCTAGCTCGATAAAACAATAATATTTCTGGCGATGAAGCATCGCTGGCAGACTGGCTTCCGTTCACTCTTATTCCAAATAAAACGGGAGCCGGTCATGACTTATCGCAAACTGTTTCTTGGCGTCACGCTCGCCTTCGCCGTCAGCGCGCCGAGCTGGGCCGCATCGGTCGAGCTGCTCAACGTCTCCTACGACCCGACTCGCGAGCTCTACCAGGATTACAACAAGGCTTTCGCCAAGTACTGGAAAACGAAGACCGGCGATGACGTGACCATCAAGCAATCGCACGGTGGCTCGGGCAAGCAGGCGCGCTCGGTGCTCGACGGCCTCGAGGCCGACGTGGTGACGCTGGCGCTGGCCTACGACATCGACGAGCTTGGCACCAAGGCCAAGCTGCTCAAGCCCGACTGGCAGAAAAAGCTGCCGGACAACGCCAGCCCGTATACCTCGACCATCGTTTTCCTCGTCCGCAAGGGCAACCCCAAGCAGATCAAAGACTGGAACGATCTGGTTCGCAGCGATGTGAAGGTGATCACGCCGAACCCGAAAACCTCGGGCGGTGCGCGCTGGAACTTCCTCGCGGCCTGGGGTTGGGCGAAGAAAACCTACGGTTCGGACGAGAAGGCGCGTGACTACGTGCAGAAGCTGTTCCAGAACGTGCCGGTGCTCGATACCGGTGCGCGCGGTTCGACGCTGACCTTCACCCAGCGTGGCCAGGGCGATGTGCTGCTGGCGTGGGAAAACGAAGCGGTGCTCGCGGTCAAGGAACTCGGTCCGGACAAGTACGACATCGTCGCGCCTAGCCTGTCGATCAAGGCCGAACCGCCGGTCGCTGTCGTCGACAAGATCGTCGACAAGAAGGGCACCCGCAAGGTCGCCGAAGGCTACCTGCAGTACCTGTACTCGAAGGAAGGCCAGGAAATCGCTGCGCAGAATTACTACCGGCCGTTCGACAAGGACGTCGCTGCCAAGTACGCCAAGCAGTTTCCGAACGTGAAGCTGTTCGACATCGACGACACCTTCGGCGGCTGGACCAAGACGCAGAAGACCTACTTCGAAGACGGCGGCGTGTTTGACCAGATCCAGGCCTCGATCGCCGCCAAACGCTGATCCTGTCCCATTCGGGGGCTGCGCCTGCGCATCTCGCGCCCGTCCGATGCTCCGAAACCCCGCAAGGGGGCTACCTTCGGGTCGTCCTCATGGACTTGCACGTCGATGAAGGTTTCTGCGCTTCGGGCGAACGCGACCTGCTTTGGCTCGGTCCCCGACTGAAACAGGTAGTCCGTCTTTCTGTTTGAACCGGGTGTACCGGCCCCCATTTTTCCCACTTGATGGAGTGTTTCCGATGAGCTTGCGCCTTGGCGATACCGCCCCCGATTTCACCCAATCCTCGACGACCGGCGAGATCCGCTTTCATGACTGGGCCGGCGACCAATGGGTCGTGCTGTTCTCGCATCCGGCCGACTTCACCCCGGTATGCACGACCGAGCTGGGCAAGACCGCCAAGCTCAAGGACGAATTTGCCAAGCGCAACGTCAAGGCGCTGGCGATCAGTGTCGATCCGCTCGAATCGCACCTGAAGTGGATCGCCGACATCAACGATACGCAGCAGACGACGGTGAATTTCCCGATCCTCGCCGACGCCGACCGCAAGGTCGCCGAGCTGTACGACCTGATCCACCCGAATGCCTCGACGACGGCGACCGTGCGTTCGGTCTTCATCGTCGATCCGGCGAAGAAGATCCGCCTGACGCTGACCTATCCGGCCAGCACCGGGCGCAACTTCAACGAAATCCTCCGCGTCATCGACTCGCTGCAGCTGACCGAGTACCACAAGGTCGCAACGCCGGCCGACTGGCAGCAGGGTGATGACGTGGTGATCGTGCCGTCGCTGCAGGACGAAGCCGAAATCGCCCAGCGTTTTCCGAAGGGCTATACCGCGGTCCGGCCCTATCTGCGCCTGACGCCGCAACCTGCCTAGCTTGGTGGGTAAGACCCTGAAGCGGCGTTGCGCTCGCGCACCTTGCCAGCTTCGCTGCACCGGGTCTTGTCGGCCATGCCGGCCGAGTAGTTTGCAACCGTTTCTTGTCTCCTCCTCTTTTTGCGCCGGCTCTGCCGGCCTCTTTTTTACTGCAGAAGAATTGATGCGATGAATTCACCGCTGGAAACCTGGTTCAAGCGCCTGCCCGTACCGGCCAGCGTGCGCGACGATTGGCCCGGCGCCAGCTTCGGCATCGAAGCCGGTCGCGGCATTGTCGTGCGCGCACTGGGACTCTCGCTGTCGAGCGTGTTCCAGGCCATCCATGCGCCGGACGGCCGCGTCGTCGGCGAAGAAGCCTTGCTGCGTGCGTCGGTGCGCCACAAACCGCTGCCGCCACTGACGGCGTTCGAGCACGCCGAATCCCAGGGCAAGCTGGTCGCTTTCGACCGGCTGTGCCGGACGCTGCACCTGCTCAACGACGCCGGCCATGCCGACCGCGCCGAGACGCTGTATCTGAACGTGCATCCGAAACTGCTGACCGAAGTCAGCGACCGGCATGGCGCGGTATTCCAGGACATCCTCGAGCGGCTCGACTCGAAACCGTCGCGCATCGTGCTCGAGATCGGCGAGGACGAAATCGCCGAATCCGACATCAACCGCGCCCGCGCCGCGCTGCAGAGCTATCGCTCGCGCGGCTACCGGATCGCCATCGACGACTTCGGCCGCCGCCACGCCAATCTCGACCGGCTGTGGCAGCTCGAACCCGACGTGGTCAAGCTCGACCGCAGCCTGATCGCCGAGACCGAAACATCGCCGCGCCTGCGTCGTGCCTTGCCCAAGCTGGTCGAGTTGCTGCACGAGCTGGGCGGCGAGGTCATCGTCGAGGGCATCGAAACCGAAACACAGCGGCAGATCGCCATCGACGCCGGCGCCGACGCGCTGCAGGGCTTTCTGCTCGACGAACCCCGCTGGAGAGGCTGATGGACGCAATCGAATTGTGGCTGGCTGCAGGCAATAGTATCGTTGTCGTTCCCGGCTGGCGCAATTCCGGGCCAACGCACTGGCAAAGCCGCTGGTGCGCGCGCTACGGCGGGCTCGACCGTGTCGTCCAGCAGGACTGGGAGGTGCCGAACGCACGCGACTGGGTCGCCGGGCTCGAACGGACCGTCGCCGCGGCATCGGGGCGGGTGATCATCGTCGCGCACAGCCTCGGCTGCGTCACGCTCGGCCACTGGGCGGTGCTGTCGCAGCACGCGTCGCGCGTCGCCAGCGCCTTGCTGGTCGCGCCGGCCGACGTTGCGCGTGAAGACGCGCCGGCGTCGTTTTCGACCTTCCTGCCGCTGCCGGCCGCCAAGCTGCCGTTCGCCAGCGCCGTCGTCGCCAGCGACAACGATCCGGTCTGCAGCGCCGGCCGGTCGATGACGCTGGCCCGGGACTGGGGCAGCCGCTGCGTGCTGCTGTCGGGGCTGGGCCATATCAACGCCGAGTCCGAGCTTGATGACTGGCCGCTCGGCCTCAAGCTGCTGGGCCAGATGGTGCCGCCAACGGTGCCGCAACGGGTGCCACAGCGCTTGGCGGCCTAGGCCGCCGCGCGCCGGGCAGTCGCGCTCGGCGCGGCCGGTCGTACCGGCAATCCCGCCGTATCCGGCTTTCCTGCGCCGACGACTTTCGCGCTCAGCGGGACGTGCGTCTGCGCCGTGACGCATCGCCAGCCCGACGGCTGCAGCGATCGCACGCCCCGACTTTCTGCTCCTCATCCCGCCTTATGACCGATCGCTGCACGACGGCTTCCGCCATCCAGCGCTGCCTGGTCACGGCCGGTGATGCTGTCTTACAAGCTGACATCAACCGTGATTCTTGGTTATCAGTGCCGAACAATTAGATATTTTTAGTTATAAGTTGGCAAGGTTAAATTCCTTCTGGTTAATAAAGAAATGGCGTCCACGCCAGAGGAATTGCGATGTCGACCATCGTCACTTTGTCAGGCAGCCCGAGCGCAAAATCGCGCTCGCACGGTCTGCTGACCCGGGCTTCCCGGCTGCTCGAATCCTACGGCATCACCATCCGCGCCTTCACGCTCGGCGATTTTGACGCCGAGACCCTGCTGTACGGCAAGTTCGACGATCCGGCGGTGATCGCCTTCCAGAAGGCCGTCGCCGATGCCGACGGGCTGATCGTCGCGACGCCGGTCTACAAGGCCGCGTACAGCGGCGCGCTCAAACTGCTGCTCGACCTGTTGCCCGAACGCGCGCTGCACCATCACGCGGTGCTGCCGCTGGCGACCGGCGGCAGCCCGTCGCACATGCTCGCCGTCGATTACGCCCTGCAACCGGTGCTGACGTCGTTGAAGGCACGCCACATCGTCGGCGGCATCTACGCCACCGAGCGCGAACTGACGTGGCGCGACGACGGTTATCTCGAACTGGCGCCCGAGATCGAACAGCGGCTGACGCAGGCCGTTTCGCGCCTGCTGGCACACCTGCCCGATCCGGGTCAGGTGCTGCTGCATCCCGACCAATTGAACCAGCAGATCCGCGGCGCGCGCATCAGCGTCTGAACGCCGTCGGCCGCGCAGTGCCGTCTTCCCATACCAAGAAGGAGAACACCATGAAACGCTTGTTCATTACCGCCGTCGCGACGTTGGTCGCCGCAACGCTGTCGACCGCCGCGCTGGCCGAGACCCTACGCATCGGCTACCAGAAATCGGCCAGTCTGTTCGTGCTGCAAAAGAGCCAGGGCACGCTGGAGAAGAAACTCGCGCCGCTGGGTGCGACGGTGAAATGGGTCGAGTTTCCGGCCGGCCCGCAATTGCTCGAAGGCCTGAACGTCGGCGCGATCGACGTCGGCTATGTCGGCGAGGCACCGCCGATCTTCGCCCAGGCCGCCGGTGCGCGCTTCGTCTACATCGGCAACGACCCGGCGGCGCCGGCGGCCGAGGCCATCGTCGTGCCCAAGGCTTCGAATCTCAAGTCGGTGGCCGAGCTGAAGGGCAAGAAGGTCGCGCTCAACAAGGGTTCGAACGTCCATTACCTGCTGGTCAAGGCGCTGGAGAAGAACGGTTTGAAGTACAGCGACATCCAGCCGGTGTTCCTGCCGCCGGCCGATGCGCGTGCGGCGTTCGAGCGTGGCTCGGTCGATGCGTGGGTGATCTGGGATCCGTTCCTCGCCGCGGCGGAAAAGCAGATCGGCGCCCGCGTGCTCGCCGACGGCCGCGACACCGTCAACAACTTTGCCTTCTACCTGGCCGAGCGCGGCTTTGCCGAGAAGAACCCGCAGATCATCAAGGCGCTGTTTGAAGACACGCTCGTGCAGGGCCGCTGGCTGCAGGACAACCGCGACAAGGCCGCCGCGATCATTGCGCCGCAGCAGGGGCTGTCGCCCGAGGTGGTCGAGCTGGCGCTCTCGCGCTACCGCTACGGCGTGACCCCGCTGACCGCGCAGGTCGCCGCCGAGCAGCAAAAGCTCGCCGACGTTTTCTATGAACTCAAGCTGATTCCGAAGCCGATCAAGGTCAAGGAAGCGCTGGCGTCGCAGAAGTAAGGGGAGCGCCATGTTGCGTCACATCACCTCGCTGCTGCTTGCCGGCCTGATCGCCGCCGGCAGCGCCCACGCAGCCGAACTGCACATCGGCTACCAGAAGAGTTCGCTGAACCTGATCGTGCTGAAAAGCCGTGGCACGCTGGAGAAACAGCTCGCCGCGCAGGGCCATACGGTCAAATGGACCGAATTCCAGGCCGGGCCGCAGCTGCTGGAGGCGCTGAATGTCGGCTCGATCGACTTCGGCATGACCGGCGATACGCCGCCGGTATTCGCCCAGTCCGGCGGCACCCAGCTGGTCTACGTCGGTTTCGAACCGCCGAAGCCGCAGGCGTCGGCGATCCTGGTGCCGAGCGATTCGGCGATCCGGACGCTGGCCGACCTGAAGGGCAAGCGCATCGCGCTGCAGAAGGGCTCGAGCGCGCACTGGCTGTTGATCCGCGCACTCGACAAGGCCGGGCTCAAGTGGGACGACATCCAGCCGGTGTGGCTGACGCCGTCCGACGCGCGTGCCGCGTTCGAGTCGGCCAAGGTCGACGCGTGGGCGATCTGGGATCCGTACTACGCCGCCGCCGAAAAAGCGATCAAGCCGCGGGTACTGACGACCGGCAACGGCCTCGTCGCCAACCAGAGCTTCTATCTCGCGTCGAAGGCGTTTGCCGGCAAGCAGGGGCGTCTGCTGCAGACGGTGTTCGATGCCTTGTCGGACAACGACGACTTCCTTGACCAGAAGCCGAAGGAAACCGCGCAGATCCTCGCCAAGGCCGTCGGCCTCGACGCGGCGATATTCGAGACCGTGGTGCAGCGCCGGCCGAGCTTCAAGGTGACCTGGCTCAACGCGCAGGTCGTCGCCGAACAGCAGCGCATCGCCGACCGCTTTGCCGAGCTGAAGCTGATTCCCAAAACCGTCACGGTCAAAGACATCGTCCTGCCGCCGCAATAGCAACCCGCCCATCTGGCGGCTGCGCCTGCGCATTTTGTCCCCGTCCGGTGCTCGGGATCCTCATGGACTCAATGTCCATTCCGGTCCCTGCGCTCCGGGCGTGAACAAACTGCTTTGGCTCGCTCGTCAGCTGAACGGGCTCAATGACAGGCCTGTTTGCGGGGTTCCGCTCCACGTCTTGAGCCGCCCCACGCCAAGGAGTTATGAAAAATGAAGTTGTTCTGGTTCCTGCCGACCCACGGCGACAGCCGTTACCTCGGCACCACCGTCGGTGCGCGCACCGTCGATCACGCTTACCTGAAGCAGATTGCCCAGGCTGCCGATACGCTCGGTTTCGAAGGCGTGCTGATTCCGACCGGCCGCTCTTGCGAGGATTCGTGGGTGATCGCCAGCTCGCTGGCGCCGCTGACCGAGCGGCTCAAATTCCTGGTCGCGATCCGCCCGGGCATCATTTCGCCGACGGTGTCGGCGCGGATGGCGGCGACGCTGGATCGCGTGTCGGACGGCCGCTTGCTGATCAACGTCGTCACCGGCGGCGATCCGGATGAGCAGCGCGGCGACGGCAGCTTTTTGACCCATGCCGAGCGCTATGAGGTCACCGACGAATTCCTCAATATCTGGCGCGGCGTCGCCGCCGGTGAAACGGTCAACTTCAGCGGCAAGCATCTGACGGTCGAGAACGCCAAGACGCTGTTTCCACCGGTGCAGAAGCCATATCCGCCGCTGTTCTTCGGCGGCTCCAGCGAGCCGGCGATCGATCTGGCCGCCGAGCACGTCGACGTCTACCTGACCTGGGGCGAGCCGCCCGAGGCCGTCGCCGAGAAGATCGCGGCCGTGCGCGCCAAGGCCGAGGCGCAAGGCCGGAGCGTTACCTTCGGCATCCGCCTGCACGTGATCGTGCGCGAAACCAGCGAGGAAGCGTGGCAGGCCGCCGACAAGCTGATTTCCTACGTGACCGATGACACCATCGCCGCGGCGCAGCAAGCGTTCGCGCGCTTCGATTCGGTCGGCCAGCGGCGGATGGCCGAGTTGCACGGCGGCCGGCGCGACAACCTCGAAATCGCGCCGAACCTGTGGGCCGGCGTCGGCCTGGTGCGCGGCGGTGCCGGCACCGCGCTGGTCGGCAGCCCGGACGAGGTCGCGGCGCGGATCAAGGAGTACGCCGACCTCGGCATCGAGCACTTCATTTTCTCGGGCTATCCGCATCTGGAAGAAGCCTACCGCGTTGCCGAACTGCTGTTCCCCTTGCTGCCGCTCGGCCACACCAGGCCGGCCGGCCGCGCCAATCTGACCGGGCCGTTCGGCGAAGTGATCGCCAACGACATCGTGCCGCCGGCGCCGCGTCTTGTCGCGCAAAGCTGAGGAGGGCGGGCGATGAGTGTAGCGACGACTTTCGCGCGTCGTCTGGCGCCATGGGCTGTGCCGGCGCTGCTGTTGCTGGCGTGGCAGTGGTTCGCCAGCCACGGCGTGCTCACGAGCCGCATCCTGCCGGCGCCGAGTGCGGTCTTCGACGCGGCGGTGCGGCTGGTCGAATCGGGCGAGCTGTGGGCGCACCTGAAGGTGAGCTTCTGGCGCGCCGCGGTCGGCTTCGGCATCGGCGGCGGCCTCGGCCTGCTGCTCGGGCTGATCACCGGCCTGTCGCGCCGCGGCGAGCTGCTGCTCGATACCACGGTGCAGATGGTCCGCAACATCCCGCCGCTGGCGCTGATCCCGCTGGTGATCCTGTGGTTCGGCATCGACGAAGCGGCGAAGCTGTTCCTGGTCGCCTTCGGCACGCTGTTTCCGGTCTACATCAACACCTATCACGGCATCCGCTCGGTCGACACCGGCCTGGTCGAGATGGCCAGAAGCTACGGCCTGCGCGGCTGGCCGCTATTCCGCGACGTGATCCTGCCCGGCGCCTTGCCGAGCATTCTGGTCGGCGTGCGCTTTGCGCTCGGCTTTGCGTGGATTCTGCTGATCGTCGCCGAAACGATCTCGGCGAGTTCGGGCATCGGCTATCTGGCGATGAACGCCCGCGAGTTCCTGCAGACCGATGTGGTGGTGCTGGCGATCCTGCTGTACGCGGTGCTGGGCAAGGGTAGCGATGTGGCGGCGAGGGGGCTGGAGCGGGTCTGGTTGAGGTGGCATCCGGCGTATCAGTGATGCGGATGTTGCGAGATTGCATGCGGTAAGCGCCTGCGGCGCTGGCATCTGGATTGCCGGTTTCGCCCGGCGGACGAGGTACTTTCTTTTGCTTCGCCAAAAGAAAGTACCCAAAGAAAAGGCGACCCCGCATCCGCGCCCGCTTCGCGGGTGCCCTGCGCTGCGCGCCGAACGCGGCGGGGTCCTGAACTCGCCCTGCGGGCTCAAACAGCCAGGCCCCGAAACCCCGCGTCCGGCTGTGCTGCTCGGCGCTTCTGAGGGGCCCGGGGTGGTGTGCAACGGACAGTGAACAAACACGCGGCAAACCGGTTGCGGATAACAGTGCGCCGCTTTTCATCCCGTTCGCCAGCGCCGAGGAGTGGAGCGAGACAAGTGATTCTATCGCTTGGCTCGCGACCGATCGAGGGCAGCCCGGAGGGCCGTAGGGCGCGGGTCGCCTTTCTTTGGATACTTTCTTTGGCGAAGCAAAGAAAGTATCCCGTCCGCGCGGCGGAACGCGCATTCAAACACTGCGCCGCAGGCGCTAACAAATGAATTGATTTGAAGGTTGCAACAGATGCCGCGACCAAGGAGCACACCATGACCACCCCCCACCTCGAACCCGCCCTCGGCGTCGCGCTGACCATCCGCGGTTTGAGCCGCCGTTACGGCGAGCAGACCGTGCTCGACCACCTCGACCTCGACATCCGTGCCGGCGAATTCGTCGCCGTCGTCGGCCGTTCGGGTTGCGGTAAGTCGACCTTGCTGCGGCTGCTGGCCGGGCTCGATAAGCCGACATCGGGCGATGTGCGGGCCGACGGCAGTCCGCTCGACACCGGCCATTTCGATACCCGGCTGATGTTTCAGGACGCGCGGTTGCTGCCGTGGAAAACCGTGCTGGCCAATGTCGGCCTCGGCCTCAAGGGCAACTGGCAGCCAAGGGCGCATGCCGCGCTGGCCGAAGTCGGCTTGTCCGAGCACGCCGGCAAGTGGCCGAGCCAGTTGTCGGGTGGCCAGCGCCAGCGGGTGGCGCTGGCGCGGGCGCTGATCCACGAACCGCAACTCTTGTTACTCGATGAACCGCTCGGCGCGCTCGATGCACTCACGCGGATCGAGATGCAGCAGCTGATCGAGCGGCTGTGGCGCCAGCACGGCTTTACCGTGCTGCTGGTGACGCACGATGTCGAAGAGGCGGTGGCGATTGCCGACCGGGTGCTGCTGGTCGAACAGGGCCGGGTCGGCCTCGATCTGGACGTGCCGCTGGCGCGGCCACGCCGGCGCGGCGACGTGCACTTCGCCTTGCTGCAGGAGCGGCTGTTGGCGCGCGTGCTGCAACAGCCCGATGCACCGCAGCCCGAGCCGCTGCCGCCGATCGCGCCAAGCGCCTTGCGCTGGGCCTTGTAAGGCTGACTAGATTTTTTGATATTTTGGAATAAAAAACAAAAATCAAATTACTTTGGGCGATATTGGTGCCGGGTTAATCTGGTGTTGCCAACCCAACAGGAGAACATCATGAGCATCCAGTCGATCAACGTACGCAACCAGTTCCGCGGCACCGTGCGCGAAATCATCGAAGGCCCGGTGCTGTCGGAAGTCGATGTCGCCACGCCGGCCGGCATCGTTACCTCGGTGATCACCACCCGTTCGGTCAAGGAACTCAAGCTCGCGCCGGGCAGCGAGGTCATCGCCTTCGTCAAGGCGACCGAAGTCTCGATCGCGACGCTGTAAATACCGGATGGCGGCTGTTCATCACAGCGGTGCCGCACGAACACCGCAGGACAGCCGTCTCAAATAATAGGGAGATCCAACAAGATGAAACGCACCATTCTTTCGGCTTTGCTCGCCACCACTTTCCTGAGCGCCGGCGCGGCGTATGCCGAAGTTACCGTTTACGGCTCGATCCGCGAGTCGCTCGAATATGACCAGCTGGACGACGCCGGTGGCAAGAACTACCAAGGCGAAGTGCAGCTGATCGACCAGTCGTCCCGCCTCGGCTTCAAGGGTTCGGACCAGCTCGACATTGGCGGCAAGGTGATCTGGCAGATCGAATCGGCGATCAAGACCTCGGGCAACGGCGGCACCGGCAACACCACCTGGGGCGGCCGCAACACCTTCGGCGGCTGGCAAGGCGATTGGGGTACCCTGCGCTTCGGTAACTACGACAGCGCCTACAAGACCCTGCTGACGTCGTCGGACCTGTCGAGCATCTTCGACAACTTCGCCGATACCGCCGACTTCAAGGGCAAGGGCACCGTGTACGCCCAGCTCAACAGCCGTCTGCAGAACTCGGTCAGCTATGACTCGCCGAAATTCGGCGGCTTCCAGGTCCGCGGCTCGTACGGCCTCGACCAAGGCGCTGAAACCGGCAACAACTCGCCGATCTACGCCGTGTCGGCACTGTACAGCGGCTACGGCTTCGTCGGCGGCCTGGGTGGCTATTACGCCGAGAACCGCACCTTCTCGCAAGCGAGCGGTGCCGCCAACGCCGACAAGACGGTGACCACGATCACCGACGGCGCGTCGACCTGGGCAACCAACCTGGCACTGGGCTACAAGTTCGACTTCGGTCTGCAACTGGGCGCCGGCTGGGAACACGTCGACAGCGATGACGGCAAGACCGGCAGCGACTGGGAAAACTACGCGGTGGCCGGTAACTACAAGTTCGGCCAGTTCGAAGTCCAGGGTGCATACGCCTGGTCGGACGAGCTGCTCGGTCAAGCCGACAACAGCGGCGCACAAGCCTCGCTGGGTCTGGTGTACTACGCGACCAAGCAAACCCGCTTCTACACCTACCTCGTGAACGTCGATAACGACGGCAAGGGGAAGTTCCAGAACAACTCGGGCTCGCTCAAGCCGGATTACGTCGATCAGGACGGCTTCGCGCTCTCGCTGGGTCTGCGCACCGACTTCTAAGCAGTACGCACGTAAACATAGGTCTCAAACCGGGCACGGTGTGCCCGGTTTTTTTTATTGGTGCGCGGTCAGTCCGAGCCGGATTGCCTGGACGCGGCTGCGGGTTTCCAGCGCGCCAAGCCGGGTCAACTGGGTGCGGTTCCAGCGGACCGGCGCGTCGGGCCTTGCCACGTCGAGCACCTCGAGTTCGCGTAGCCAGGCCAGCGCCGCGGCCATGTCGTCGCTTGCGCGAGCCAGCGCCGCCAGACGGCGAAGCAATTGCTGGTGCAGCGCGATCAGGCCGGCGCCCTGGACCAGCAGCCTCGCGGCCCGATAGCACTCGCCGGCGTGAGTCGGTTGTGCGGCGGCTTCGTGTGCCTGGCCGAGCGCAAACCAGCTGTGCGCCTCGCCCCAGACGCTGTGGTTGTCCGCATGCGCGGTGCGGGCTTGCGCCAGCGCCGACAGCGCGGCGTCGAAGTCGCCATTGGCGAGGTAGACGAGCCCGCGGTAGTAGGGGACTTCGGCGGCCCAGACGCGGTTGCTCACCTTGGTCTGCAGCAGCGCGTCGGCCTCGGCCAGCGCCGCCAGGGCGCGATCGCCCTGCCGCAGCCGGTAGGCGTCGCCGCCGACATTGATCAGCGCTTCACAGCTCAGCCGGTCGTGGCCGAGTGGTCGCGCCAGCGTCAGCGCCAGCTCGTGGTAACGCAGTGCGCCGGCATGATCGCCGAGCGCAACACAGGCCTGGCCGACGCCGAGGCAGACGCGGGCGCAGTGGTCGCCATCGCCGTTATCGTGTGCCAGCTCCAGACACTGCGACCAGGTGTCGAGCGCCGAGGCGATTTCGCCGGCGGCGTAGCGGGCGCGGCCGTATTCGATCAGAGCCTCGATCCGGCCGCGGGTGTGGCCGGCCGCGGCGAAACACGCGGCGGCGTCGCGGAAGGCCTGCTGCGCCGTGCGCAGCCGTCCGACGTGCTGCCATGCGTGGCCGAGCGTGACCATGGCCAGCGCTTCGAGTCGTGCATCGCCGACCGCGCGCGCGCGCGCCAGCAGCGGTTCGACGTCGGCGGGCGGCGGCGGTGAGCCGTTCTCGGCGTCGATGGCGATCGGCTCGAGTACGGCGAGCAGGGCGTGGCGTTCGTTCATGCCGGGACTCCTTCACTGCTGCTGACGCGGTTGCCGCCGTCGCGCTGGGCCAGATAGCGCGCCAGATCGGCGCGGAACAGCAGAATGTCGGCCGAGTCGCCGGGCTGGCAGCTGGCGGCGCCGATGCTGACGCTGACCGAGAGCGCCGGGTGCAGGGCGGCCCAGTCGAAATGCGCGATGGCGCGGCGGATCGATTCGGCAGTGTTGAGGGCGGCGGTGGCGTCGGTGGCTGGCAGCGCCAGCAGGAATTCGTCGTCGCCGATCCGTGCCAGCAGATCGCCGGGCTGGCGGTCGAGCCGGAGCAGGGCGGCCACGGTGCGCAGCACGTCGTCGCCGAGGTGCCGGGCGCGTTGTGCGCGGATGTCGCCGAAGCGGTCGATCGAGACCTGCAGCAGGCTGAGCGGTGCGCCTGCGCCGGCGTTATCGACCAGGGCCGGCAGCCGCGTGTGCAGCGCGGCACGGCTCAGCCCGCCGGTCAGGCCATCCTGTTCGGTTTCCTGTGCGGTCTGATCGCGCAGCTGCGCCAGCTCGAGCCGGGAGGCGAGCAACTGCAACCGCATGGCCACGGTGCCGATCCGGCGGCTAGACGCCGGCAGCTGCTGCGGCGCCGGTGCCAGCGCCGCTTCGAGATGGGTGACGGCGCGGGCCAGTTCGCCCTGGGTTTCGAAGAGCCCGGCGAGTTGCAGATGTTGTGCGCGATCGAGCCGGATCGGGTCGAGTTCGGCGGCCAGCGCCGCGGCGCGGATGCGCGCCTGCGGATCGTCGCCGAGTGCGCTCAGTTGCAGCCGGCAGCGCAATTCGCCGAGGCCGGCGCCGTCGGCGAGGTAGCGATGCGCGGCGAGCGCATAGTGATGACAGGCCCGCACCGGACGGCCAGCCACGGCCAGCAGCACGGCAATCTGTTCGTTGGCTCGGGCGTCGCCGAGCGTTGCCAGCGCCGGTTCGGACATCGCCTGGTCGAGCATGCGATTGGCGTCGCTGTGTTCGCCCAGCGCGAACAGGTCGGCGGCCACCGCCAGCGTCGACTGTGCCTGCAGCGTCGCATCGCGGCTGGCGCGTGCCAGATCGGCGGCGTGCAGGTCGAGCCGCAGGGCCATCGCGGCGTCACCGTGCTCACGGCCGAGCGTGGCGAGTTCGAGCCACAGCGAGGTCGCCAGTCGTGACTGGCCGTTGGCCAGCGCGGCGTCGAGCGCGCTCATCCAGGCTTCGACCGCCTGCGGTAGCAGTGCCTCGAGCAGCAGGCTCAGCCCCAGCCACAGTCCGATTTCGGCAAGATGCTCGGTCTTCATGACCGGTAACAGCGCGCGCAAGGTGCCGCTGTCGGGGTGTTCGCGTGCGATGGACGCTTGCGCGGCAGCAAGCTGCGAGCGCCAATCGGCGGGAGCAATGGGGGCGGAAGGCATGATGGGCGCAGCGAAGAGCAAGGTTGTCATCGTGCCAAGCAGCGCTGCCGAGATCAAGCTTGCTGACAGCGGGCGTAGCATTCCGTTGGCGGGGCGTCATGATGTTGGCATGCCGAGATTTGCATATTCCATAAGCCGCGTTATTGCTTAACCGATTATTCTTTGATGGCATATGGATGTCGGGTGATAATCGGCGATCAAATCGACTGTCCAACGGACCCGACCATGCGCAAACTGATCCCCGCCTTGCTGATTTCCGTATTTGCCGCCGCTCCGGCGCTGGCCGATGTGACCTTGCTGAACGTGTCGTACGACGTAATGCGCGACTTCTACAAGGATTACAACCCGGTCTTCGCCAAGTACTACCAGGCCAAGGCGGGCGAGAAGGTGACGATCCAGCAATCGCACGGCGGTTCGAGCAAGCAGGCGCGCTCGGTGATCGACGGCCTCGAGGCCGATGTGGTGACGATGAACCAGAGCACCGACATCGACGCCATCGTCGACAAGGGCCGGCAAATCAACGCTGGCTGGGAAAAGAAGTTCCCGAACGAAGCCGCGCCGTTCAGCTCCCTGCAGGTGCTGATCGTCCGCAAGGGCAATCCGAAGGGCATCAAGGACTGGAACGATCTGGTCAAGCCGGGCGTGCAGGTGATCGTGCCGAATCCGAAGACCTCGGGCAACGGCCGCTATACCTTCCTCGCCGCATGGGGCTATGCAGCGAAACAGCCGGGCGGCAACGACGCCAAGGCGCGCGACTTCGTCACCGGCGTGTTCAAGAACGTCCCGGTGCTCGACGCCGGCGGCCGCGCGGCGACGACGACCTTCATGCAGCGCAATATCGGCGACGTGCTGGTGACCTTCGAGAACGAGGCCGAGATGATCGCGCGTGAATTCGGCCGTGGCGGTTTCGAGGTGGTGTATCCGAGCGTGTCGATCGATGCCGACCTGCCGGTCGCCGTGGTCGACAAGGTCGTCGACAAGAAGGGCACGCGCAAGGCCGCCGAGGAATACCTCAAGTATCTGTGGAGCCCGGAAGGCCAGACCGTGGCGGCGCAGAACTACCTGCGTCCGCGTGATCCGGCTGTGGCCGCCAAGTTCGCCAAGCAGTTCCCGGCGGTGAAACTGTTCGGCATCGATGAGTTCGGTGGCTGGAAGGTCGCGCAGAAGAAGTACTTCGACGACGGCGGCATTTACGATCAGGTCGCCGCGTCGATCGCCAAACGTTAATCGCTGTCGGCGGCGCGATCTCGGGGAACCAGAATCGCGCCGCGTGATCCGTATCAAGGCCCAAGCCGGGCAATAACAACAACAGGGGCTGCCAGCAATGGCTTTCAAACAACACAGCGTGCTGCCGGGCTTCAAGCTTTCGCTCGGCTACACGCTGCTTTATCTCTCGCTGATCGTGCTGCTGCCGCTGGCGGCGCTGATCATCAAGACCAGCAATCTCGACTGGTCGGCGTTCTGGGCCATCGTCACCGAACCGCGTGTGGTTGCCTCGTACAAGGTCACCTTCGGTACGTCCTTGCTGGCCGCTGTGATCAATCTGGTGTTCGGCCTGCTGATTGCCTGGGTGCTGGTGCGTTACCCGTTTCCGGGCAAGCGCCTGGTCGATGCGCTGGTCGATCTGCCGTTCGCGCTGCCGACGGCCGTCGCCGGCATTGCGCTGGCGACGATCTACGCGCCGAACGGCTGGATCGGCCAGTGGTTCGAGCCGCTGGGCCTGAAGATCGCCTTTACGCCGCTCGGCATCGTGCTGGCGCTGACCTTCATCACCTTGCCCTTCGTCGTCCGCACGGTACAGCCGGTGCTGCAGGATCTGGAAAAGGAGCTTGAAGAAGCCGCCGCCAGCCTCGGGGCGACGCGTGGCCAGGTGTTCTACAAGATCATCCTGCCGACGATCCTGCCGGCCTTGCTCACCGGGTTTGCCATGGCGTTCGCGCGGGCGATCGGCGAATACGGTTCGGTGATTTTCATCGCCGGCAACATGCCTTATGTCTCGGAAATCACCCCGCTGATGATCATTTCCAAGCTCGAGCAGTACGACTACCTCGGCGCGACGGCGATTGCCTGCGTGATGCTGGCGGTGTCGTTCGCGCTGCTGCTGGTGATCAACGGCCTGCAGTGGTGGACGGCGAAACGACTCGGACGGAGGAAATAATCATGGCGGGTGGAGTCAATAACGCGCCGCGTTCGATCGTGACGACCGAAACGCGCCCGGTCCGCATCCTGCTGACCGGTATTGCCCTGGCGTTCATCGGCCTGTTCCTGGTCGTGCCGCTGGTGTCGGTGTTCATCGAGGCGTTCCGCCAGGGCTGGCATCTGTATCTGGCCGCGCTGGTCGAGCCCGATGCGCTGTCGGCGATCAAGCTGACCCTGATCACCGCGGCAATCGCCGTGCCGCTCAACCTCGTTTTCGGCCTGTCCGCTGCGTGGGCGATCGCCAAGTTCGAGTTCCGCGGCAAGAGCATGCTGATCACGCTGATCGACCTGCCGTTCGCGGTCTCTCCGGTCGTCGCCGGCCTGATCTACGTGCTGCTGTTCGGCGCGCAGGGCTGGTGGGGACCGTGGCTGATGGATCACGACATCAAGATCATTTTCGCCGTACCGGGCATCGTGCTGGCGACCGTGTTCGTCACCTTCCCCTTTGTCGCGCGCGAACTGATTCCGCTGATGGAAGCACAGGGCTCGGACGAGGAGCAGGCGGCGATGGTGCTCGGCGCAACCGGCTGGCAGATGTTCTGGCGCGTGACGCTGCCGAACATCAAGTGGGGCCTGCTGTACGGCGTCATCCTCGCCAATGCGCGGGCGATGGGCGAGTTCGGCGCGGTCTCGGTGGTGTCGGGCCATGTGCGCGGCGAAACCAATACCATCCCGCTGCACGTCGAGATTCTTTACAACGAATACAACTTTGTCGCCGCCTTCGCGTGCGCCTCGCTGCTGGCCTTGCTGGCGCTGGTGACGCTGGCGCTGAAATCGTGGGTTGAATGGCGTACCGAACGGCTCGCCGCTGAAGATCGCCGTCACGCGACCGAAGAGTAAGGATCAAAGAACCATGAGCATTGCAATCAACGGTATTTCCAAGCATTTCGGCAACTTCGTCGCGCTCGACAACCTGCAGCTGGACATCGCCTCGGGTGAACTCTTGGCGCTGCTGGGGCCCTCGGGCTGCGGCAAGACGACCTTGCTGCGCATCATCGCCGGTCTGGAAACGCCGGATCAGGGCCAGATCCTGTTCCACGGCGAAGACGCGACCGATACCCATGTGCGCGAACGCCAGGTCGGCTTCGTGTTCCAGCATTACGCGCTGTTCCGTCATATGACGGTGTTCGAGAACGTTGCCTTCGGCCTGCGCGTGCGGCCGAAGAAAACCCGGCCGTCGGAGACCGAGATCAAGCGCAAGGTGCACGAACTGCTGAGCCTGGTGCAGCTCGACTGGCTCGCCGACCGCTACCCGGCGCAGCTGTCGGGCGGCCAGCGCCAGCGGATTGCGCTGGCCCGTGCGCTGGCGGTCGAACCCAAGGTGCTGCTGCTCGACGAGCCGTTCGGCGCGCTCGATACCAAGGTGCGCAAGGAATTGCGCCGCTGGTTGCGCCGGCTGCACGACGAGATGCACATCACCAGCGTCTTCGTCACCCACGATCAGGAAGAAGCGCTCGAGGTCGCCGACCGTGTCGTGGTGATGAACAAGGGCAAGATCGAGCAGGTCGGCACGCCGGAACAGGTCTACGATGCGCCGGCGACGCCGTTCGTTTATCAGTTCCTTGGCGACGTGAACCTGTTCCACTCGCGCGTGCACGAGGGCTGGGCCGAGGTCGGCAATGCCCGCTTTGCCGCCGACGGGGACAAGGCCGTCGTCTATGTGCGGCCGCACGAGATTGAGCTGTCGCGCGTTGCCACCGACAAGGCCATTGCCGGCGTGATCAGTCATTCGCGCCTGCTCGGTGCGACGGTGCGGCTGGAAGTCGACGTCAAGGATGCTGAAGTCGTCGAGGTCGAGCTGACGCGCGAGCGTTATCAGGAAGGCGGCTGGCAGGTTGGCGAGGCGGTCTGGCTGAACCCGCGCGAAGCCCGCGTCTACCCGGCGGCGTGATCCACGACCGCGGCACAGAAACGGCGAACCGATCTGGTTCGCCGTTTTTGCATTCAGGATAAAAAAACCCCGCCAAAAGGCGGGGCCGAGGGGCTGGAGGGCACAGGGGCAAAGCCCTCCGGCGCGATTACTTGGCTTGGACAGCCGATGCAGCCGACGCGTGCTTCTTGGCCTGGGCCTTTTGTACGGCCGATGCAGCCGACGCGTGCTTCTTGGCTTGGGCCTTTTGTACGGCCGACGCCGACGACGCGTGCTTCTTGGCTTGGGCCTTTTGTACGGCCGATGCCGACGAAGCGTGCTTCTTGGCTTGTGCCTTATGGACAGCCGACGCCGACGAAGCGTGCTTCTTCGCTTGAGTCTTCTGCACGGCCGATGCTTGCTTCGGCGTGGCTTTTTTGTGCTGCTTGGCCTGCGCGGCCGAAGCGCCTTGCGCCGACACCGAGGTGGCGAACGATGGGGTGGCGATCATCAGGCCGGCAGCGGCGAAAACGGTAGCGAGCGTTGCGGTCAGCTTGTTCATGCAGATTCTCCGGGAGATTTGAGCCGCTATCGTTGCGGCGACAGATACAGCATCGCATCGCCGCATTCGAGCGTCTGTGAGCCTTATGCTGACCTGTGTTTCCTTATGTTGGCGCCGTCAACCGTTTGAAAGGCCGGACGTTGCGCCACGTGGTCTGTCCCGGATTTGTCACGCAGTGCGCAAGCTCTCCGTCTATCATGTACTGCGCCGCGACACGGCATGGCCTTGTCGTGCTTGGCTAGGATGAAACGATGGGCCGCATCGGGTGGCCTGACGTAAACACGGGAGAATGGCATGGGACTTCTGGATCAACTGACGGGTGCCCTCGGCGGCGGCAATCAGGAAGAGGGCGCAGGCGGCTTGCTCGGCGCGCTGGGTCCGCTGCTCGAACAACAGGGCGGTCTTTCCGGCCTGGTGGAGAAATTCCAGCAAGGTGGTCTGGCCGAAGTCGCTCAATCGTGGATTTCCACCGGCCAGAACCTGCCGATCTCGGCCGAACAGATCCAGTCGGTGCTCGGCAGTGACGTGGTGACGCAACTGGCTTCCAAGCTCGGCATCGACCCGCAACAGGCGGCCGGCCAGCTTTCCGAATCGCTGCCGCAGCTCGTCGACCAACTGACGCCGAACGGTGAAGTGCCGCAGGGCGGTGATCTGCTGGCGCAGGGGCTCAATCTGCTCAAGGGCAAGCTGTTCGGCTGATTGCACTGGCAGGTGCCTGAGCGAAAAAGACGCCTCCCGGCGTCTTTTTTGGTTTCAGCGCCCTTCGATCAGGCTGCCGCGTTCACCATATGGCAACTGCCGCATTGGCGCGGCGGCCGTCGGTGCCTCGGCCTCGTCGACGCGCGACGGCCGCAGCGACTGGGTGAAGTACAGCGGCCGCTGCTTGGTTTCGTTGAAAATCCGCCCGAGGTATTCGCCGAGCACGCCGGTGAAGAACAGCTGTACGCCGCCAAGGAACAGGATCGTCACCATGATCGTCGGATAGCCGTGCACCGGGTTGCCCCACAGCAGCGTCTTGGCAATGATCCAGCTGCCATAGCCGAAGGCGAACAACGCCGTCGTCAGGCCGAGATAGGTGGCGACCTTGAGCGGGCCGATCGAGAACGCGGTGATGCCCTCGAGTGCGAAGTTCCACAGCTTCCAGTAGTTGAACTTCGACACGCCGGCGGCGCGGGGATCGCGCCGGTACTCGATTGCCTTGGTCTTGAAGCCGACCCAGGCAAACAGGCCCTTCATGAAACGGTGCTGCTCGCGCAGCTGCAACAGCGCATCGACGGCGCGGCGGCTCATCAAGCGGAAATCGCCGGTGTCGCGCGGGATGTGCACGCGGCCGGACATCTTGTTCATCGTCCGGTAGAACGCCGCCGCAGTGATCTTCTTGACCCAGCTTTCGCCATCGCGCACGGTGCGCCGGGCGTAGACGACGTCGTAGCCGCATTCCCATTCGCGCAGCATGTCGCGAATCAGCTCGGGCGGATCCTGCAGGTCGGCGTCGATGATCACCACCGCGTCGCCGCGGGCGTGGTCCATGCCGGCGGTCATGGCGATTTCCTTGCCGAAATTGCGCGACAGATCGATGCCGGCGACGCGCGGGTCGCTGTCGCACAGCCGGTCGATGATCGCCTGCGTGCGGTCGCGACTGCCGTCGTTGACGAAGACCATCTCGCAGCGATAGCGGGGCAGGCTGTCGAACAGCGCGCTCATCCGGGCATGGAACTGTTCGAGTACGGCTTCCTCGTTGTACGCCGGCACGACGACCGACAGCAGCGGCAGATCAGTGTTCATGTCTTTGCTCCCGGAACGCCCAGAACCGGCTGCCGCCGAAATTCCAGATCAGTCCGATCCCGGTGGTGATGATCTGGGCGATGAAGTACTGCCAGCCCAGCGTGTGAACGAACAACGTCATCAGCAAGGTGTTGAGGCACCAGCCGACGCCGACGATGGTGAAATACTTGCTTGCGGCCTCGGCGTGCGATTTGCCGCTCTTGAACGTGTACTTGTAGTTCAGCGCGTAGTTGGCGAAGCAGCCGAAGACATAGCCGACCGCCGACGCCACCGCCGCCGCCGCGCCGAGGTGCTCGACGCCGAACCACAGCGTCAGGTACTGGATGCCGGTGCCGGCCAGGCCGACGGCGGCGAAGTGCAGGAACTGGTGGTGCAGTTTTTTCATCAGGCCAACTCGGTCATCATCGGCGAATCCACAGCCCGACCGGCGCTTGTCCGGCGCCGCTGGCCGGTTGCCAGGTGTAGCTGGCGGCCAGCGCCTGTTGCAGCTGCGACCACGCTTGCGGATTTTGCGCGTCGCGGGGTGTCCAGACGATATACCGAACCTTCTTCAGCGTCAGCCAGGCTTGCGGATCGGGCAGGGCGCCGGTGTAGAACGCGCGGATCTGGTCGCGGGTGACCCAGACCTCGGGCGAGCTGCCGTGCCAGGTGATCAGGTGCGATGGCCAGCCGAGCAGGGACGGCTTGGCGGTGAAGGCGGCGAAGATATTGCTGTCGGTGTAGGCGTCGCCGTAGACGTTCTCGAGCACGATGCCGTCGGGCTGGCGCGCCAGCTGTGCCAGCAGCTCACGCACGGTCGGGTCCTGGGTGTAGACGGCGGTGGCGTCGAGCCGGCCGCGGTCGCTCGGGCCGGCGTTGGCCAGATAGCGGATGTTGTCCCAGCCGTAGCTCAGCGTGATCAAGGCCAGCGATGCGGCGACGAGCAGCGTGATCCAGCGGCGCGACTGGCCGAGCAGCAGCGCGCCGAGCAGCGCCAGCCCGCCGGTCCAGATCCAGCCCCACCATTTCATCACCGTGTTGGTGCGCTCGAATCGCCCGCCCGACGGGTCGTCGACGAAGATGCATTCGGCCATCAAGAGCAGCGCACCGAAGGCCAGCGCCGCATACAGCGTGAAGCCGCGCGTGCGAGCTTGCGAGGCACCGGCGACGAGGCCGAGCACGATCAGCAGCAGCAGCGGCCATTGCAGCGTCAGGTACTGCAACAGCGGCGTGTGATCCAGCGTCGCGACGAGCCGGATCGGCGTCGCCAGCGACTTGCTGGCGAAGCCGGCGAGGAAGGGGTAAAGCAGCAGCAAGGCGGCGGTGCCGCCGGCGATCAGCGCCGGCCAGTCGGTGCCGGGCGCCTGGGTGATTGCCGGATCGGCGGTTTCATCGATCGGCTGCGCGCGGCGATGCCGCCATGCGGCCCAGCCGGCGACCAGCAGCGCCTGCAGCGGGAACACCCAGGTGTTGGTGGCGATGGTCACCGGGACGGTCAGGCCGATCAGCGCGGTATTGATCCGGCGGCTGCCGCTGCCGGTTTCGACCATCGCCATCAGCGCCAGCGCCAGCAGCAAGAGGAAGAAGCCGCCGAGCGGCGGGTGATAGTCGCCGACGAAGTACTGGTAGCCGAAGTTCTCCAGCGGCAGCTCGCGCGCCTCGAAGCGGGTTTCCTTCGGGTAGAGCGAGTGGCCGAGTTCGGTATCGAGGCGCTGGTCGTAGAGGCCGACAAAGCGCGCGCTTGCCCACATCCGGTCATTGATTTCATTGGTCGGCGCGTTGACGTCGCCCTGGCGCAGCAGATGCACCATCGGGCTGGCGCCGGTCGCGCCGATCACCAGCGTGGCGACCAGCAGGATTTTCAGTCCGCGCGAAGCGACAAAGCGGCTGGCGATGTCCCACGCCAGCGCCGCGCTCATCGCCATCAAGAGCGGCATCGCCAGGTTGTACGTCAGCCCCGGCTTGAGTGCGAACAGCCGGCCCAGCAGTGCGGCGCCGTAGTGCTGGAAGGCGTAATAGAAATCGAACACCCGCGGCGGGAACCAGTGATCGGGCGGCGGCAGCGTGGCGCCGGGCAGGTAGTTGCCGATGAAGAAGAGGTCGGTGACGCGTTCGCTGGTCGGGTAGATCGACGGGTAGAACCACTTCCACATCAGCCCGTAGCCGACGAAAGCCCAGAACAGCGCCTCGCTGCGCACGAAACCGGCGGTCTTGAGCCTGTCCTTGTCCCACCACAGCGCCAGCAGCGCGATCGCGGTCGTGAACGGCCACAGCGCCGAAAGCCGGCCCCAGCCGTGGAAATGTTCGGCGAAGAAACAGACCAGGGTGATGCCGAGGACGCCGGCTGCGCGGGCGACGTGGAACGACGGAATCAGCCGCGACACGACGGCCGAAACGGCGGCGAAATGGACGAGGATCAGCGCCAGCGTCAGCGCGTAGTAGATCAGGGTCATGGTGCGGTCTCGTGGGGCATGCGGACGAACACGCCGTAGGCTTCGGTGCCGGCCTGCCACAGCGGCTGCCATTGGTAATCGGGGGAGAGGGTGGTTTTCAGCTGTGCCAGCGCCATCTGGCCGCGTGCCGCGTCGAAACGGCTCCAGACGACGTAGTCGACGTGCTGGCCGAGCAGCCATTCGCGGGCCGCCGGATGCGTGCCGGCATAGATCGCGCGGGCGGCATCGGCGCGCTCGCCGACGTAGACCGGGTTGCCGCGCCATTGCGCGACGTGCGCCGGCCAGCCCAGCGCCGACGGCTTGCCGGCGAACAGGGCGAATGCGCTGCTCGGGCTGTAGGCGGTGCGGTCGGTGCTTTCGAGCACCAGCCCTGGCGGCTGTGCCTTGAGCCAGCCGAGGATGGCCTTGTTGGCGTCGTCATCCTTGAGCCAGGCGTCACCGGCGATCTGCCCGGCGTGCGTGCGCGGATTGCTCAACCAGAACTGCAGTTGCGGCAGCAGGAAGGACAGCGACGCCGCCAGCGGCACGATCGCCGCGATCCGGCGCCAGCGTGCCGCGCTGCCGAGGTTGATCGCACCCAGCCAGACGATGGCCGCCGGCCATAACCACGACCACCACTTCAACACCGTGTTGAAGCGTTGCAGCTTGTCGCCGAGCGGATCGTCGACGGTGACGAGCTCGGACAGCGCCAGCATCGCCAGGACGCCGAACGCGCTCCACCACGCCAGCCGCGCACGCGGGCCCTGGCTCAAGGCGAGCGCGACGAGCAGCAGCACCGGCCACCACAGCAGCAGCCATTCGTTCAGCGGCGAGTATTCGAACGGCCGGGTCAGTACGATCGGCGTGTGCAGGCCGGCAAGCGCGAAATAGCTGAGGAAGGGATAGAGCAGCGCCAGCGCCGTGGCGACGCCGGCGGCGGTCGGCAGCACCAGGCAGGCCGCCTTGCCTCGCCAGCGGTACAGCAGCCAGCCGGCGACGAGTAGCGCCATCGGCGGCAATACCCAGGCGTTGGCGGCGATGCACAGCGCGACGCTGGCGCCGATCATGGCGGCGGGAAGGCGGACATCGGCCGCATCTGCCTCGTCGGGACGTTCGATCCGCGCGATCAGGCCGAGCACGAACAGCAGCAGCACGAAGCCGGCCAGCGGCGGATGGACGTCGCCCAGATACATCAGGTAGGACGGTGTCTCGAGCGCCAGATCCATCGCCGGAGCGTCGGTCGGGGGGAACAGCTGCTGCCCCGGTACCGAGTTCGACAGCCGGTCGTACAGGCCGATGAAACGGGTGTTCGCCCACAAGCGGGTGATGGCCGCCGATTGCGCCGAAGCCGGGCTGGCGTCGGCGGACACGTAGAGCACGTTCAGCAACGGCGCGATGCCGGTGCCGCCGACGATGACGGTGGCGACGATCAGCCCGCGCGAGACGTTCGATGCGACAAAGCGCGTGGCAATCGACCACGCCAGGCTGCCGATCAGGCCGAACAGCAAGGCGCTGCCGAGGTTCATCGCCTGCCCGGCGGCGAGGTTGAGCCAGCGGCCCATCAGCGCGACCGAATAGTGCAGGAAGGCGTAATAGCAATCGAAGACCGCGCCGGGCAGCCAGCGGTCCGGCGGCGGCAGCGTATCGCCGCTCAAGTAGTTGCTGATGAAGTACAGGTCGGTCAGGTGCTCGCTGGTCGAGTCGATGTCCGGATAGCCCCAGCGCCATGCCAGCGCGACCAGAAACGGCAGGGCGAACGGCAGTTGTGCGCGCCAGAAGCCGCAGGCCTGCGCAGGCCGCCAGATCAGCGCCAGCGACACCGCGGTCGAGATTGGCCACAGCCAGGCCAGCCGGCCGAGACCGATAAAATGTTCGACGAAGAACAGCAGCAGGCACAGCGCCAGCGCGCCGCCGGCGCGGGCGAGCTGCGCGTCGGGCAGCCAGCGGCGCACGAACTGCGCCAGCCCGGCCAGATTGACGAGCAGCAGCGCCAGCGTCAGCGCAAGGTAGATCAGACTCATCTCTTCCATCCCCGGCACGGGTCATGGCCCGGCCTGTTTAGAACCAATCCCAAGGGCGGCAACAAACCGCTTTGGCTCGCTTGCCGACTGGGCTCGGTACTTATCGCGCGGCCGATCCGCTCCCGGAGCGTGTCAGCTGCTTTTGTCGTCGCTGGCGTTGCTGCCGCGACATTTGGAAGCGAGCTTACAAGCAATCGCGTGACCGCAACAGCCTGCCGCCCGGCAGTACCGCTTGCCCGCGACAGGCGGCTGCGGTTCAATCCTACGATGCCGATTTCCTGCCGCCCCGCCTGCGCCGCCTGTTGTATTGCACCGTCGATCACCAGCCCGATTCCGGGCATGCCCGACGGCAAGCCCGCCGGTGTGCCGTGCATACAACTGACCGACGATCTGCGCTGCGCGATCTTCACCGATCCGGCGCGGCCGGCGGTGTGTGGCGGTTTGCAGGCCGATGCCGATATGTGTGGCGCCGACCGGGTTCACGCATTGGCGTGGCTGGCCGAGCTCGAGCGCGCAACGGCGCCCTGATCGCCGTCGTGTCATCGGAAAGACCGCCCAGGAGGCGGTCTTTTTCACGTCTGGCGCCGCGGGGTCCGCAAGGGCGGCACGCCGGTGCCGCAACGGGGCGCAAATGCCGCCTGCGTGGGCCTTGGCGTGAAATCGATTCAATAGCGCGATACGAGGTCATCGGCTGCGGTGGCGCCGGGAGCTTGACGCGCCCGCAAGCCAAGGCGTGCTTCGGTGAAATGTTAATGAGAATTGATCGTGTTAGCATTCGCGTTCGCTTCTGTATGTGAACTTTTTTCCCGTTGTCATGTCCGCGATCGCTTTCCTGTTGTGCCTTTCCGCCGCCGTGTGCGTTTACCTTGCTTCGCCGCAGCAGCGGCTGTTGCCCAGCCGCAATCGCTCGCGCTTGCGGCCGTTGGCGGTGAGCCTTGCACCGGCGGGCACCGGCGTGTGGATGTACGCCGCCGACGTGGCGTCCGGCCTTGTCGCCGCGATGCTGGTGCTGATGCTGAGCAGCGTCGCCTTGCCGTATCTGGCCTTGTTGCTGCCGGCACGGGAGGCGCGCTGATGTGGGGCAAGCTGAGCGCCGGCGTGCTGCTGGGCCTGCCGCTGGCCGTCTTCGGTGTGGGCGCCGTGGTCTATGCCTGGCCGGGTCCGTGGCAGGACGGCATGGTGCTGGGGATGCTGGCCATCGTGCCGGCCTGGATCGCCGTCGTCGCGGCCAGCCCGATGTTCCGCAGCACCGTGCGCGCGTGGACGGTGCTGGCGCTGGCGACGCTCGCCGCGTTCGCGGCCTTGTCGGCCGCCAAGCTGCTGGGGGCCTGAGGCGATGAAATCCGCGACGATCAGGCTGTACCAGCAGCTGCATACCTGGACCGGCATCGTGGCCGGTTTTGCCTTGTTCATTGCCTTTTACGCCGGCGCGATCACGGTGTTCCACGAGGACATCGCCGTCTGGCAAAGCCCGGCGGCGCGACATGCGCCGATCGAGGGCATCGCCGACGCCGGCCAGCGCATTGCCGCTTTCCATGCCGCGCATCCGGAACTCAAGGGCCAGTTCGCGATGATGCTGCCGTCGCACCACGATCCGGCGCTGACGGCGTGGTGGTTCGACGCGGGCTCCGGTGAATGGCGGCACCAGCCGCTGGCGCAGATCGAGCAGGGCCGCCAGCCGGCGCCGCAGGCGGACCTCGCCGAACTGGTCAACGAACTGCATTTTTCGCTCGGTCTGCCGGTGGCCGGCATCTGGCTGATGGGCGTAGTGTCGCTGCTCTACGGGCTGGCGCTGATCTCGGGCTTGATCGTCCATCTGCCGCTGTTGCTGAAGGACCTGTACGCCTTGCGGCCGGGCAAGAACCTCAAGCGCTTCTGGCAGGATGCACACAACGTCATCGGCGTGCTGAGCCTGCCCTTCCATCTGCTGTTCGCGATCACCGGCGCGGTGTTCAGCCTCTATGGCACCGTGTTCGCGCTGTTCAACTACGGCGTGACCGACGGCCGGCTCGCGAGCGAGTTCGAGCCGGCGACCAGCGCCGTCGTGACCCGGCCGCTGGCCGGTCAGCCGGCGGCGATGCTCGATCCGGCGGCACTGCTGGCGCGGGTGCACGCGGTGGCGCCGGCCATGGAAGCCAACTGGCTGCGTTATATCAATTACGGCGACCGCAACGCGACGGTCGAGATTCGCGGCGCCTCGCCCGACACGCTCGGCCCCTATGGCGGCGTGGGTCTCGACATGGTGAGCGGCGACGTGCTCAAGCTCGAAGTGCCGGGCCAGCGCACCGTCAACCAGGCGGTGCTCGGTGGCATGTATGGCGTGCATTTCGGCAGCTTCGGCGGCCGGCTGGTGCAGTGGCTGTATTTCGCGCTCGGCCTGGCCGGCGCCTTCCTGTTCTATTCGGGCAACCTGCTGTGGATCGAGGCGCGCCGCAAGCGCCAGTCGCCGGCCCAGCCGCTGCGGGCGCGGCGCATGGCGCAGGCCACCGTCGGCGTCTGCATCGGCAGTTGCGCGGCGATCTCGGCGGCCTTCGTCGCCAGCATGGCCGCCACCGCCTTCGGTGCCGATCCGGCGTGGTGGGCGCGCGTGGCGTGCTTCGGCGGCTTTGCATTGCTGCTGGGCTGGGCATTCTGCAGGCCGCCGGCCAGGGCGGCGAACGAGCTGCTGTTGGTCGCGGCGCTGCTGTCGGCGCTGATTCCGGTGGCCAACGCCATCGCGACCGGCGACCAGCTGCTGGCCAGCGCGGCGCGCGGCGACTGGGCGGTGTTCGGCGTCGACGCGATGGGGCTGGTTCTGGCCGCCGGTTTCGCCGCGCTGGCCCGCGCCAGCCGGCGACGCGCCCGGTACGGCCAGGCCAATAGCGTCTGGACCGCCACGGTTTAAGACAGCACCGGTTTCACATTCAGGCCGCGCCTGACAAGCGGCCGCTCATCATATGCAATCCTAGGGAACAGAGCTTCATGACACCTCCACGCACAACGCGTCCGCTGATCGCCGCGATGGCACTGGCTTTTGCCGTGGCCGATGCGCAGGCCGCAGAAACCACACTCGACACCGTCAGTGTCAGCGCCAGCGCGCTCGAAGACGCGCAAGGCCCGGTCTACGGTTACGTCGCCAAGCGCAGCCGCACCGGCAGCAAGACCGACAGCCCGCTGGTCGAGATTCCGCAATCGGTGACCGTGATCACCAAGGAACAGCTGCAAGATCAGGCCGTTTCCGGCATCGACCAGTCGCTGCGCTATAGCGCCGGCGTCGTCGGCGGTGCTTATGGCTCGGACGCCCGTAGCGACTGGATGCTGGTTCGCGGCTTCACGCCGGCGTTTTTCCTCGACGGCATGACCTTGCCCAATGGCGGCTGGACCAGCCAGACGCGGGTCGAGCCGTACGGGCTCGAGCGCGTCGAAGTGCTCAAGGGGCCGTCGTCGGTGCTGTACGGCCAGCTGCCGCCGGGCGGCATGGTCAATATGGTCAGCAAGCGGCCGACCGATGCACCGATGGGCGAGGTCGGCGTCGAGTTCGGCAGCTTCAACCACAAGCAGGCGACCGTCGACCTGTCCGGCCCGCTCAATAACGAGGGCACCTGGCTGTACCGGCTGACCGCGCTGGCCAGCGATGGCGACACCAATATCGATCACGGCGAGGACAAGCGATACTTCTTCGCGCCGTCGCTGACCTGGAAGCCCGACGCGGATACTTCGCTGACCTTCCTCGCGCGTTACCAGAAATCCGAGAGCGGCAACCCTGGCGGCTTCCTGCCGGCGCAGGGGACGGTGCTGGCTAACCCGAACGGCACGATTTCGCCGTCGTTCGATCCGGGCGAGCCGGGTTACGACCGCTACGACAAGGAAATGAAGTCGATCGGCTATGAATTCGCCCACGTCGTCAACGACACCTGGACGGTGCGGCAGAACCTGCGCTTTGCCGAAACCGAAGTGCTGCACGATATGGTTGGCGCCAACGGCCTGCAGGCCGATCTGAGCACGCTGAACCGCTACGTCTACACGCCGCACGACAACACCAGGATGTTCAGCGTCGACAACCAGGCCGAGGCGCGCTTCAACACCGGCGCGCTCCAGCACGTCGTGCTGGCCGGCCTCGACTATCGCAAGGCCAACGACCGCGCGACCTCGGGCTACGGTGCGGCGCCGGCTATCGACGTGTTCAACCCGCAATACGGTGCCGACATCGTCACGCCGGCCAACAGCAGCGACGTCACGCAGAAGCAGAGCCAGCTCGGCCTCTACCTGCAGGACCAGATGAAGCTCGACCGCTGGGTGCTGACGCTCTCCGGCCGCCAGGACTGGGTCGACACCGACGTGCACGACAATCTCTCCGGCAAGAACAGCACGCAGAACGACCAGGCCTTCACCGGCCGCGCCGGCTTGAACTACGTGTTCGACTCCGGTTTTGCCCCCTATCTGTCGTACTCGACCTCCTTCCAGCCGACGCTGGAGCGCTCGTTCGCGGGTGAATCGTTCAAGCCGACCACCGGCGAGCAATACGAAGCCGGGATCAAGTACCAGCCGACCGGCACCAATCACCTGATCACCGCGGCGGTGTATGACACCACGCAGGAAAACGCGCTGACGGTCGATCCGGACCATGCGTTCTACTCGGTACAGCAGGGCGAAATCCGCGTGCGCGGCTTCGAGTTCGAGAGCAAGTTCAACATCCGCCCGGGCTTCAATGTCATGGCGTCGTACACCTATAGCGACAGCGAAGTGACCAAGAGCAACGACCCGCTGGCGCTGGGCAAGCAAGTGGCGCTGCTGCCCAAGCATCAGGCGTCGCTGTGGGGCGATTACACGCTGCAGGGCGGCGCGCTGCACGGGGTCGGTTTCGGCGCCGGCGTGCGCTATGTCGGCTCGAGCTACGGCGATGCGGCCAACCAGTGGCAGTCGGACGCGTACACGCTGATCGACCTGTCGGTGCACTACGACATCAAGGATTGGCGGCTGCAGCTGTTCGTCAGCAACCTGACCGACAAGGAATACGTCACCGCCTGCAACAACATCAACTGGTGCTACTACGGTTACGAGCGCACCATCACCGCGTCGGCCCGCTACCGCTGGTAAGCGGCATCGCCCAACGAGAAACGGACGCTTCGGCGTCCGTTTTTTATTGTCACGGCAACGCTGCCGGCTCGCGAGTTTCCCTGATTGCCCGCGCATCAAAAACGAGCAGACTGGTAGGAAACACGGAGCAGCACCATGAATACCTCACTGTGGCCCGAATTCATCAAGGCCATCCACAAGGAAGTCGTCCCGGCCTTGGGCTGTACCGAGCCGGTCTCGCTGGCGTTGGCGTCGGCGATCGCCCGGCGCGAACTGGGCGCTTTCCCTGAGCGCATCGTGGCCAAGGTGTCGCCGAACCTGATGAAGAACGGCATGGGCGTCACCGTGCCGGGCACCGGCACCGTCGGCCTGCCGATCGCCGCCGCCGTCGGCGCGCTCGGAGGCGATCCGGATGCCGGACTCGAGGTGCTCAAGTCGCTGACCGCCGGGGTCGTTGCCGACGGCAAGGCGATGCTCGCCGCGCAGCAGGTCAGCGTCGGTATCGCCGACGTGGCCAACATCCTTTACGCCGAGGCGCGGCTCGAAGCCGACGGGCACTGGGTCCGCGTCTGTATCGCCGATGCGCACACCCGGGTCGTGCGCATCGAAAAAGACGGCGAGCTGCTGTTCGAGGCCGAACCGGGGCGTGGCGACGATGCGGCGGCGTACTCGCTGGCCGGTGCGACCGCGCGCGACGTCTACGATTTCGCGACGACGGCACCCCTGGCCGACATTGCCTTCATCCTCGACGCCGCCCGGCTCAACGACGCGCTGTCGCGCGAGGGCATCAAGGGCGAACACGGCCTGCACCTTGGCGCGACCTTGCAGCGTCAGGTGCACAAGGGCCTGTTGTCCGACGATTTGCTGACCCGGGTGCTGGTGCGCTCGACCGCCGCATCGGACGCGCGCATGGGCGGCGCGACGCTGCCGGCGATGAGCAATTCGGGCTCGGGCAACCAGGGCATTGCGGCGACGATGCCGGTGGTGGTGGTGGCCGAACATCTGAAGGCCGACGATGAGACGCTGGCGCGCGCGCTGATGCTGTCGCACCTGATGGCGGTGTACGTGCACGCCAAGCTGCCCAAGCTGTCGGCGCTGTGCGCGGTGTCGACCGCATCGATGGCCGCCGCCGCCGGCATGGCCTGGCTGCTGCGCGGCGACTATGACGCGGTCAGCATGGCGATCTGCAGCATGATCGGCGATATCGCCGGCATCATCTGCGACGGGGCGTCGAACAGCTGCGCGATGAAGGTATCGACCTCAGGTACGGCGGCGTACAAGGCCGTGCTGATGGCACTCGACGACAGCCGCGTCACCGGCTTCGAGGGCATCGTCGCCCACGAGGTCGATGCGTCGATCGACAATCTGTGCGCGCTCGCCTGCGGCAGCATGATGCAGACCGACCGGCAGATCATCGAAATCATGGTGCAGAAAAACAGCTGCTGATGCGCCGCCGGCTGGGCGCCCGTGGCGTTGGCCGTCAGTCTTCGGTCGTTGTGTTGCGGTGATGCCGGTGGGCGTGGATGAATTCGCCGATCGGCATCGGTCGGCCGAAGTAATACCCCTGCAGGTAACGCACGCCCAGCGTCCGCAGGTAATCGCGCTGTTCGGCGGTTTCGACGCCCTCGGCAACCAGATCGATTTCAAGCTTGGTCGCCAGTTCGGTCAGCGTGTCGAGCAGGTGCGCCGACAGGGTATCGGCGCCGATGCGCTTGACGAAGCTCTGGTCGATTTTCAGCGCGTCGACCTTGAAACGCTGCAGGTAGTTGAGGCTGGCGTGGCCGATGCCGAAGTCGTCGATCGCCACCTTGACGCCGCTGGCCTCGAGCTGCTGGAACAGCAGGTCGGTCTGCTCGGTCGGCTCGATCAGCTCGCGCTCGGTCAGCTCGAGCCACAGCTCGATGCTGTCCGGCGGAAACGCGGCCAGAAAGTGGTGGCAATCATCGAGCAGTCGCGGGTCGCGGCAATGCGCTGCGCTGATGTTGATGCCGATGTGAAAGCGCGGCGGCAGATCGGCCACGTGCGGCAGCAGCGCATCGGCCACCCGGCGCATCAGATCGCGGGTCATCGGCAGGATCAGCCCGGTCCGCTCGGCCATGGGGATGAACAGGTCGGGACGGATCAGGCCTTCGCCGGGCAGATGCCAGCGCATCAGGACTTCGACGCCGGACCATTGTCCGGTCGCGGCATCGACGATGGGCTGGACGAAGGGTTCGAATTGCCCGGCGTCGAGTGCGACCTGCAGCAGGGCACGGGGCGAGGCGGCGCGGCCGAGCAGGCGATAGCAGATGCCGCCACCGATGATGCCGACGCCGCCGATCAGCGTCAGCAGCGCCAGATCGTAGGCCAGCAGGTAGCGCAGCACCGAGCCGTCCGGCGAGCCGGCGACCACGGCGTAGGGGTAGTGTGCCGAGGTGATGCTCGCCCGGGCCTGCGGCAGCGGCGGCAGCGGGATCGTGCGCACCTTGCCAAGCTTGTCCATGTAAAGCGAGTCGATGATCAGGTACACCTCGCTGTAGTCGGAGGCGAACTGCAGCGCGCGCTGCACGTAGCGGCCGTCGATGACCGACAGCACACCGCGGTCGTTGCGGACCTGACGAACGATGATGATGGGGACGCCCGGCGTGGTGAGGTTGCCCGCACGCATGCGCAAGCGACCGCCGATATAGCTGCCCGCGGGGACTTCCTGGTCGGTGCTGCCAAGCAGCGATGTGCAATACAGGTGATCGTGCTCGATAAGGTTGACCGAGCGGACGAAGGGGACCGTGGCGACTTGCAACTGCAGCATCTGTCTGGCTTCGCCATCGCAGGGCCGGCCGGCCAGCTGCATCACGGCGTTGTTGCTCGTGTCGGCATTGGCCAGCATCTGGTCGAGCATGGTGATGGATGCGTTTGCCGCTTCATTGGCCCGTTGCTGCAGCTGCCAGCGCGCTTGCAGCGCAGCCACCGTGACGCCGATGGTTGGCAGCGCCATGGCGACCAGCAGCGAGACGAGCAAATGTTTTCCCCGGTGTTTGGGCTGTAGTTTTGTCAGAGGCAAGTCGGCGGCATCCGGGCGGCGCGTGGGCTGGATTAGTCGAAAGGGCATGAGGTCTCGGTAAGACACGAGGGCGGCTGGAAGGGGCTGCCTGCCTCATTCTAGGTCGCGGTCAGAGCAAATGCCTTGGCAGAATTTGGCAATAATCTTTCCGGTGTTCTGCTTGGCGATGACATGCCTACGACACCATTCGAGCCGTTTTGACGAAATTGCACCAGCTCTGCGTCAGTGCTGTGTCGGCAAGGTCGGCGGCAGCGCCGATTGGCCTGCGCATGGCGCAGGTTGCCCGTCTTCGATCGCCGGATTGCGGTGATGCCGGTGGGCGTGGATGAATTCGCCGATCGGCATCGGTCGGCCGAAGTGATACCCCTGCAGGTAACGCACCCTCAGCGTCCGCAGGTAGTCGCGCTGTTCGGCGGTTTCGACGCCCTCGGCAACCAGATCGATTTCAAGCTTGGCGGCCAGATCGACCAAGGTGTCGAGCAGGTGCGCCGACAGGGTATCGGCGCCGATGCGCTTGACGAAGCTCTGGTCGATTTTCAGCGCGTCGACCTTGAAACGCTGCAGGTAGTTGAGGCTGGCGTGGCCGATGCCGAAGTCGTCGATCGCCACCTTGACGCCGCTGGCCTCGAGCTGCTGGAACAGCAGGTCGGTCTGCTCGGTCGGCTCGATCAGCTCGCGCTCGGTCAGCTCGAGCCACAGCTCGATGCTGTCCGGCGGAAACGCGGCCAGAAAGTGGTGGCAATCATCGAGCAGTCGCGGGTCGCGGCAATGCGCTGCGCTGATGTTGATGCCGATGTGAAAGCGCGGCGGCAGATCGGCCACGTGCGGCAGCAGCGCATCGGCCACCCGGCGCATCAGATCGCGGGTCATCGGCAGGATCAGCCCGGTCCGCTCGGCCATGGGGATGAACAGGTCGGGACGGATCAGGCCTTCGCCGGGCAGATGCCAGCGCATCAGGACTTCGACGCCGGACCATTGTCCGGTCGCGGCATCGACGATGGGCTGGACGAAGGGTTCGAATTCGCCGCGATCCAGTGCCCGCTGCAACTGGCTGCGCGGCGAGCTCGGCCGGCCGAGCAGTCGGTAGCAGACGGCACCGCTCGCTAGGCCGGCGGCGGCAAGCAGCAGCAGCAGCGCCAGATTGTAATCAATCAGGTATTTTTCGATCGCGCCGGCCGGTGCGCCGGCTTCCACCGACAAGGGGTAGCGTGCCGACGCCAGTTCGACATGGGCGACGGGCAGCGCGGGCAGCGGGGCGTGACTGACAACGCCGTCGCGATCCATCTGAGCCCCGCCAATCCGCAGGTGGAGGCCAATGTCCTGCGTCTTCTGTTGCAGTGCTGAGTGCAAATACCGCCCACCGATCGCCGACAGCGTGCTGTATTCACCGTGCGCTTGCCGGACGAGCAGCAGCGGCACATTGGGCGTGACCACATTGCCGGGAAGCAGAAGCAGCTGCCCATCGGCGAACTCGGGAACGACAATCGGCATCCGGACGGCGTCGATGATCGACGAGCAGTACACGACGTCGTGATGCGCCAGGTTGACCGAGCGGACGTAGGGGACGGTCGCGACCTGTTGTTGCAGCACATGTGCGGTACGGGTGTCGCAAGGCTTGCCGATCAGCGGCAGCGCCACCCGATTGGTCTGCTCGGCGTTGTCGATCATCCGCTCCAGTTTTGCGACTACCTCGTGCGCAATGGCCTTGGTCTGCCGCTGCAAGCCCCAGCTCGCCTGAGCGACTGCGATGGTATAGCCGAGCAGCGGCAAGGCGAGCGTGACCAGCAGCGAGAGCCAGATGCGCATCAGGCGCTTTCTGGCTGGGATACGAATGGGCAGGGAAAGGAGCGCTGGGGTTCGGGAGGGCATGGTGTTCGCGTCGGGACGACCGGCCGCGCAAACCGGAGTGCCGGCGATCTTAACCCGGATGGTAGCCAATGGCGATGGCCGGCGCAGTTGCAGCATTTGGGTCCGGCTCGGTCAATTTTCGGTTGACGTCCCGAGCGCGCTGGTATTCCGGGCATCTGGAACGCGCCGTGCACGGATCATTTGAAGATGATAACAATTCTCGTTAATATGGCAGGCTGAATGGGCGGCCCATGCGTTACGCCCGGAAAGAATCGCACAAGGAAACGAGATGGAAACCAATCCCTACGGCATTGCCGCGCTCTGGGCTCAGGGCGATTTCGTCACGCGTAGCGTGGCCATCCTGCTGCTGGTGATGTCGATCGCATCGTGGTGCGTGATCGTGCTCAAGGCGGCACGACTGGTGAAACTCAAGCGTCAGGCCAGCGCGGCCAGCAACGATTTCTGGCATCAGCGCGACTTCGCCGCCGGCTTGGCGTCGCTCGGCGAGACCCGCACGTCGAATCCGTTCCGCCATCTGGCCGAGGAAGGCGCCGATGCGGTCGCCCACCACGCGCACAACAAGAATGACCTGCACGGCGCGCTCAATGTCAGTGACTGGGTCACCAGCAATCTGCGCCGGGCGATCGACGACGCGCAGCAGGCGATGCAATCCGGCCTGTCGATCCTGGCCTCGGTCGGCTCGACCGCGCCCTTCGTGGGGCTGTTCGGCACCGTCTGGGGCATTTACCACGCGCTGGTCGGCATCGGCGTTTCGGGTCAGGCGAGCATCGATAAGGTCGCCGGCCCGGTCGGTGAAGCACTGATCATGACCGCCTTCGGCCTCGCCGTGGCGATTCCGGCGGTGCTCGGCTACAACGCGCTGGTGCGCGGCAACAAGGCCGTATCGATGCAATTGTCGCGCTTTGCCCATGACCTGCACGCCTACTTCGTCACCGGTTCGCGCGTCGGCAGCAGTGCGGCGGCCTCGCCGGCGCCGGCGCTGAACGTCGTCAACGGGAGCAAGTAATGGCGTTCGGCGGCCTCGACGACAACGATGAGGTGATGAGCGAAATCAATATGACGCCGCTGGTCGACGTCATGCTGGTGCTGTTGATCATCTTCATCATCACCGTGCCGGTGATCAACCACGCGGTGAAGATGGATCTGCCGCGTGCGGCGAACCAGCCGCAGCAGATCAAGCCCGAGAACATCGCCTTGTCGATCGACGCCGCCGGCCAGCGCTTCTGGCAGGGCGAGAAGATCGACGACGCGATGCTCGACGAGCGGCTGAAGGCCGCTGCGGAGAAAAAGCCGCAGCCGGAACTGCACCTGACCGCCGACCGCAATGTCCGCTACGAAGTCGTCGCACAGACGATGGCCGCAGCGCAGCGCAACGGGCTCGAACGCATCGGCTTCGTCACCGATCCCAAGGCGCAGTAAGCGCCCGGCACCCCGCAAGGGCGCTCCATCGGCATCCCGCTCGAAAAACGCCCGCTGTATGCGGGCGTTTTGCCGTTTTTCAAGCCCAAGCGTTTACGCTGCCTTACCCATCCGTCATCGGGCATGCTGGGCACTCTGGCAGAGACCGACTGGAGACCGCAATGTGGAACGACGTTGCCGCAGCCATCCATGCCGCGGGGGGCGAGGCCGGGGAACCCAGCGCCGTTTTGCCGGTGGGCGGCGGCGAGATCAGCGCGGCGTTCCGCTTCGAATGCGGCGGCCGCAGCTATTTCGTCAAATGCAACCGCAGGGGCGCGGGGTTCGATGCCGAAGCCGCTGCGCTGGGCCTGCTGGGGACGCGGATTCGCGTGCCGCAACCGGTCTGCAGCGGGCAGAGCGGCGACCGCAGTTTTCTGGTCCTCGAATGGCTCGAGCTGCAAGGGCAGGGGGACGACGCCCGGCTCGGCGAGGCGCTGGCCGAAGTGCACCGGCTGACGATGCCGCGTTTCGGCTGGGACATCGACAACACGATCGGGCGGACGAGGCAGGCCAACGGCTGGCTGTCCGACTGGCCGGCGTTCTGGCTGCAGCGGCGGCTGGCACCGCAGCTTGAGCTGGCCGCACACAGCGGCGCGCGCCTGCGCGATGGGGACGCCTTGCTGGCGGCGCTGCCGGCACTGTTCGACGGCTATGCGCCGGCGGCATCGCTGCTGCATGGCGATCTGTGGTCGGGCAACGCCGCCTTCCTCGCCGACGGCACGCCGGCCTTGTTCGATCCGGCCAGCTACTTCGGCGACCGCGAGACCGATCTGGCGATGACCGAGCTGTTCGGTGGCTTCTCGCCGCGCTTTTACGCCGCCTACCGTGCCGCGTGGCCGCTCGATCCGGGCTACCGGGAACGACGGACGCTGTATCAGCTCTATCACGTGCTCAACCATTACAACCTGTTCGGTGGCCACTATCGCGACGCAGCACAGCGGATGATCCGCGAACTGCTGGCGCAACTGCGCTGACGGCCTGTCATCGTCAATACGATAAAATCATCCGACCTCTCCACTGGAAATCATATGGAAGCCATTCTGCGCGCCATGGTCAGTGCGCCGACCGAGCGCGCTTTCGACCTGTTTCGCGAGCTCGTCGACACGATGCGCCCGCGCGACCACGCCGATGCCGTCGCCGCGAACAACGCGGTACAGGCGCTGGCCTATCTGCTCGAGCAGTATCCCGACTACCGCGCGGCGCTGCGGCGCCACCTGCTGCACCTGCTGTCGACGCGCAAGCAGGTCCAGCTGTACACCGATACCGGCATCCTTTCGAACGAGACCTTCTACACCGCGCTGACCCGCCGCATCGGCTACCGGGTGCTGCCGCCGGTGTTCAACCGCTATTCGCTCAAGGACGTGTTTGGCGCGCTGTTCCACCGGCGGACCGACTATGTCTGGCTCGAGGCGATCAGCCGCGATGCCTGGCTGGCGCTCGGCCGGGCAATGCATGTCCACGACGAAACCGACCGCGACAGCATCAACAAGACGCGGCTGCAGGTGCTCGAGGCGATCCAGGTGCTGTCGTGCCGGCTGTCGGCGATCGGTCTCGAACCCGAACTGGTGCGCAACAACCCGGACATCGAACGCTTCGAGTCGCCGTTCGTACGTCAGAACGTCGAAACGCTCGCCTACATCGAGCACTACCGCCGGGCGATGATCGACGAGGCGCTGCCCGACGAGGACGTCCGGCCGATTCTGGTGCTGCTCGACCAGTGCGAGGACTGGCTCGCCAAGATCAGGAAAAGCGCGGCCAAGAACGGTATTTCGGTCGGGCTGACGTATCACATGGTGCGGCTGTACCAGCACGTCGAGCGCATGCGCATGCTGCTGCTGCTGATCGACCCGGTGCCGAGCCCGGACAAGGCCGAGCTGATCATCGACGGCCTGGTCGCGCTGGTACGGGCCGAAAACCGCAAGTACCGGATCCGCGACGTGTTCGCCGACAACACCTCCTTGCTGGCCTTGCAGGTGACCGAGCACGCCAGCCATACCGGCGAACATTACATCGCCGAAACCCGCAGCGAATGGCTCGGCATGTTCCGCTCGGCCGCCGGCGCCGGCGTCATCGTCGGTTTCATGGCGCTGATCAAGCTCCTGACCGCCAAGGCGCATATCCCGCTGCTGCTCGAAGCGATCCTGTTCGGCCTCAATTACGCGCTCGGCTTCATGCTGATCCACATGCTGCATTTCACCATCGCGACCAAGCAGCCGGCGATGACGGCGGCCAAGATCGCCGCGACCATCCATGCCGGCAGCCGGCAAGGACGAACGCAGCGTGTCGACCTGGACGAGCTGGCCGGCTTGATCGTCAAGGTGGTGCGGACGCAGTTCATCGCCATCGTCGGCAACGTGGCCTTGGCGATGCCGGTCGCGCTGCTGATCGCGATGGGCTGGAACTGGTATGTCGGCAGCCCGGTCATCGACACCGCCAAGGCCGACCACCTGCTGCACGATCTGTCGCCGATCGCCAGTCTGGCGCTGTTCCACGCGGCCATCGCCGGTTGCTGCCTGTTCCTGGCCGGGCTGATCTCGGGTTATTACGACAACAAGGCGATCTACAACCGCATCCCCGACCGGATCGCGGCGCTGCCGTGGTTGAACTGGCTGGTTGGCGAATCGCGCGCCCGACGGCTGGCCAAGTACATCGAGAACAACCTCGGTGCGCTGGCCGGTAACTTCTACTTCGGCATGATGCTCGGCATGATCGGTACCGTCGGCTTCCTCCTGGGGCTGCCGATCGATATCCGCCATATCACCTTCTCGTCGGCCTACCTGTCGTTCGCCGCGGTGACCTACAACTTCCAGCTCGACTGGCAAATCGTCGCGATGTCGGTGCTCGGCATTGCCCTGATCGGCATGACCAACCTCGCGGTCAGCTTCGGCCTGGCGCTGTGGGTGGCGCTGCGTTCGCGCAAGCTGACCTTCCAGGCGACCAAGCCCTTGCTCGGCGAACTGGCGCGTCGCTTCATGCGCAATCCGGGCCAGTTCTTCCTCCCGGCCCGTGCCGCCAAGCCGGTCGCGCCGCCACCGCCCTTGCCCAACCATCAGGAGACCGTCCGTGAGTGGATTCGATTGCGTCGCCAACGCGCTGGTTGACGACGGCTGGTGCGTGCTGCCGGGCTTCCTGAGCCCGGCTGAAGTCGCCGCGCTGGTCGCGTCGTCGCAGGCCCGGCGGGCCGACTTCGCCCGCGCCGGCGTCGGCCGCGCCGGCGGCCACGCGGTCAACGGCGAGATCCGCGGCGACGAGGTGCTGTGGCTCGATGATGAGGGTTGGGCTGGCGCGGATGGTCCGGCTGACGCGGCCGATCCGGCCGCAGCGCTTGCGCTCGACCGGCTAGAGGCGCTGCGCGGCGAGTTGAACGCCGGGCTCTACCTCGGGCTGGCCGAACTCGAGTGCCATCTGGCGGTCTATCCGGAAGGGCGCTTCTACAAGCGCCACCTCGATCAGCACCGCGGCGAGGACACCCGCGTCGTCACCATCGTGCTCTACCTGAACCCCGAATGGGGCGAGGCCGATGGCGGCGAGCTGCGGCTTTACCTCGACGACGGTAGCCATCGCGATGTCCGCCCCGATGGCGGCACACTGGCGGTGTTCATGTCCGACCGATTCGAGCACGAGGTGCTGCCGGCACGACGCGAGCGCTGGTCGCTGACCGGCTGGTACCGTCGTCGTGCGCGCGTGTGACTTCGTCCACAGCCCGGGCGGGTGCCGCTCACTACAATGGCTGCATTGATCCGATCCCGGGAGGGCCTCCAGATGCGCGCCCCTAAACTGATTGCCCTGATGCTGGCCGGCGCCAGCACCGTCTTTGTCGCCGGTTGCGCCAACACCTCGTCGAACGTCTACAACCGCGACCAGATGATGCAGGCCGCGACGGTACAGTCCGGCGCGATCGAGAACCTGCGTTCGGTGAAAATGCAGGATTCCACCGGCGTCGGCACCGTTGCTGGCGGCGCGATCGGCGGGATCGCCGCAGGCGGCAATATCGGTGGCGGCAACGGCCAGATCGTTGCCGGCATCCTGGGCGCCATCGTCGGTGGCCTGGCCGGCAATGCAATCGAGAAGGGCGTCACCCAGCAGGATGCGTACGAGGTGACCGTCCGGCTCGACAACGGCCAGCGCATGGTCATCGTGCAGAAGGCCGACGCCCCGCTCACGGTCGGCCAGCGTGTCGACGTGCTGACCGACAGCAAGAGCACCCGCGTGGTGCCGGCGGGCAACGGCATCGTGCCGCAGCCGATGTGATCCTCGCCTGCGACCGACGAGTCCAGTGAAAACGGCCCCGCGGGGCCGTTTTTGCGTCGACCGAGGCTAGACCCGCCCGGCCACGCCTTGCCAGGCATCCTCCTGCGTCCGCACACGGCCGGTGTCCGGCGCGCCGCCGCCCTGTTCGAGCACCGGGTAGGCGATCGCGCAGATGTGCGAGTGGATCCGCCGCAGGTCGCGCAGCACGTCCAGATGCAGCGAACTCGAGGCGATGCTCTCGGGCACGCCGTCGCGCAGCCGCGCCAGATGGGTGTCGGCGGCGTGGCGGCCCAGCTCGCGGATCGTCACCTTGCCGGCCAGCAGCGTCTGCGCGGTATGCAGGTCGGCCGAGATGAACACCGACTGGGCGCGGTGGAAGTTCTCCAGCACCTCGTGGTGAAGCTGGGCCAGCTCGGCGGCGCCATCGTGCGAAAAACTCAGCTGGCCGCGGATCTTCTTGCCGGCCAGCTCCATCAGGTTCTTGTCGATGATGTCGCCGATGTGCTCCATATTGATGACGAAACCGATGATCGCCATCGCCCGCGCCGCATCGTGCTGCGACAGGCTTTCGCGGGTGATCTCGGTGACGTAGAGCTTGATCGCCTCGTGCAGCCGGTCGACGGCGTTGTCGCGGCGGGTGATGTCCAGAATGCGCTGCCGGTCGTCCCCCAGCAGCGCCGGCATGCTCGATCGGAGCATTTCCTCGACGATGTCGCCCATGTGCAGCGCTTCGCGCGTTGCGCAGGTCAGCGCCAGCGACGGCGTGGCAATCGCCGACGGATCGAGGTAGCGCGGTGCGTCGGGCTGGTCGGCGGCGGCGCGCTGGTCCGGAAAAACGCGCTCGAGCAGCCGTGAAACCGGCTTGAGCAGGCCGATGAAGGCCAGCGCGATGCCGAGGTTGAGCAGCGTGTGGAAATCGGCGACCAGTGCGCCCGGATCGGGCCACAGCCGCCCGAGCCACTGCGCCAGCGGCCCGACCGCCAATAGCAGCACGAGGCAGCTGCCGCCGCGCAGCAGCAGGTTGCCGGCCGGCAGCCGCCGGCGCAGGTTGTCGTTGCCCTTGTTGCCCTCGAACCAGGGATTGAGCGCGCTGCCGATATTGGCGCCGAGCACCATCGCCAGCGCGGTGCTGGCCGGGATCGCGTGCGAGCCGGCGAGCGACATCACCAGCAGCACCGTCGGGATGCTCGAATGCGCCAGCCAGGTCAGCAGTGCCGCGATCATCGCGTTTGGCAACGGTTGGTCGGCAAGCACGTCGAGGATGGCGCGCATTGCCGGTGCGGCTTCGGCCGGTTGCATGGTTTCGACCAGCAGCCGCAGCGCCAACAGCATCAGGCCGATGCCGATGAAGGCCCGGCCGAAGTCGCGCATCTGCGAGCCCTTGCCGCGCTCGAACATGAACAGCCCGGCGATCAGGCACAGCGGCGATACCCAGCCCAGATGCAGCGAGAACGCCTGGACGATCAGCGTCGAGCCCAGATTGGCGCCGAGCATGATCGCCAGCCCGGCGATCGGCGTCAGCACCCGGCGCGCGGCGAACGAGGTCGCGATCAGGCCGGTGGCGGTGCTGCTCTGCAGCACGGTGGTGATCGCCAGCCCGGCCAGCATCGCGCGCCAGCGGCTGCCCAGGCTGCGGCCCATCAGTTGTCGCAACGACGCGCCGAGGGCGCGCATGAAGCCGGTTTCGACCATGTGCAGCCCCCAGGTCAGGAGGGCGACACCACCGGCAAGATGAAGCAGAACGGTCATCATGCTCGTTCTCCCTGGCCAGAACCCATGGGGCTCCGGCATGGCAACCCGGCCTTTGTCCTGCCTGGCCGGTGTTGCAGTGCGGCCGACTCAACCCGCTCGCCTGCTTGGCGCCTTGCCAGCACCGTTGCACTGGGTTTGCGCTGCGCAGCTACACCGTGGGGGATGACCGCTTTTTCATTGCACTTTCATTCAGTCTTGACCATCGGCGCCGGTTTGGCTGGTCGCGTGCGCGGTTTCTGCCCGATGGACGTCAGCGCCTGCGTCGCGCGCGCAACACCGCTGCTCAGCGGCCGACGCCGACAGCCATGCGCGGCAACGGCTGTTTCCAGCGTTCGCTGAGCAGCACGCCGGCCAGCGTCAGCACGCCGCCGACGAGGTGATACCACGCCAGTTGCTCGTGCAGGATCGGCGTTGCGGCGATCAGCGCGGTGAATACCGGCGACAGGTTGAACAGCAGCGTGGTGCGGCTCGGCCCGGCCTGCGCGACGCCGCGCATCCACAGCAGCGGCGCGAGCATCGATGCGAACAGCGCTGCGTACAGCACCAGCGGGATATTGGCGGCCGAGAGCCCGACCTTCGGCGATGCCAGATAGAGCGGCAGCAACAGTACGACGGCGACCAGCACCTGCAGGTAGAGCAGCAGCAAGGACGGCAGCTGGATCTGCCACTTCTTCAGCAGCACGCTGTAGAGCGCGTAGGCCAGCGTCGCGATCAGCATCAGCGCATCGCCGCTGCCGACGCCGTGCCGCAGCAGGGCGGCGATGCTGCCGCCGGAAACGACGAGCAGCACGCCGGCGAACGATACGACCGAACCGGTGATCGCTCCCCACGTCAGCCGCTGGCCGAGCAGGCCGATCGACAGCGCCAGCGCCATCATCGGCATCAGCGACAGGATGATGCCCATATTCGTCGCCGACGTGCTGTGGGCGGCAAAGTAGGCGAGGGTCTGGTACAGCACCATGCCCATCAGCCCGAGCACGACGATCTTGCCGGCCTGCGCCCGGATCGCCGCACGGTGCTGCAGCAAGGGTTTGAACATGAACGGTGTGAACAGCAACGCCGCCAGCAGCCAGCGGTAGAAGCCGATTTCGGCCGGCGCGATCGCACCGGCGGCCAGTTTGTTGACGACGGTATTGGCGGCCCAGATCAGTACGGCCAGCACGGGGAAGAGCAGGGGCATGCGGCGCTCCTTCGGAATATGGGACGGATTGTCCGCCTGTCTGCCTGTCTGGATATACTGAGAAACAGACAAGCCGTTCACCGATCCGGACACCATGAGCCAGCACTATTCACCGCAGCGTGATTTCGACCGCTTGCCCTACCCGGTGTGCTTCCGCTTCGATACGCTGGCCGCGCGCACCGAGTGCGAGCAGCACCAGCATCCCTGGGGCCAGCTCAACTACGCCGAGCACGGCGTGATGCAGATCGACGTTGCCGGCCAGCGCTTCCTGTCGCCGCCGCAGTACGCGGTCTGGCTGCCGGTCGGCGTCGTCCACGGCAGCTACAACCACCAGCCGGTGCTGTACCGCGCGCTCGACCTCGACCCGTCGCTGTGCGCCGCGCTGCCATCGCAGCCGTGCATGCTGGCGATCAGTCCGCTGCTGCGGGCGATTCTGGTCGACTTCGCCGAGCGTGGCGTCGCGGTGCCCGAACGCGATGCCGACCGCCGTTTGGCGCAGGTGGTCGTCGACCAGCTCGGCAGCGCGCGGGTCGAGCCGCGCTACCTGCCGCTGGCGCAGACGCCGCAGCTGCGGCAGTTGCTCGACGCGCTGCAGCGCGATCCGGGCAACACCCGCAGCCTGGCCGACTGGGCGACAACGGTGCACCTGACCGGGCGGACGCTGGCGCGCCATTGCCAGCGCGAACTGGGGATGAGTCTGGGCGAGTGGCGATCGCGGCTGCGCTTTCTGCGCGCGATCGAGTGGCTCGAAGCCGGCCGCAGCGTGCAGGCGATCGCGCTGGATCTGGGTTACAGCACGAGTTCGGCGTTCATCGCAATGTTCCAGCGCCAGGCGGGGACGACGCCGGAGCAGTATCGGCGGGAGATGGGGGCGAGGGTTTAGGCAGGGTGTGTGCGCTCGCTTGAGCGGGGCTGGGGTTAAGCGCCTGCGGCGCGGTGTTTATAAGCATGGATGCGCGTTCCGCCGTGCAGACGGGATACTTTCTTTGCTTCGCCAAAGAAAGTATCCAAAGAAAGGCGACCCCGCATTCGCGCCCGCTTCGCGGGTACCCTACGCTGCGCGCCAAACGCGGCGGGGTCCTGAACTCGCCCTGCGGGCTCAGACAGCCAGGCCCCGAAACCCCGCGTCCGGCTGTGCTGCTCGGCGCTACTGAGGGGCCATAGGCGGTTTGCCATTGGCCGTGGTTGAAAACGATGCAAACGATCCGCAGCGGGTGAAAAGAGTGGCTTTTCAATCCCGTTCGCCAGCGCCGAGGAGTGGAGCGAGACAAGCCGGCCTCATGGCTTGGCTCGCGACCGACCGAGGGTAGCCCGGCGGGTCGCAGGCGCGGGGCGCCTTTGGGGTGAAGGGGGCTTTGGCGAGACAAAGCTCCCTTCCCGTCCGCGCGGCGGAACGCGCATCAATGCCTTTAACCTACGCGCCGTAGGCGCTAAACCAGAGCTGCGCAGCGGTCTTAAAACCTCAGCCATGAAAAACGGCCCTTCCGGGCCGTTTCACTGCTGCACATCCCGCGCTCAGAAACCCAGCCGCTGACAAATCGTACTCACCGCCCCGGCCGCGTTGAGCGTATAGAAATGCAGCCCCGGCGCGCCTTGCGACAGCACCCGGTCCGACAGCTCGGTGACGAAGTCGAGGCCAAAGGCGCGGATCGATGCCGAATCGTCGCCGAACGACGCCAGCCGCAGCTTGAGCCAGCGCGGGATTTCGGCGCCGCACATGTCGGAGAAGCGCGACAGCTGGCTGAAGTTCTGGATCGGCATGATGCCGGGCACGATCGGGATGGTGACGCCGCGGCTCTGTACTTCGTCGACGAAGCGGAAATAGGCATCGGCGTTGAAGAAGTACTGGGTGATCGCCGCGTCTGCGCCGGCGTTGACCTTGCCGACGAAGGCGCGCAGATCGGCCTCGGCGCTCTGCGCCTGCGGGTGGTACTCGGGGTAGGCGGCGACTTCGATGTGGAACCAGTCGCCGTGCTGCTCGCGGATGAAGGCGACCAGTTCGTTGGCATAGCGGAATTCGCCGACGTCGACCATGCCCGACGGAATGTCGCCGCGCAGCGCGACGATGCGGCGGATGCCGTGCTCGCGATAGCTCGTCAGCAGCTCGGCAATGGTCGCGCGGGTCGAGCCGATGCACGACAGGTGCGGCGCCGCCTGATGGCCTTCGGACTGGATTTCGAACACCGCATTGCGCGTGCCGTCCTGCGTCGTACCGCCGGCGCCGAAGGTCACAGAGAAGAACTCGGGCTTGAACTGGGCGAGCTGGCGGCGCGTGTTGCGCAGCTTGTCGGTGCCTTCGGGCGTTTTGGACGGGAAGAATTCGAAGCTGATCGGCGGGCGGGTCATGGCGGCTGTTCGGTGGAAACTCTTGGCAATCTTACCACTGCCCCGCCCGGTGTTCGCGCTAGCGAACGTGCAATAGGTTCATGTTGGCGTGAGTTTGCCGTGTGGCGGCGACAACGGATCGACTTCGGGCGTGCCACCGACCACGTCGCTGCGCTGCGGCGTCCGCTTGGGTTGCTGCCGCAGCCGTGCGCGACGTCGTGCACAGCACCAGGGGATCGGACGTTTCATAACCATGCTCCAAGCAGGGGGGAGATCAACACCATGGCGATGCCGGCCATCGTCATGGTCAGGCTGGCGACGACGCCTTCCTCGCCGCCGATTTCGCGCGCCTTGGCCGTGCCGGCACCGTGGCTGGCGGCGCCGAACATCGCGCCGCGCGCCATGCGCGAGCGCAGCGGCAACAGCCGCATCACCGTTTCGCCGATCGCCATGCCGAACACGCCGGTGACGACGACGAAGAGCGAGGTCAGCTCGCGCGAGCCGCCGAAGGCATCGGTGGCGACGACGGCGAACGGTGTCGAGACCGAACGCGACAGCAGGCTGTGGGTCACTTCATCGGGTAGCTGGAACAGCGTTGCCAGCAACCACGACGAACCAATGCCGAGCGCGACACCGGCGATCACGCCGATCGTCAGCGTCAGCGGGTTGCGGCGGATGATCTCGCGCTGGTCGTAGATCGGCACGGCGAAGGCGATCGTCGTCGGCCCGAGCAGCCAGACCAGCCAGCGGGCGTCGGCGTTGTAGACCGGATAGGGAATGCCGGCGAGCAGCACGATGGCACCGAGGATCAGCGGCGCAAGCAGGATCGGGGCGAACCAGATCTTGCGGTGGCGGCGGTACAGCCATTTGCAGCCGTAGTAGACGGCGATGGTCAGCAGCAGGCTGATCAACGCAAGCGGCGACGTGGCCATTACAGGGCTCCGGCGAGTGCGCGGCGGCGAGATTTGGCGCGGATTCGGCGGCGGTGTTCCCAGCGGAACACGACATCGACCACCAGTGCGGTCCCGGCCATGACGATCAGCGTGCCGAGGCCGATGACCACGATCAGCGGCAAGCCTTCGGCCTTGAACAGCGTGCCGAACTGGACCACGGCGATGCACGGCGGAATGAAGAACAGCAGCATTTCGGCCAGCAGCCATTCGGCGCCGCGGCGGATCGCATCGGCCGGCATCAGGCCGGTCATCAGCAAGGCCAGCACCACGCCGAGCCCGATCACGCTGCCCGGAATCGGCGAATGCACGACACGGGCCAGCCAGTCGGTGGCGAACCAGACGGCAAAGATCAGCAGCAATTGGGTGACGAGCCGGAGCAGGTCCGACACGCGCTTGGTCGCCATGACGGCCTCCCGAGGTACACAGCCCGCAGTTTAGGCCTGCGCATTGATTACAAGGATGAATTATCCTTATGAAATCAATGCCGATTTGGAATGATCAGCGATGGAACTGCGAACCCTGCGCGCCTTTGCCGAGGTCGCCCACTGCGCCAGCTTCACGCTCGCGGCCGAAAAGCTGTGCGTGACGCAGCCGACGGTGAGCAAGCTGGTGCGCCAGCTCGAGGACGAACTGGGTCAGACGCTGCTGCTGCGCGACGGCAAGCGGCCCAGGCTGACCGACGCCGGTAGCGTGGTGCTCGGCTACGCCGAACGTCTGCTCGCCGACGCCGCGCAGCTGCGTGCCGAACTCGACGGTTTGTCGGGGCTGGCGTGCGGCGAATTGCGCATCGGCGTGCCCTCGCTCGGCGGCCGGGTGTTCGTTGCGCTGATCAGCGAGTTCAAACGTCATTACCCGGGGGTCGAGCTCAAGCTGTTCGAGGACGGCGCGATCGCGATCGAGGCGGCGCTGCTCGCTGGCGAGCTCGAGCTTGGCGGGCTGCTGCACCCGGTTGCCGATCCGCGCTACCAGACGCTGACGCTGGTACGCGACCGGCTGGCGCTGATCGCGCCGGAGCGTTCGGCCTGGGCGCACCGGCCGACGGTGGCGCTGGCCGAGCTGGCCGACGAGCCCTTCATCCTGTTCACGCCGGGCTTTGCGCTCAACGACCGGATCGTATCGGCGTGCGCGGAGGCCGGCTTTTCGCCACAGGTCACCGGCCGTAGTGGCCAGCCCGGGCTGATTCAGGCAATGGTGCGCGGCGGCATCGGCATTGCGCTGCTGCCGACGTCGGAAATCGCCGCGTCGGCGCCGGACGGGCTGGCCGTGTGCACGCTCGAAGCCGAGATCCCATGGGAGATCGCGCTGGCATGGCCGCGCGACGCCTATCTGTCGCACGCTGCCCGCGCCTGGCTGGCATTGGCACAGGCGCGTTATGGCTGACTGACGTCGACCGGGGCGTCGGAGAAACGGGCGGCGCGGGCGTCGCGCAAGCCCGGCCGGCCTTCGGTCAGCACGCCGTAGAGTTCGGGGCGCCGGCCCTGCATCCAGCGCCGGCCCGAACACAGCGGCAACAGGCCGAGGTCGAGGTCGGCGTCGACCAGCGCGTCGGCGGCGGCCCAGGTCTCGGCGAGGATGCGGCCGTAGGGGTCGAGCACCATCGCGTTGCCGGTGCGGACCTCGTCGTCGTCTTCACCGACGCCGTTGGCGAAGACGATGAACAGGCCATTGTCGTGCGCGCGAGCCGGCAGCCAGCGCAGCAGCCACTCGCGCCCGTTCGGGCCACGGAACGCCGCCTCGATCGCCGCCGGATCTTGGTGGCGGTTGCGCCAGACGGACAGCGGAATCTTCTTCATCGCGTTCGGGCTGCGCGAATCGGTGCCGCCGGTCTGGTGCGGTGCCAGCAGTACCGTCGCGCCGAGCAGTGCAGTGGCGCGGGCGTTCTCGACCAGATTGTTGTCCCAGCAAATCAGCACGCCGACGCGCACGCCCCACGGCGTATCGAACACCGTGTAGCGGTCGCCGCTGGCGATCGCCGGGTGCTCGAACGCGTGCAGCTTGCGGTGGCAATGCACCTGTCCGCCGGGCAGACAGACGGCGTAGGCGTTGTAGAGCCGGCCGTCGTCGCCGCGCTCGACGAAGCCGACGCCGATCCCGATGCCGTGCTCCATTGCCAGCGCCCGAACCGCTGCGATCGACGGGCCGTCGAGCGGCTCGGCCAGTGCCGCAACGGCAGCCGCATCGAGCTTGGGCACGTGCCAGTAGCCGGTGATGCACATTTCCGGCAGCGCGAGCAGCTGCACGCCACGGCGGGCGGCCTCAAGAGCGAAGTCGGCGATGCGGCCGAGGTTGTAGGCCTTGTCATTGGCGCGGTGCTGGAACTGCGCGGCGGCGACGCGTAGCGATTCGGTCATGATGGGATTCCGGTACATGCCGGCGGGCCGGCGACACCGACGATTTAAGCACCGTGTCATGGCGCCGGATAATGATGAATTTTCCGACCGGTGATAACCTGAAGGAATGGAAATCCGCCTGCTCCGCGCCTTTGTCGTTCTCGCCGACTGCCTGCACTACGGTCAGGCCGCCAGACGGCTGTGCCTGACCCAGCCGGCGCTGACCAAGCAGATCCGCGTACTCGAAGACCGGCTCGGCGCACCGCTGTTTGTCCGTGGCCGTCACGGTGCGGTGCTGACCGGCTTCGGCGCCGACTTCCTCGCCGAAGCAAGCGAGCTGCTTGCCCGCGCCGACGCGCTCGACGCACGTGCGCGCCGCATGGCGCAAGGCGAAGCGGGTCGGCTGGCGATCGGTTTCGGGCTGTCCAGCCTGCAGCTGGCACCGCAGCACATCGCAGCCTTCCGCCGTCACCATCCGGACGTCGAGATCAGTCTCGAGGACATGTCGTCGGCCGAGCAGGTCGACCGGCTGCTGACTGGCCGGCTGCAGCTTGGTTTCGTCCGCCTGCCGGTCCCGGCGCCGCTGGCGAGTCTGCCGCTGCTGACCGACAGGCTAGTGCTGGCGGTCGGCAACGGCGTCGATTCGCTGCGACCGCAAACGGTATTGCGGCTGGCGCGGCATCGTGGCCCGGGGCTTGCCGGCGAGGTCGACCGCTTGCTCGACCACTGGAGCGGGCAGGGCTTTGTGCCGCCGGCCATTCACGAAGCCGGCGACATCCAGACCCTGCTGGCACTGGCGGCGGCCGGCATTGGCGCTGCGCCGGTGCCCGAGAGCGCCCTCCACATCCTGCCGCCTGGCGTACGCATCGTGCCGCCCGACACCGAGATAATCTGGCAGACCGGTCTGGCATGGCTGCCAGGGCGCGGCAGCCCGCTGTGTGACCGTTTCATCGCGCTGCTGCGCTAGCCGTCGGCCTGCCTATACTGCAGAGCAACAGAGTCGAGGAGATCACCATGTCGCTCCCGGATGGTCCATCCCGCGGAATGCGCGCCGCCGCACCAGCGGTACCGACCTTTGTCGGCGCCGGTCTGCGCAGCGAGGAAATCGCCGAGCATGCGCAGCTGGCGCTGCACAGCGTGTCGACGCTGACGACGCTGATTGCGCGCTCGACCGATCCGCTCGGCTTCAAGCACGGCCTTGGCGCATTGCACCTGCCGGAACCGCTGTCGCGCCAGCTTGGCCGGCTGGCCGCCGAAAATCCCGAGCTGTACCAGCACCACCTGATTATCGTGATCCTGGCCGACTATCTGGCGCTGGGGTTGCAACTGTCGGCGCCGGACCGGGCCGCGTTGATGATCGCCGCGCTGTTCCACGATGCCGGGCTGATCGGTCTGGACAGCTTGATCCCGGCGGCCGGTGATCCCGAGGCGCGGCGCATCATCGACGATCATCCGCAACTGGCGGCCTTGTTGCTGCGACGCTGTCCGGAAGTGCCCGAGGCGGCGGTGCTGGCGGTGCTGCAGCATCACGAACGCGTCGACGGCAGCGGCTACCCGACTCACGGTACGCACCGTGCACTGCATCCGCTCGGCGAAATCCTCGCCGTCGCCGAGGCGGTCGGTTCGGTGCTGCCCAAGCGCCGACCGGCGGCGATGCTGATCTGGCTGCGGCTGATCCGCAACAGTTTCCGGACCGATGCGATCGACCTGCTGGCGCGTGCCTTGCAGGGCATCGTTTCGCCCGGCCAAAGCCATCCTTCCGAGGCGAGACTGCTGGTGCTGTCCGAGCAACTGGGGGGGCAGGCGGCGCTGTTCGACAACTGGCTGGTCCAGCGTGGCCGCCTTGAGGCGCTGGCGCTGCCCGATTTCGTCATCGACCGGCTCGACCGCATCTACGGCATGCTGGCGCAGCTCGGTATCGATCTGCACCGGATCGAGCTGGCGCTCGATTACGCGATCGACGACGAGCAGGTTGCGCAGGAGTTGCTGGCGCTGGCACAGGAAGTCGACTGGCAGCTCGGCGATCTGCTGCGCGACATCCAGCGCCACGATCTGCCGCAGTCTGCGAGCTGGCCTGCGTGGCGGCTCGAACTCGAAGCGCTGGCGCAACGCGTCCGGGCCGCGCGCGGCGATCACACCGCCCGCTCCTGAACGCGGCGCTTGCCGCCGTGGTGGAAGAGCGTCAGTGCTGGCCGAAGCGCCGCCGTCCGCCGCGCTTGGGCTGCGGCGCGTGCGCCTGACGCTTGTTCTGCTGCTGCAGCATCAGGTCGATCTTCTCCGACGTCGTTTTCATCAACGATTGCGCCAGCTCCTCGTGCGGGAAGGTATCGGCCATCCGGTAGCCCAGCCACGCATACGCGGCATAGAGCTTGCAGGTGTCCTCGAGGTATTGCAGCGCGTTGCGTCCGCCGATGCCCTCGATCCGCAGCAATGGCGACGGCTTGCCGTCGGCACGGTCGCGCGCCCAGTCCATCAGCGCATTCTCGAGCATCGGGATCTTGGTCGACACCGGGCACAGGCTGAAGGTGTAGCGGTCTTCGAGCGACAGCTTCAGCGTATCGAGCCAGCGCGCTTTTTCCATCTGGTCGGACAGGTTGGCCGGTACGAAGAACTCGTCGTGCACGTTGATGTGCTTGGTGAAGAGCTCGAGCAGCGCGAACAGCTTGGTCTGGCCGGTCGCCTTGGAAATCTGCTGCAGATAGTCGAGGTTGGGTGCGACGAAGAAACCGGTGGCCGGCAGCGGGTCGATTTTCTCGCGCAGCAGTTCGGTGATGACCTTGTGCGTACGGGCGTCGAAGCCGGCGACAAAACCGGCTTCGTGCGCGCCGAAGCGGCCGGCACGGCCGGCGATCTGCTTGGCGAGCGCCGCGGTGATCGTGCCTTCGCTATAACCGTCCCATTTGTTCGACGTGGTGAAAATCACCCGCCGCGCCGGCGTGTTCAGGCCCATGCCGATCGCGTCGGTGCCGACGATGATCTTGGTGTCGCCCGAGACGAAGCGCTCGGCCTGCGCCTGCCGCACTTCGGGCGAGAGGTTGCCGTAGATCGCCGAGACAGCGAAGCCCTCGGCAATCGCCTGGTCGCGCCAGTTGAGCACTTCGCGGCGCGAGAACGCGATCAGCACGTCGCCGGGCTTCAGGTTCTTCAGCGAGCCGAGCGGTTGCGGATCCATTTTCAGCGGCGATTTGCGTTCGAGCTTGCGGATTTCCAGCGTGCCGCCGATGCGGTGGACCAGCGATTCAATCGCCTGTTGCGCCTCGAGCGCGCCCAGCAGGTAAACGGTATTCGCCGGCACGCCGCAGACGGCGGCCGTCCATGCGGCGCCGCGGTCCGGGTCGTCCAGGAGCTGGATTTCGTCGATTACCGCCACGTCGATCGGCTTGTTCGGGTTGAACATCTCGACGGTGCTGGCGACGTGGGTCGCGCCCGGATGCAGCTTGCGCTGTTCGCCGGTGATCAGGCTGACGGCGACGCCGGCGTCGAGCAGGCGCTGATAGTTTTCCAGTGCCAGCAGCCGCAGCGGCGCGAGGTAGGCGCCGGATCTGGCTTGCGCCAGATGCTCCATCGCCGCGTGCGTTTTGCCCGAGTTGGTCGGGCCGAGCACGGCGATGAAATGCCGCGGCATCGCCTGCGCGGTGGTGAACGATTCGGGGTACAGCGACAGGTTGACGGCGTTGCGCGTTTTTTCGGCCTGCCGCGTCGCCGCGTGCGTGCCCTGCTGTGCTTCGATCCGCGCCAGCGCAACCTTGCAGCGTTCGCTGGCGCGCTCGTATTTGGCCTGCAATGCGTTCAGCGCGCCGGTCGGATCGAGCTCGCATTCGGTCGCGATGTCGATCACCGCATCGGCGCAGTCACGCAGCGCGGTTTCCAGCGTGTGCAGCGCCGCGGCATTCCAGCGTTCCTGCAGGAGCGCGAGCTTGGCCGTCGTCGTCAGCTTGCGCCACTTGGCGGTTTTGCCGAGGAAACCGGCGTCCGGTACCAGATGGTAGGGAATACGGCGGTCGCCGACGGCGATCTCGCCGTGGACCGACACGGCGTAGCTGCCGTCGGTGGTGATCAGCGTCGCGCGATGCGCGTGCAGGTAGTCGCTCAGGGCGTTGCTGGATTCGGTCGATTCGATATCGGTCATGGGCTTGTCGGTAGCCGGCCCGCGCGGGGCCGGTGGTTCTCATTGAGGGATGGGGGGCGTCAGCGGCGTTTGCGCAGGATGACGCTGAGGTTGTTGGCCGGCATCGCGACCACGTCGTCGAGCACGAAGCCGGCATCAAGGGCGATGCCGATCACCGCCTCGAGATCGCGCACGCCCCACTCCGGGTTGCGTGCCTTCAGCTGGGCATCGAAAGCGGCATTGCTCGGCGCGGTATGGGTGCCGTCGCGGCGGAACGGGCCGTACAGGTAGACGGGGCCGCCGGGCTCGAGCACGCGGCCGGCGCCGGCAAACAGCGCCTCTGTCGCCGACCACGGCGAGATGTGCAGCATATTGATGCAGACCAGCGCCTGTGTCGATGCGATGCCCCAGTTTTCGGTCTCGACGTCCAGCGCCAGCGGTGGTGGCAAGGCAAGCCCGGCGTGCGTTGCCCACGCAGCGATCGACGCCCGCGACGGCGCGTCCGGATCGCTGGTTTGCCACACGAGCTGCGGCAGCGCCGCGGCGAAGTACAGCGCGTGCTCGCCGCTGCCGCTGGCGATTTCCAGCACCGTGCCCGACGCCGGCAGCACACGCTGCAGCACCGCGAGGATGGCGTCGCGGTTGCGTTCGGTGGCAGGGGCGTAAAGGCGGGCGTCGGGATCGGTCATGCGTACTCCTTGCTGAAGGCCGGGCGGCCGGTATCGGGCATACTCGGCACGAGATCATGAGAGGCGCGAACGATGGATTTGTACCAGCAATTGCAGGACGTCACCGATGCGAATTCGTTTCTGGCGTTTGCCAATGCGCTGCTTGCCGATCGTCTGGCCGATCCGGCGCAGTGGCAGCACCAGACGATCGAGGATTTCCTTGGCGCGGCGCTGAACTGGGCCGAATCGACGCAGCTCGGCAAGATTCAGGGCTTGGCCGAGGTGTCGCCGTGGAAGCGCTGCGCGGTGTTCCTGTACTCCGGCAAGGTCTGCGACTAGCAGACGCTCGCCAGCCTGCTTGGAAGCCATCCCGGTAGAAGAGCGAGCCAAAGCTGTGAGATACCGCCCCGAGCGCAAACGCCCAGAAGGGCGCCCCCTTGGGGTGAACCGGGCGCCGGACGGGATCCAAATTCGCCGCCGCCCAATGCGCATGGATGCCTACTGGAACGCGACCTCGGCAAAGCTGCGCAACTTGCGGCTGTGCAACTGGTCGACGCCCTGATCGCGCAGCAACTCCATCGCGCGGATGCCGATGCGCAGGTGCTGGTCGACGCGTTCGCGGTAGAAGTGATTGGCCATGCCCGGCAGCTTGATTTCGCCGTGCAGCGGCTTGTCCGATACGCACAGCAAGGTGCCGTAGGGAACGCGGAAACGGAAGCCGTTGGCGGCGATCGTCGCGCTTTCCATGTCGAGCGCGACGGCGCGGCTCTGGCTGAAACGGCGCTGCGGCGCGTTGTCCGGCAGCAGTTCCCAGTTCCTGTTATCGGTACTGGCAACGGTGCCGGTGCGCATCACCCGCTTCAGTTCGGCGCCGTGGATCTGCGTGACGTCGGATACCGCCGCCTGCAATGCGACCTGGATTTCGGCGAGCGCCGGAATCGGCACCCACAGCGGCAGATCCTGATCGAGCACGTGGTCCTCGCGCACATAACCGTGCGCCAGCACGTAGTCGCCGAGCTGCTGCGTCTGCCGCAGGCCGGCGCAGTGGCCGAGCATGATCCATGCATGCGGGCGCAGCACGGCGATGTGGTCGGTCGCGGTCTTGGCATTGGCCGGGCCGACGCCGATGTTGACCATGGTGATGCCGCAACGGTCGTCGCGCATCAGGTGATAGGCCGGCATTTGCGGCAAGCGTGGCGGCGCCACCCCCAGTGCGTCGGCGGCTTCGGCAGCCAGCCCGGCGCGACGGGTGACGACATTGCCCGGCTCGATGAAAGCGGTGTAGGCGCTGTCCGGGTTGCGCATTTCCTCTGCACCGAGACGGATGAATTCGTCGATGTAAAACTGGTAGTTGGTGAACAGCACGAAGTTCTGGAAATGCTCGGGCTGGGTACCCGAATAATGGCGCAGCCGGTGCAGCGAGTAGTCGACGCGCGGCGCGGTGAACAGCGACAAGGGCTGCGGATCGCCGGCGGCCGGCTCGTAGGTGCCGTTGGCGATGCCGTCGTCCATTGCCGACAGGTCGGGCAGATCGAACACGTCGCGCATCAGCTGGCGCCGCTCCAGGGTCAGGCTGCCTTCGATATGGTCGTTTTCGGCGAACGAGAAGTGCACCGGGATCGGCTGGTTGCTGACGCCGATTTCGAGCTCGACACCGTGGTTCTGCAGCAGAAGCGTGAACTGTTCGCGATAGTAGTCGGCGAACAGGTCGGGGCGGGTCAGCGTCGTTTCATAGCGTCCTGGGCCGGCGACGAAGCCGAAACTCAGATGCAGCCCATCGACCGGATGCAGCCGCGACACCGTGTCGGTCTGCAGTCGCACATAGGGGTAGCAGGCGCGGACATGGCTGGGCAGCGTGTCGCCGGCGACAAAGCGCGCCATCGCGTCGCGCAGATGCGCCAGGCTGGATTCGTAGACGAGGCGAACCTGTGCCAATGCGGCATCGGCGTCGGTGTAGCGGATCGGGGCGATGAATTCGGGCTGATGGAACATAAGCGTCGTCCGGTAGCGGGAGATATGAATTCTGATTGGGTTTACCCCGATTCTGGCACGGAGGCGTCTCATGCGTGTGACGCGGGCGCAGAAAAGGGGGCCGAAGCCCCCTTTTGCATTGCGTCCGTGCTGCCCGCCGCTATTGGGCGAGCGAGCCAAAGCAGCGCGCAGCCACCCAATCAATAGCGGTAGTGGGCCGGCTTGAACGGGCCGTTCTTGGCAACGTTGATGTACGCGGCCTGTTCGTCGGTCAGCGTCGTCAGCTTGGCGCCGATGCGGCCCAGATGCAGGCGGGCGACCATCTCGTCGAGGTGCTTCGGCAACACGTAGACGCCGACCGGGTACTGTTCGCGCTTGGTGAACAGCTCGATCTGCGCCAGCACCTGGTTGGCGAACGAGTTCGACATCACGAAGCTCGGGTGGCCGGTGGCGCAGCCGAGGTTCACCAGGCGGCCTTCGGCCAGAAGGATGATGCGCTTGCCGTCTTCGAACTCGATGTGGTCGACCTGCGGCTTGATGTTGTCCCAGTTGTACTGGCGCAGCGACGCGACTTCGATTTCCGAGTCGAAGTGACCGATATTGCAGACGATGGCGTTGTGCTTCATCGCCTTCATGTGAGCGTGGGTGATCACGGCGACGTTGCCGGTGGTGGTGACGAAGATGTCACCCTGATCGGCGACTTCGTCCATCAGCACGACGCGGTAGCCTTCCATCGCCGCCTGCAGCGCGCAGATCGGGTCGACTTCGGTGACCCAGACGGTGGCGCCCAGACCGCGCAGCGATTGCGCGCAACCCTTGCCCACGTCGCCGTAGCCGAGAACGATCGCGACCTTGCCGGCGATCATCACGTCGGTGGCGCGCTTGATGCCGTCGACCAGCGATTCGCGGCAGCCGTACAGGTTGTCGAACTTGGACTTGGTGACCGAGTCATTGACGTTGATCGCCGGGAAGGCCAGTTGGCCCTTCTCGTGCATCTGGTACAGGCGATGCACGCCGGTGGTGGTTTCCTCGGTCACGCCTTGGATGTGGGCGAGGCGGGTCGAGTACCACTTCGGATCCTTGGCGATCTGCGCCTTGATCGCCGCGTACAGCACGGTTTCTTCTTCGTTGGTCGGCTTGGACACCAGCGACAGATCGGTTTCGGCGCGGGCGCCGAGATGCAGCAGCAGCGTTGCGTCGCCGCCGTCATCGAGGATCATATTGGCGTATTCGCCGTTGCCGAAATCAAAGATGCGGTGGGTGAAGTCCCAGTATTCTTCGAGCGATTCGCCCTTGTAGGCGAACACCGGCGTGCCTGCGGCGGCAATCGCGGCGGCGGCGTGATCCTGGGTCGAGAAGATATTGCACGACACCCAGCGCACTTGCGCGCCGAGCGCTTGCAGCGCTTCGATCAGCACGCCGGTCTGGATGGTCATGTGGATGCTGCCGGCGATGCGCGCGCCCTTCAGCGGCTGTGCGGCGCCAAACTGCTCGCGCACGGCCATCAGGCCCGGCATTTCGGTTTCGGCGATGTTCAGCTCCTTGCGGCCCCAGGCGGCAAGGGAGAGATCGGCGACGTGAAAATCGTTGAATTCGGCCACGGTGTATCGTCCTTCGTGTGGCCGGGAGGGATGCGGCTCACCCGCAATCCCCGTGCCCGGCACGGGTTGGTCAGGTGAGCGCCGTTGATCATTCCGAGCCTGGCCCTTGAACCTGGCCCATCAGGCGGCTGCGCCTGCGCATTTTGCTTCCGTCCGATGCTCGGAATCCTCATGGACTTCATGTCCATTCCGGTTCCTGTGCTTCGGGCGGCAACAAACCGCTTTGGCTCGCTCGCCTGCTGGGTCAGGTTCCGTGGAGGGTCGCAGCGCTCCTCGGAAGGGCTTGAATTCTATCGACTTTTGATGGATTCGTCAGCCGGCACTACTTGCGCTTGCGGCCGTTCCACCCAGCGGCAGCCGCGTCACCAGCACCTGGTCGATCCGGTAATGGTCGATGTCGACGACCTCGAAACGATAGCCTTGGCAGTCGATCGCCTCGGCCTTCTTCGGGATCTTCTTCAGCAGATACATCAGGAGGCCGGCGACCGTTTCGTAGTTGCCCTCGTCGGGCAGCTCGTCGATCTCGAGCACCGCCTTGAGGTCGGTGATCGGCGTGACGCCGTCGACCAGCCACGAGGTCTCGTCGCGGCGGACGATCTGGTCTTGCTGCGAGAGGTCGGTGACGCTGCCGATCAGGTGGCGGATCACGTCGTTGAGCGTGAAGATGCCGACGACCAGCGCGTATTCGTTGATGACGACGGCGAAGTCCTCGTGCGTTTCCTTGAAGCGGTCGAGCGCTTCGGACAGCGAGATCGTGTCAGGCACCAAGAGCACGCTCTTGACCGCGACCTGGCGCAAGCCGGCCTGCAGCGCCTCGGGCGCGCTTTTCAGCACGTGCTGCAGCAAATCCTTGGCGTCGACATAGGCGTAGACGCTGTCGATGCCGTCCTTGCACAAGAGGAATTTGGCGTGCGGCTCGTCGGTGATCTTCTGGCGGATCACGTCGTTGCTGTCGGTGTCGGTGAAGAAAATTACCAGCTCGCGCGAGGTCATCACCGAGGTGACGTAACGCTCGCCCATGTCGAACATGTTCTCGATGAAGGTGTGTTCCTTGCGCAGCAAGGTGCCGGCCTCGGCGCCGGCATCGACCAGCGCGACGATTTCGTCCGAGGTGATCGATTCAACCCGCTGCGTCGGCACCTTGAAGACGCGGAAGATCAGGTTGGCGACGCCGTCGAACAGCCACACCAGCGGCCGCAGCAGCATGGTGCAGACCATCATCGGCTTGACGATGCGCACCGCCATCTGTTCGGGCTTGAGCATGCCGAGGCGTTTGGGGATCAGGTCGGCGAACTGGATGAAGAGTCCGGTGGTGATCAGGAAGGACAGCAGGAAGGACAGCGTCGAGGCCAACTGCGCCTCGATTTTCAGCCGGGCGAACCAGTCGGTGAGATAGGGCGTGAACGTCGCATCGCCGACGATACCGCCGAGAATCGCCACCGCGTTGACGCCGACCTGGACCACGGTGAAGAAATCACCGGGCTTTTCCTGCAGCGCAATCACCAGCGGCGCATTGGCCTCGCCTTCGTCGGCCATCATCTGCAGCCGGAACTTGCGCGCGGCGGCGAGCGAAATCTCCGAAATCGAGAAAAAGGCACTGAAGCCGAGTAGGGCCAGTAGGGTGAAAAGACCTGTGGTCAGGCTCATCTTGGGATTCCTGTTGTCCCGGCGCTTGCAGTGCCGGCGGCTTCATTGTGGCGGTTTCGACAGCAAACCGCAGCTTTCACTCCAGCTTATCGACGGCCGCGGCCAAGGTATACCATGTGGAAGTTCACCGGTAATTTGCACGTAAAGCCTTGTTGTCCATGGGCTATCCTGAAATTTCAACCCAAAAAGCAAGGAGGCAGGACCATGGTATGCAAGTGGTTGTTCCCCATCGCGCTGGTTGGCGCGCTTGCAGCGCAACCGGTGCTGGCCGAAGCGGTCAGCGATCAGGCCAAGCCGGAAGCCGATGCCAAATCGCCGTCGGCGCAACGCGCCAAGATCCGCCAGATCGCAAGCGATACCTTGGCCGACGTCTACCAGGCCCACCCCGAGGCACAGGCTACGGTCGCCAAATCGGCCGGCTATGCGGTGTTCGATACCGGCGGCGCAATGATCCTGTTTGCCGGTGCGGGTGGTGGCAGCGGCGTGGCCGTCAGCCTGCCATCGAAGAAGGAAACCTTCATGGGCGTCGCGCAGGCCAAGGCTGGCCTGGGCCTAGGGATCAAGAATTCCCGCCTGGTGCTGGTGTTCATGAGCCAGAAGGCGTTCAACAAGTTCATTACCTCGGGCTGGGCGTTCAGCGGCGATGCCACCGCCGCCGCCAAGGCCAACGACAAGGGCGTCGGCCTGACCGGCGCCAGCATGATCGCGGCCGATGTCTACGCCTACCAGTTCACCGAGAACGGCCTGACGGCCGAAGCGACGGTGGCCGGTAGCAAGTACTACGTCGACAAGAAGCTCAATACGGGCAAATAAGCGCCCGGACACTGGCGCCAGGGCCGCAGCGCGGATGGCGCCAGTTGTCTGAACGGGGTATCAGTAGCGCGGGCACGCCGGGTCGACGTCGTCGGCCCAGGCGGCCATGCCGCCATCGAGATTGATCAGCTGGCCAAAGCCGTTGCGCTCCAGAAAGCCGGCGACCTGATAGCTGCGCATGCCGTGATGGCAGATCACCACGGTCGGCGCGTCCGGGTCGAGTTCGAGCTGGCGCGACGGAATCTCACCCATCGGAATATGTTTGAACTCGGCGCTGGCGTCGGCCAGGCTGCAGGTGGCGATTTCCCAGCCTTCGCGCACGTCAAGCAGTACCGGCTTGGCACGCGCGTCGTCGGCCAGCCATTCGGCGAGTTGGGTCGGGGAGAGATGTTGCATGGTCTTGGCCTGAAAACGGATGGATGCTGGCGATTGTGCCACCGGCTTGCCGTCTGGCAACAGCCTGTTTCAGTCGAGCTTAGCCGAGCAGCCGCTCCGCCGCCTGCCACCCCCACCACGCCGCCTCTTCGAAGATCGAATAAGCCGACAGATCGCTGTGCGCGAACAGCAGCTTGCCGTCGGCCTCGGCGAGTGCGCGCGTGCCGGTGTTGCCGAGGAAGCCGGGTCGCGGCGACGGCATCGCGTGGCCGCGCAGCGTGATCTCGACCGCGCTGGTATTGCGCGTCAGCCGCCAGCCATAGACCTCGGCCAGATCGCTCGCCGCCAGTGCATACAGCTCATCAGCGCCGGCACTCGCCAGCCAGCGGCGCACCTCGAGCGGCTTGCCGTGCGAGAGCGCATGGTAGGCGCTGAACACCGTGCGCTCGGGCCGTGCGGCGCGGATCTGCTGGTGCGTCGCGACGACGTAGCCGAGCCCCTTGCCCTGATACACCACGTTGTCCCACGCCAGCGCCTCGCCGGTCTTCTCGGCAGGAAAGTGGTCCATGGCGAAATTGGCGACCAGCCACGGTGCATGCTCGGGCGTGTGGATTGCCGGGTCAAAACCGTAGGCGCCGATGTTTTCGACCACATGCGCGGCGACCATCAGCGGCATCGCGATCACCGCACGTTTGGCATGGATGCGGACCAACCGGCCGTTCTGCAATACCAGCGCCTCGACGCCGTCACGGCGTTCGACCACGCGCACGACGCTGCCGGCCAGCGTGCGTTGCGGCGTGATCGCCTTGAGCTGGTGCCGCGCCGGCGTGTTCAGCCCGTCGGCCCAGGTCAGCACCGCGTCGCTGCCGCCGTTGCTTGCCCTGCCGTTGCGGCTGGCGAAGTAGTGCAGCCCGGCCCACGCCGACGTGTGGGCCAGATCGGTGCCGAAATCGTCGCGGCAGCAGTATTCCAGATACCACAGCAGGCTGGGCGCGGTGTAGCCGTGGCGGGCCAGCCAGTGCGCGAAGCTCTCGCGATCCAGCGCGCGCCATTCGGCATCGGTTGAGGACAGCGCCAGCGGGATTTCGAACAGCCGCAGCCCGTCGCTGCCGCGGCGGGTTTTCAGCGATTCGGTGTAGCCGTAGAAGCGCTGCTGCTCGGCGATCTCAAACGCCGGCACGCCGTGATGCGGCTGCACGCCGTCCTGCCAGCGGCCGTTGATCCACAGCCGCGATTCGGGTGCATGCACCAGCGCGGATTCGTCGTACTCGGGCGCGGCGGCGAAGGCGTCGTCGGCGAGTTTCATCTCGGCCAGCAGCGTACGGACGGGGGTCGATGCCTGGGTCGGCAGCGGCAGATAGTGCGCGCCGGTCGGGCACGGTACGTCGCCGATCCGGCTGGCGGCGGCATTGCCGAACGGCTCGGGGCCGGTGACGAGGACGAAGTGGTCGAAGCCTTCGCGCGCCAAGCGCCAGCCGGCGGTCAGGCCGGCAATGCCGCTGCCGAGGATCGCCACGTCGGTATGGATCTCGCCGCTGACGGCTAGACCGGTGGTCGCGCGGTGGTCGCGCAGCGCATGGCCGATGTCCATGCCGGGGCGGGCAAGGCGGATTTCGGGGCCCCAACGGCAGCCGGGCAAGGTCGAGGCGAGCCCGGCGGCGACGCCGGCCTGCAGGAACGCGCGCCGTTTCAATCCGGCCTCATCGCTGTACGTTGCGCCAGTCCTGCTCGAAATAATGCACGAGCGACTGGGTGTTGAGCCGGTTCGGTTCGACCGCAAGCGGCTGCATGTCCGGCGGGAAATCGAACATCAGCCTGATTGCCGCCGGGTTCAGATAGCGCGTCGGCACCGGAATGCGCTCGGGCGGCGCGTAGCCGGGCTGCGCGCCGGCGATGATGAAGCCCCACTCACCGAACGACGGCACATAGGTGTGATAGGGCCAGGTATGAAAGCCGACCTCGCGCAGCGTCGCGTTGATGCTCCAGAAACTGCGCGGCGCGAAGTACGGCGACGTCGACTGGACGACGACCAGCCCGTGCTCGGCGACGTGGCGTTTGAGCAGCCGATACATCGGCACCGAATACAGTTTGCCGAGCGCGAAATTCGATGGGTCGGGGAAGTCGACGATCACCGCGTCGTAGACCTGATCGTGGTTTTCCAGCCAGCGGCCGGCGTCGTCGTTGATCACGTGGACGCGCTTGTCCTTGAGCGCGCCGTGGTTCAGCGCGGTCAGCGCCGGCGCGGTGGCGAACAGCGTCGTCATCGCCGGATCGAGATCGACGAGGGTGATGGCCTCGACCTGCGGGTATTTGAGCAGCTCGCGCGCGGCCAGCCCGTCGCCGCCGCCGAGCACCAGCACGCGTCTGGCCCACGGTAGCGTCGCCATGACCGGATGCACCAGCGCTTCGTGGTAGCGGAACTCGTCGCGGCTGGAAAACTGCAGATTGCCGTTGATATGCAGCCGCAGATCGTCGTGCCAGCGGGTGATCACCAGCCGCTGATAGGGCGTGGTTTCGGCGTGGATGATTTCGTCGCCGAACAGGCTTTTTTCCGACCATTGCACCAGCCGGTCGGCCACGGCGAAACCGGCGATCAGCAGCGCCAGTACGACGAGCGCGCGGCTCATCTGCGCCCGCAAGCCCGGCAGCTCGCGCCGGAACGCGTAGGCGGTCCAGATCGCCACGCCGACGTTGCAGATGCCGAACAAGAGGCCGGTGCGCGCGAGCCCGAGCTTGGGCGCCAGCACCAGCGGAAACAGCAGGGACACCGCCAAGGCGCCCAGGTAATCGAAGGTCAGCACCCGGCTCACCAGCTCGCGGAACTCGGCCTGGCGCTGGTTCAGCACGCGCATCACCAGCGGGATTTCCATGCCGACCAGCGTGCCGATGATCAGCACCAGCGCGTACAGCACGGTGCGGAACGGCGCAGCCAGCCAGCTGAACACCAGAAACAGCAGCAAGGCCGCGACGCCGCCGATCAGGCCGACCAGAAGCTCGATATCGATGAAGCGCGCCAGACTGTCCTCGTCCTTCACATACTGGGAGAGGTGGGAGCCGATGCCCATCGCGAACAGATAGGCGCCGATGATCGATGAAAACTGCAGGATCGAATCGCCGAGCAGATAGCTCGCCAGCGCGCCGGCGATCAGCTCGTAGGCCAGACCGCACGAGGCAACGACAAAAACCGAAAGAATGAGCAGGCGATCCAACACGGCACCGGAGATGATGAATAACAGCTTTTATTTGGCGTAAACTTCACGCCTGTTTCAGCAAGGATGCGCGCATGCTACCGCTGTACTCGTATTTGATCTATCTGCTCTCCGGCCTGGCGCTGGTCGCCCTGTTCGCAGCGGTCTACACCCGGGTGACGCCGTTTGCCGAAATCGCGCTGATCCGCCAGGGCTGCCTCGCCGCGGCGCTGTCGTTCGGCGGCGCGCTGCTCGGCTTCTCGTTCACCGTCGCCGCCAGTGCGGTGATCCACGCCAGCTACCCGATGTTCCTGCTGTGGGCGGCGACGGCAGCGCTGGTGCAGCTTGTCGCCTACTCAGTACTCTCGCGGCTGTTGCCGCAGATGAATCAGGCGCTGATCGAGAACAATGTCGCGATGGGTGCGCTGATGGGCAGCGTGTCGCTGACCGTCGGCGTGATCAACGCCGCCTGCCTGTCCTGAACGCGGCCATCCTGCTGGCCGGACTCACTTGCCGTACAACTTGTACTGTTGTGACCGAAGAGAATCCCGTAGGGGCTTTTCGTACGCCTTGCCAGCACCGCTGCGCTGGATTTGTTAGCCGCTTTGAACAAGGAGTTTGACCATGTCCCTGGGCTCATTCATCAAGAAACAGTTTATCGACATCCTGCAGTGGAACGAGGACAGCGACGGTGTGCTGGCCTGGCGTTTCCCGATGGCGGATTTCGAAATCCAGTACGGCGCCAGCCTGACGGTGCGCGAATCGCAGCAGGCGGTGTTCATCAACGAAGGCCAGATCGCCGACGTGTTTGCGCCAGGCATGTTCAAGCTGACGACGCAGACGCTGCCGGTACTGACCTATCTGAAGAACTGGGACAAGCTGTTTGAATCGCCGTTCAAGAGCGATGTCTACTTCTTCAGCACCCGGGTGCAGCTCGGCCGCAAATGGGGCACGCCACAGCCGATCACCATCCGCGATGCCGACTTCGGCATGGTGCGGATGCGCGCCTTCGGCATCTATTCGTACAAGCTGGTCGATCCGAAGCTGTTCTTTACCGCCATCAGTGGCACGCGCGAACAGTACACGCGTGACGAGCTGGAAACGCAGCTGCGCAATCTCGTCGTGTCGACCATGACCAGCACGCTGGGCGCCAGCGGCATTCCCTTCCTCGATATGGCGGCCAATCAGGCGCTGATGGGGCAGAAAATCGCCGAGGCCTTGGCGCCGACGTTCGCGCAGTACGGCCTTGCGCTCGACAATTTCGCCGTCGAAAACGTCTCGTTGCCCGAGGAGCTGCAAAAGGCGATCGATACGCGGATTTCCATGGGCATGGTCGGCGATCTGCACAAATTCACCCAGTACCAGACCGCGCAGAGCATTCCGCTGGCGGCGCAGAACGAAGGCGGCCTCGCCGGTATCGGCGCCGGGCTCGCGGCCGGCGTCGGTGTTGGCCAGGTGATGGCCGATGCGATGCGCGGCGCCATCGCGGCACCGGCTGCGGGCGTTGCTGCCGGTGTGGCGGCTGGGGCAGCGGTAGCAGGCGCCGCTGCGGCGGGTACGGCGGCCGACGACCCGCAGGCCAAGCTCGCCAAACTCAAGGGCCTGCTCGACCAAGGGCTGATTTCGCAGGCCGACTACGACAGCGCCAAGGCGGAAGTGCTGAAGAAGCTGATCGGCTGAAGCGATGGCTGTCATCTATCTGATTGCCTTGATCGTGATCCTCATGGCGGGTGCTTTCGTGGCGTATCGGAGCCGCCACGATGCGCTTCTCTCCAGCGGCTGGGCCGTGCTCTACACCGGTGTCGCTTGCCCATCGGCGGCACGGCTGTTGCCATCGGCTCAGTCCGTGCTGCTGCTTGTGGGCGTGGTTTGCATGCTGATTGGCTGGCTGATGGTGCGGAGGGCTCGAGCGCGGTGCGCCGGGCCTTCGGCTTAAGTGGCCGGCATGTATAGAGTCGCCTGCCCCTCCTGCGGCGCCGAGGTCGTTTTCCGCTCGACCATTTCGGTGATGGCCGTTTGCGAGTACTGCCGTACCGTGGTGCTGCGCGAGCTTGAGGCCGTGCGCGAGCAGGGCAAGCTGTCCAACGTGCTCGAAGACGCGTCGCCGCTGCAGATCGGCAGCAGCGGCGTCTACTTGGGGCGGCACTTCGCCCTCGTCGGCCGGATCCAGTTGCGTTACGACGCCGGTTTCTGGAACGAGTGGTATGCGCTGTTCGACGACGGCAGTGCCGGCTGGCTGGCCGAGGCCGGGGGCCAGTACGTGTTCACGCTGGCGGTGAACGATGCCACCGAGATTCCGGCGTTCGATGTGCTGCGCGTCGGGGCGATTTACCGCTACGGCGGCAACAGCTACACGATGTCGGACGTGCGCAGCGCGCGCTGTACCGGTGGCCAGGGCGAACTGCCTTTTGCGATCAAGGACGGCTGGGAGGCCAAGGTCGCCGATGCGCGTTGCCGCGATCGCTTCCTGACGCTCGATTATTCGGACGACAAGCCGCAGGCCTACGTCGGCAACGCCACGCCGCTGGCGACCTTGAACATGCAATTGCTGCGCGACGACGACGCGATCGTCGCTACGGCCGGCCGCCTGCGCGGCACGCCACAGACGCTGGCGTGCCCGAGCTGCGGCAGCCCGCTGGATTTCCCGGCCGGCGTCGCGACGCAGCTGGTGTGCCCGGCGTGTCATGCCGAAGTCGATTGCAGCAGCGACACCGCGATGCTGATCGCCAAGCGCAGCGAACTTGCCAGCGTGAAGACGACCCTGAGCATCGGCGACGTCGGTACGATCGCCGGCCGCAAGTGGTCGGTGATCGGTCTCTTGCGTTGCCGCGAGTTGGAGGATGCGACCTCCAGCTGGAGCGAGTACCTGCTCTACCACCCGAGCGCCGGGCTGCAGTGGCTGGTCGAAAGTGAAGAAGGCTGGGATCAGGTGCGCGTACTCGACATCTGGCCCGAATCGGCGAGCATGGAGCAGGCGGTGTACAAGGGCGAGCAGTTCCGCCATCTGTACGAGTATGCCTCGGTGGTCACCTTTGCCGCCGGCGCGTTCAACTGGCGCGCCGCCGTCGGCGACAAGACCTGGATTTCCGATTACGAGCGCAACGGCGTCAAGTTGACGCGCGAATCGAGCGCGCAGGAAATGGGCTGGTCGCGCAGCGAGCGCGTGTCGGCGCAGCTCGTGGGCCAGTGGTTCGGCAAACCGGCGCTGGCGGCGGCGAGCGCCAAGCGCACCACGCTGGCCGGCGGCCGCGAATCGCTGCGCCGGCCGGCGATCTACGCGATGGTGGCCTTCCTGTTGTTCAATCTGCCGATCTGGATCGCGTCGGGCTTCGATAGCGACATCCTGATGGTCGGCTTTGTCGCCATGATCCTGCTGTGGATTCCGGCCAACCAGGATTTCGACGGCTGACCATGTCCCGATTTGTTTATGTGATCTATTGCCTGATCGTCATCGCGGTATCGACGCTGATCAATCTGTCGCAGACCGACGACAGCGGCCGCAGCAGTCGCGGCTGGGGCGGCGGCTATTACGGCGGCGGCTCGTCGTACAGCGGCGGGCACAAGTGAGTACGATCGAGCCGGTCGGCCGCCATCTGCTGGCCGACCTGTGCGGCGTCCCGCCGGCTCTGCTCAGCGATGCGGTCGCGATCGAAGCCGCGCTGCGCGCCGCTGCGGCCGACGCAGGCGCAACGGTGCTGTTCGGCCATGTCCACCCGTTCGGCGACGGCCAGGGCGTGACCGGCGTGTTGCTGCTGATGGAGTCGCACATCAGCATCCACACCTGGCCCGAACACGGCTTTGCAGCCGTCGACGTGTTCATGTGCGGCGATGCACGGCCCGAGCTGGCGCTGGCCAGCCTGCAGGCCTTCTTCGCACCGGCCGATTGCATCCAGCGCCTCGCGCCGCGCGGGCTGTTGCGCGATTCTTGACGCCGGTCGTGGCGCTTCGGTCGCCGGCGCCGATAATGTCGGCATGAACTACGCTCCTACGTCCTCCGCATCGGCCGAACCGTCGGCACCGGCCGCCCGCCGCAGCACGCTGGTCAGCGTGGTCGTGAACATCGGCCTGAGCATCGTGCAGATCGTCGTCGGCGTGCTGTCGCATTCGCAGGGGCTGGTGGCCGACGGCCTGCACTCGCTGTCCGACCTCGTTTCCGATTTTGTCGTGCTGTTCGCCAACCGCTACAGCGGCAAGGCGCCCGATGCCGATCACCAGTATGGCCACCAGCGCTACGAAAACGCCGCGTCCTTCGTCATCGGCGTGATCCTGCTCGCCGTCGGCATCGGCATGCTCTGGTCTGCATTGCAGAAGCTGCAGACGCCAGCGCTGATTCCACAGGTTCATCTGGTAGCGCTGTGGGTGGCGCTTGGCGCGCTGGTGGTGAAGGAGTTGCTGTTCCGCTATCTGCTTGCCGTCGCGCAGCGCGTGCGCTCCAGCCTGCTGGCGGCCAATGCCTGGCATGCGCGCTCGGATGCGGCGTCGTCGCTGGTCGTCGCGATCGGCATCGTCGGCAACCTTGCCGGTCTGACGCTGCTGGATCCGATCGCAGCACTGATCGTCGGTTTCATGGTCGGTCGCATGGGCTGGAGCTTTGCGTGGCGCTCGCTGCACGAGCTGATGGACCACGCCGCCGACGTCGACGATATCGCGCGCATCCGCGCCATCGTCGTCGCGACGCCGGGCGTGCTTGGCGTGCACGACCTGCGCACCCGCAAGATGGGTGACCTGATCCTCGTCGACGTGCACCTCGAGATCGACGGCACGATCACCGTCGCCGCTGGTCATGCGATCGCCGAGGCGGTGCGCGAGCGGGTGATGGCGGCGCTGCCGGTGCTCGACGTGATGACGCACGTCGATCCGGCCGAAACGGCCTAGCGCAACAGGGCGACGGCGAGCAGGCCGGCGCTGAGCAGCAGGCACAGCGATTCGAAGTGACGGCCGCCACGGGTATAGACGGTGGGCTTGGACAGCGCCGCAGGCAGCGGTGCTCGGACGATGGCCATTTCCCGGTTGCTGGGAGCCTCGGCAATGAGGCGACCATAGGGATCGCTGATCGTCAGCAGGCCGTTGCGCGCGGCGCGCAGCACCGGCAGACCGCACTCGATGCCGCGAAGCACGGCAAGACGCGACCGTACCCAGCCATCGGCGCCGAAATCCCACGCCGGCACCGCCAGCGCATCCATCGGCGGCGCGTAGTCGCGGGTGCTGGTGGCGAAAAACACGTCGCGACAGATGACCAGGGCGATCCGCCCCTGTGGGCAGGACGCGACGACGGATTGCCTGCCGGCGACCAGTCCGTCTTCCCAGCCGGGCACCAGACAGCGTTTGGTGTAATCGACGGTGCTGCCGTCGGGCCGGTAGACGCGGGCGATATTGTGCTGGCCGTCGGCCTTCCCGTGTTCGAGGCCGACCACCACCGTGCTGTGTCGGGTCCGCGCCAATGACAGGCAAGCATCGTCGACGTCGGTGCCGCTGAGCAGCAGTTTTTCCGGCAACACGATCAGGCCGTGCAGCGGGGCGTCGGCGAGTGCATTGGTATACGCGGCGAGCAGCTCGGCGCGGCCCGCCGCATCGCCGGGATTATCGATGTCCCTGGCCGCCAGCGTGACGGAGACGGGCGCCGGCGCCGTGGTCTGCCGCAGCCGGGCGATGCCGTAGATGAAGGCACCCGCCAGCACGAGCAGCGAAACGCACAAGCTCGGTATCTGGCCTTGATCGCCATGCCAGACGGCTTGGATCAGTTGCGCAAGCCAGGCCGAGCCGAGCCCGAGGAGGAAGACAATGCCGCGCAGTCCGAGCAGTGCGGCAATCTGCACCAGCGGTGCCAGATCGGCCTGGGTGTTGGCCAGCGTGACCGCGTCGCCGTGTGGCCAGAGCCTGCCGATGACGATTTCGAGCGTCACCAGCGCCAGCGGCCAGGCCAGCACGGCCAGTGCCGCCGGCAGCACAGTGCCGAGCGCGCGGTGGAGGAACATCAGCAGCACGAGGCCAAGCGCCTGCTGTATCAGCGTCGACAGCGTGCCGCGCCAGGGCATGATCGTGCGAAGGTAGCCAAAACTGGCGCCGTAGCCGATCACGCCGGCGACCAGCGCGCTTGCCGCCAGCAGCCACGGCGGAGTGGTGGGCGCGAGCAGCAGCAGCGGGACCGGAGCCAGCCATGCCAGCCACCAGACCGGTCGCAATCCCCAACCGCGGCGTATCGCCAGGCCGGAGGCAAGGGCGGCCAGCATGGCCAGCAATTCGGCGGTCATGGCGCAGGCCGGCGGGCAAGGATCGACGGGGAGGCGCGCATCTGGGGGCCTTGGCGTGGATGGGATGCGCGATCATGCTGGCGATACGGTGGCGTTGCCTGATCGGACTTGCGGACGTGCTGATCCGGCTTGCGGTGTGCCGGGCTTGCGGTGCACTGGGCTTGGGCGCGGGCGGATGAAAAAACGGGATGGCAAAGCCATCCCGTTTGTCGTTGCTTGGGCTTGGATTACAGCCCGGCGTCGGCGCGCAGCGCTTCGGCCTTGTCGGTGCGTTCCCAGGTGAAGTCCGGCTCCTCACGGCCGAAGTGACCGTAGGCGGCGGTGCGGGTGTAGACCGGGCGCAGCAGGTCCAGCATCTGCACGATGCCCTTCGGGCGCAGGTCGAAATGACGCTCGATCAGCTTGACGATCTCTTCGTTCGACAGCTTCGACGTACCCCAGGTGTCGACCATGATCGACACCGGCTTCGAGACGCCGATCGCGTACGACACCTGCACCATGCACTGCTTGGCGATGCCGGCGGCGACGATGTTCTTCGCCACGTAACGGCCGGCGTAGGCGGCCGAGCGGTCGACCTTGGACGGATCCTTGCCCGAGAACGCGCCGCCGCCGTGCGGTGCTGCACCGCCGTAGGTGTCGACGATGATCTTGCGGCCGGTCAGGCCGCAATCGCCCATCGGGCCGCCGATGACGAAACGGCCGGTCGGGTTGACGAGGTATTTCGGGCTCTGCAGCCACTCGGACGGCATCACCGGCTTGATGATTTCCTCGATCACCGCTTCGGACAGCTGGGCGTGCGAGACGTCCGGGTGATGCTGGGTCGACAGCACGATGGTGTCGACGCCGATGACGGCGCCGGTGTCGGCGTCGTACTTCAGCGTCACTTGCGACTTGGCGTCCGGGCGCAGCCACGGCAGGCGGCCGTCCTTGCGCAGTTCGGACTGGCGCTGCACCAGACGGTGGGCGTAATAGATCGACGCCGGCATCAGCTGCGAGGTTTCGTCGCAGGCGTAACCGAACATCAGGCCCTGGTCGCCGGCGCCCTGGTCGAGGTCGAGGCCTGCGCCTTCGTCGACGCCCTGGGCGATGTCCGGGCTCTGCTTGTCATAGGCGACCAGCACGGCGCAGGTCTTGTAGTCGAAGCCGATGTCGCTGTGGTCGTAGCCGATCCGCTTGATCGTGTCGCGCGCGATCTGGATGTAGTCGATATTGGCGGTGGTGGTGATCTCGCCGGCAAGGACGACGAGGCCGGTATTGACCAGCGTTTCTGCGGCGACGCGCGCGTGCTTGTCCTGGGTCAGGATCGCGTCGAGGATCGAATCGGAGATCTGGTCGGCGACCTTGTCGGGATGGCCTTCGGACACCGATTCGGAAGTAAACAGGAATTCTTTCATGGGGCTCAAGGCTCCTAAGTCATGTCGGGCGCGCGGCAAAGCCGATAAAATCGCTGCCGCAGATCATCAATGGATACATCATGCTGCTGAAATTGCTTCGCCCTTTTGCCTGGCTGCCGCTGTGGTTTTTCCACGGCGTTGGCATCGTGGCGGGCTGGCTCGCCTGGGCTGCGGATTCGACGTACCGGCAACGGCTGGCGACGAATCTGCGCCAGTCCGGATTGGCGAAAAATGACGCCGATTATACCCGATTGCTGCGCTCAAGTATTGAGCAGCACGGCAAGGCCGGCGCCGAGATGCTGGTGCACTGGTTGCGCCCGGCCGAGCAGGTCGCGCAGCTCGTGGTCGAGCGCCGCGGCTGGGAGCATGTCGAGGCGGCACTGGTGAGCCCGAAGCCCATCCTGTTCGTTTCGCCGCATCTGGGCGCGATCGAGGCCTGTGGGGTGCATCTGGCGATGCGGATTCCGCGCCAGCTCGCCGCCTTGTACCGGCCGCCGAAGATCAAGGCGCTCGAACCCTTGATGCTGGCGTCGCGCGACCGCGAAAACGGCCTGGCCGCGCCGGCCAATGCCAAGGGCGTGCGGCTGCTGCTGAAAACGCTCAAGGGCGGCCAGACCGCCTACATGCTGCCCGATCAGGCCCCGGGCGCCGGCGATGGTGTGTGGGCGCCGTTCTTCGGCCAGCCGGCGTACACGATGACCTTGCTGCCGAAGCTGGCGCGCCAGTTCGATGCGACGGTGCTGATGTGTTTCGCCGAGCGCCTGTCGTGGGGGCGCGGTTACCGGCTGCACGTCGAACCGCTGCCGCCGCTGACCGGCGAGCCGGTCGCCGATGCGACGACCGTCAACGCGGCGATCGAGGCCTTGATCACCCGTGCGCCGGATCAGTACCTGTGGAGCTACAACCGCTACAAGCGACCGGCCGGTGCGCCGAGGCCGGGTGAGGAGACCCCATGAGCGAGCCGACCACCTGGCAAACGCTGTCGCTGCCGGCCAAGCTGCTGGCGATGCCGTTCTGGCTGCTGCGCTGGCTGCCGATGCCGCTGATCCGTTTCAAGGGTGCGGTGCTTGGCGAGTTGATGTTCTGGCTGATTCCTGGCCGGCGCAAGGTCGGGCTGATCAACCTGCGCTTGTGTTTTCCGGACTGGCCCGAAGCGCGGCGCCGCGCGACGCTGCGCGAGCACTACCGGGTGTTCTGCACCTGCCTGCTGAGCTACGGCAAGCTCTGGTTCGGCCCGGAAGAACGGGTCCGCGATTTGGTCCGGCGCGAAGGCTACGAGCACTATCTGGCGGTCAAGGACCAGCCGGTGATCCTGCTGGCGCCGCACTTCCTGGGGCTCGACTACGGCGGCATCCTGCACACGGCCGACCACTGGGGCGCGAGCATCTATACGTCGACACACGACAACCCGTTCGATCAGCTGTTGCGCTTCGGTCGTTCGCGCTTCGGCGCGCCGCTCTTGATCCGCCGCATCGACGGCGTCCGCCCCATCGTCAAGGCCCTGAAGCAGGGGGCGCCGCTGTACTACCTGCCGGATCAGGATCTCGGCCGCAAGGAGTCGATCTTCGTGCCGTTCTTCGGTATCCAGACCGCAACGGTCCCGGGTTTGCCGCGGCTGGCGCAACTGGGCCGCGCCGTGGTCGTGCCGATGGTGACGACGCTCGAAGGCAACCACTTCGTGACCCGCTACTACCCGGCGTGGCGCGATTTTCCGAGCGACGATGTCGAAACCGATACGCGGCGGATGAACGCCTTCATCGAGCAACGCGTGCTCGATTGCCCGGCGCAGTATTTCTGGCTGCACCGACGCTTCAAGACCCGGCCGCTTGGCGAGCCCGACCTGTACGGCCGCAAGGGCCCGCAGGACTGAGCATCTATCCCATTCGGCGGCTGCGTCCGCGCACTTTGTCCCCGTCCGATGTTCGGCGTCCTCATGAGCCACATGTCCACTCCGGCTCCTGCGCTTCGGGCGGCAACACACTGCTTTGGCTCGCTCGCCTACTGGGAGAGGTTCTAAGCGCACAACATCGAACTGCCAGTGCTTGCCGTGCTCGTTGGTCCTGTCTGCGCTTCGCCGGCCGTGCTGGATCGCTGCGCTGATTGCCGGCCGGTGTGACGGCGCCGCGACGGATCGTTGTTCCGCCGTTGGTCGGCCTGACGAACGCGCTATGCTGTCTCTCTTGTCCAGAGGAGAGACAGCATGACCAAAGCAAACAAGACCGCACTGGTGATCGGTGGCGGCGCACCGAATATGCCGCTGATGGCGGGGGCGCTGTGCGCAATGCTGCGGCAGCGGGTCGAGTTCGATGTGATCTCGACCTCGGGCGCCGGCGCACTGGTTGGTCTGCTGTATGCAGCGCCGAAAGCGACTTCGCCGATCGCGGCGCTCGCCGGCATGGTCGAGATGGGGATTGCGGATTCGCTGTACCGGGCCTTGCCGGTCAACTTCAAGGTGTTCAACAAGCCCGGTGCGCTCGCGGAGCTGTTCCGCGACGGCTTGAAGGCATCGCCCTACGCGCAGCTGGTCGAACAGATGGCCGACGTCAGCCCGGCCTTCCGGCTCTGGAGCGACTGGCAGCAGCTGCTGTGGGCGACGGCAACGCCGAGCGATCTGAGTGCCGACAGTCTGGGGCTGTGCGCGCATGTCCCCTTTGTCGAGGACGTCGTCGATTTCGAGCGGCTGCGTAGCTACGACAAGCCGGTCTATCTGAATGCCTACAACGTCGACCGGCATGAAATGGCGCAGTGGCGCGGCCAGGACATCGGCGTCCAGCACTTCCGCGCCGCGCTGTCCTTCCCCTTCCTGTACCCGCCGACCGAGATCGACGGCGAGCGTTATATCGAGGGTGCCGCGCTCGACACGCTGAATTTCAAGGCGCTGATCGGCGATGACGCCAGCGATCCGGACATCGACACCATCGTGGTCTTCGACGTGCTCGGTGCCGACCGGTTGCTGCGCGCGCCGCGCGACCTGTATGACGCTTGGGTGATGTCGATCATCACGCCGCTGACCGAAATCGCCAAGGACGACCTGAAGCTGTTCGAGCTGGTGCACAACCGCAACGCCGATGGCAGCGAAAAGCGCGCCTTGCTGCGGGTGCCGCTGCTGTCGCCGGACCTGCCGGCCGAGCGCTGGGAAAAGATGTTCGATTGGTCGTACTCGAATATGCACACGCTGTTCCGCATCGGTTTCGACGCCGGGCTGACGTTCTGCCATGACCACGCCGAACGGCTGGGAATCGCCTACGACGCGACGGTGTCGTCGCTGCCGGAAGACTGGACGCTGGCCGACGTTGAAGGTGACGGCCAGCGTGTGAAGCGGGATGGCGGGGCGAGTCAGCAGGCGCACGCTTAAACGATCCAGATAAGCCCATGCCGGTTGGCGGGCGAGCCAAAGTGGATCGGGCGACCCCGATCCGCGCAGCCGCCGAATGGTGCAGGCTTCAGCTGCCGGCGATGAAGCTGCGTATCCCCGATCCAATGAACTGGATGCCGACGCAGATCAGCACGAAGCCCATCAGCCGCGCCATCACCTCCTGGCCCGAGCGGCCGAGCCGCTCGGAAATCAGCGTCGACGAGCGCAGCGTCAGCCACATCACCAGGCTGGACACGCCGATCGCCGCCAGCGTCAGCGCGAAGCTCACCGCCTTGCCGGTCAGTGTCGGCTTTTCGATGATCTCGGTCGACAGGCCGATGACGACGGCGATCGTCCCCGGACCGGCGATCGCCGGCATCGCCAGCGGGAAAAAGGCGTAATCGCTGCGATCGCGGCGGGCCGCGCCTTTCGGCGCCATGCCGGGGTCCTGCAGGTGGTAGAGCATCCGGTAGCCGAGCAGGCCGATGACGATGCCGCCGGCGACGCGCAATGCGCCGTAGGAAATGCCGAAAGTGGCGAGGATGAGGTTACCGGCGACCAGGCACACGGTCATGATCAGAAAGGCGATCCAGCTTGCACGCACCGCCTGATGCTGGCGACGCGGCTCGCTCATGTTCTGGGTCAGCGAAATGAACATCGGGATTTTCGACAGCGGGTTGGTCATCGTGACCAGACTGATCAGGGCGCCGAAAAAAAACTGCCAGTGCAACAGCATGACGGACTCGCGAGGGCGTGGGCTGACTGCATGATAGGGCGGCCGCCGGCGGCTGGCTGCTACGGCAAATCAGCTATTGTTCTGCATCAAGTCTTAACGGAAGGTTAGCGGCGAATCAGCACGGTCAGGCCGTCGCCGAGCGGCAGGAAGCAGTGGGTGACGCGTTCGTCATCGCGCAGCGCCGCGTTGAGGTCGCGGATCACCGCGGTACCCGGCGCTTCGTCGTCGCGGGCCGTGGCGACGTCGCCGCCGAGCAGCATATTGTCGAGCAGGATCAGTCCGCCAGGGCGAACCAGTTGCAGCGCGCGTTCGTAGTAATCGGGGTAGCCCGGCTTGTCGGCGTCGATCAGCATGCAGTCGAACTGTCCGGCCAGGCCGTCGGCCAGTAGCGTATCGAGCGTGCGCAGCGCCGGTTGCAGGGTCAGCGTGATCCGTTCGGCGACACCGGCGGCCTGCCAGTGCTCGCGAGCGACACGGGTGAACGCGTCGCTGACGTCGCAGGCGGTGACCTGGCCGGCCGCGCCCATCGCCAGCGCCGCGGCCAGCGCGCTGTAGCCGGTATAGGTGCCGACTTCGAGGTAGCGGCGCGCTCCGGTCAACTGCAGCAACAGCATCAGCAACTGGCCCTGTTCGGGCGCCAGCTGCATCTTGGCGAGGCGGTGGCCGGCGGTCGCGGCACGCAGTTGCGCCAGCGGCGCCGGTTCGCGTTGCATCGCGGTCACATAGCCGGCGAGTACCGGGTCGAGCGGCAGCGTCTGCCGGGTCATGCGTCCAGTTGCGCGGCGAATGCGCGCAGCTCGTCCGAATCGCTGGTCTCGCACATCGCTTCGATCAGCGGCGCCAGTGCGGCGACATCGGTACCGAGCACCTGCTGCTTCACCTTCAAGAGCTGCGCCGGCAGCATCGAGAAACGCCGCAGGCCGAGGCCGAGCAGCATCCGCGTCAGCGCCGGATCGCCGGCCATTTCGCCACACATCGATACCGGTTTGCCGACGGCATTGGCGGTGTCGATGATCAGCGACAGCAGCTTGACCACGGCCGGGTGCAGCGGGTCGTACAGGTGCGAGACGGCATCGTCGTTACGGTCGACCGCGAGCGAGTACTGGATCAGGTCGTTGGTGCCGATCGAAATGAAATCGAGGTGCTTGAGCAGGCCGCGCACCGTCAGCGCCGCGGCCGGTACTTCGATCATGCCGCCCAGTTCGATGTCCTCGTCGAAGGCGATGCCCTCGCTGCGCAGCTGTGCCTTCACCTCTTCGAGGTGGCGGCGTGTCTGCTTGACCTCGGCAATGGTCGAGATCATCGGAATCAGCAGCTTGATCTTGCCGAACGCCGACGCGCGCAGCAGCGCGTGCAGCTGGGTGCGGAACATCGACGGCTCGGCCATGCACAGCCGGATGCCGGTGAGGCCGAGCGCCGGGTTGGGCGCATCGGTGTCTTCCTGCCAGGTGGCGATCTTGTCCTTGCCGAGGTCGACGGTGCGAATGATGACCGGCATGCCGGCCATATTCTGCGCCACCGCCTTGTAGGCTTCGAACTGCTCGTCCTCACCGGGCAGCGATTCTTCCTTGAGGAAGAGGAATTCGGAGCGGAACAGGCCGACACCGGTGGCGCCGTTGGCCAGGGCCAGCGTGGTGTCTTCGGGCAGCTCGATATTGGCGAACAGCTCGACCTGCACGCCGTCGCGGGTCACCGGCACGCTGGCGCGGATGTCCTGCAGCGCCGATTGCTTCAGCAGCCATTCCTGCTGGCGGGTCCGGTATTCGGCGAGGATCAGTTCGTCCGGGTCGACGATGACGAAGCCGTTGACGCCATCGACGATGACCATCTCGCCTTCGCGGATCAGCCCGCGCGCATGCTTGAGCGCCAGCACCGACGGCAGGTCGAGGCTGCGGGCGAGGATGGCGGTATGCGAGGTCGGGCCGCCGACGTCGGTGACGAAGGCGACGTAGTTGGTGTCCTTGAACAGCACCATGTCGGCCGGCGACAGATCGTGGGCGACCAGGATGCTGTCGCGCGCCTGCGATGCCGGCAGGTGGGCGCCCGGGTCGTGGCCGGCGAGCGCCTTGAAGATGCGTTCGGCGACCTGGATCACGTCGGTGCGCCGCTCGCGCAGGTATTCCTCTTCGATCTCGTCGAACTGCGCCAGCAGCGTGTCGAGCTGCTGTTTCAGCGCCCACTCGGCGTTGCAGCGCTGCGTCTCGATCAGCTCGCGCGGCTCCTTCGACAGCGTGTGGTCGTTCAGCAGCATCAGGTGCAGCGACAGGAAGGCGCCCAGCTCGGTCGGCGCATTCTCGGGAATGCTGCCCCAGAGCATTTCCAGCTCCTTGCGGGTGATGCGGATCGCGTCGTCGAAGCGGGTCAGTTCGGCCGGTACCTGCGCGTCGTCGAGCAGGTACTGGGCGATTTCGATGTCGGTGTGCGACATCAGATGGGCATGACCGATGGCGATGCCGCCGCCGATGCCGATGCCGTGTAGCGTGAGGCTCATGCTCGTCTCCAGCTGCGGCTTATTCGCCTTCGCCGAATTTGTCGGCGATCAGTTCGGTCAGTGCGGTCATGGCTTCGGCCTCGTCGGGGCCGTTGCCGGTTTCCAGTGTCACGGTGCTGCCCTTGGCGGCGGCGAGCATCATCACGCCCATGATGGACTTGGCGTTGACGCGGCGTGCGTTGCGGGTAATCCAGACTTCACACTGGAAACGGCTGGCAAGCTGGGTGAGCTTGCTCGATGCCCGGGCGTGCAGCCCGAGCTTGTTGACGATGAGCACGTCCTGAACCGGCATGTTTTTATGGTCTCCGTAGGGGTCAGTGCGATTCGGGCAGCATGTAGAGCACGCCTTCGAGCCCGCCGGTGATCGCCTTGCTGACAACGACTTCGAGCGGCTGGTGGCAATAGGTCAGCGCGCGGACCAGCATCGGCAGGTTGACGCCGGCCACCGCTTCGATCCGGCCCGGCGTGATCAGCCGGTTGGCCACGTTGGACGGCGTGCCGCCGTAGATGTCGGTCAGCAGCAAGACGCCCGAACCGTCGTCGAGCTGTTCGATGATCTCGCGCGCACGCAGCACGACGGTGTCCGGATCGTCGGCCTTGCTGACCGCAAGCTGGGCCAGATTGGGCAGGGGACGCCCCATGATGTGCTGCGCGCAGGCGTACAGGGCGTCGCCGAGCGTCACGTGGGTCACGATGATGATGCCGATCATGCGGAGCTGCTTCCTATCTTGGCGTCAGGCCGGACAATCCGATGTTATAACCCAAATCGACGTATTGCCGCGATAGGGCGGCGCCGATTCAGCGCAGCCGGTACAGGTGCGGCGGCTTCACCAGCCAGCTCAGCCGCGTTTGCAGCTCCGGGGTGACGTAGACGCTGCCGTCGCTGGCGACGATCAGCACCTCGTCGATGCCGAAACGCTGCGCATAGTGGCGGGCGCTGCCCAGACCGCCGATGAAAACCGGCTTGGTGGCGACGTCCGAAATCGCGCCGGCCTCGCGCGAGGCCGGTGCCAGCACCGTTGCCGCCTGCATCGTCTGTGCCGGCGCGCCGGTGCGCGGATCGATCAGATGGCTGTAGCGCTTGCCGTCCTTGATGAAGTAGCGCTGGTAGTCGCCCGAGGTGCCGATTGCCTCGCCGTCGCGCAAGGCCAGCGTTGCCATCGCCTGCGGCTGGCGCGGATGCTGCAGGCCGATCGTCCATGGCACATCGCCCTTGCAGCCGAGTGCGAGCACGTTGCCGCCGATATTCAGCAGCGCGTTGTAGACGCGGTTCTTGCGCAGATAGGCGGCTTCGCGGTCGAGCGCCCAGCCCTTGGCGAAACCGCCGAGGTCGAGCGCCACACTGGGATTGCGGCTCATCACGACGCCGCCATCGCCGAATTCGACGTCGGCGAGCGACGGTTTGCGTTCGAGCAGCAGCGCCAGCGTGACCGGGTCGGGCGTCACCGGTGCGAAGGTGTCGCGATGGAAGCCCCAGGCGGTGACGAGTCCGCCGATCGCCGGGTTGAACAGTCCGTCCGAGCGTGCCTCGTAATCCTTGGCCTGCTTGAGCAGCGCGATCAGCTCGGCGTCGGCTTCGCCCGGTTCACCGCGGCCGAAATGGGCGTTGAGCCGGGTGACTTCCGACGGCTGCCACGCGTGCAGCTTGGCGTTGAGCCGGTCGAGGTCGGCGAGGATGGCGCCGGCGTGCTTGGCGGCGCGTTCGTGCGGCAGGCCCCAGATCGAGATTTCGACCCGGGTGCCGAAGACATAGCCTTCCTGCGTGTACAGCGGATCGTCGCCACAGCCGCCGAGCAGCAGCGTTGCGGCCAGCAGGGCCAATGCGGCGAAGCGGCGCATCAGCCCCGATCGCATCAGGCCGATACCCGCCGTTCGAGCGCGTCGATGAACAGCGCGCCGACGTCGATGCCGCTCTGGTCGCTGATTTCGCGGAAGCAGGTCGGGCTGGTGACGTTGATTTCGGTCACGTGCTTGCCGATCACGTCGAGGCCGACAAGCAGCAGCCCTTGGGCGGCGAGCTTGGGGCCGAGCGCTTCGGCGATTTCACGGTCGTGGCCCGACAGCGGCCGGGCGACGCCGGTGCCGCCAACGGCCAGATTGCCGCGGGTTTCGCCGTCCTTGGGAATGCGCGCCAGACACCAGTCGACCGGCTTGCCGTCGATCAGGAGGATGCGCTTGTCGCCGTCCTTGATCGCCGGCAGATAGCGCTGCGCCATGATGGTCCGGTGGCCGTTGTCGGTCAGCGTTTCGATGATGCTGCCGACGTTCGGGTCCTCGCGGCGCAAGCGGAAGATGCCCATGCCGCCCATGCCGTCGAGCGGCTTGAGGATGATGTCGTGCTGGTCGGCCAGAAACGCCCGCAGATCGTCGTCGCGCTGGGTGACCAGCGTGTCGATGGTGAACTCGGGGTGCTTGAGGATGGCGAGCTTTTCGTTGTAGTCGCGCAGCGTCTGGCCCGGGTTGAACACGCGGGCGCCCTGCGTTTCCGCCAGGCTCAGCAGGTGGGTGTTGTACAGATACTGCTGATCGAACGGCGGATCCTTGCGCATGATCACTGCGTCGAACGCGGAGAGCCGCACGCGCGCGGCCTCGCCCGAGACGAACCAGTGCTTGTATTCCTGGCTTGCCGAGAACGCGAAAGGCTGCGCATTGATGTCGACGTGGCCGCGATTGACGCGCAGGTCATCGGCCAGCGCGGTGTGGATTTCGAAGCCGCGCCGGGCCGCCTCGCGCAGCATCACGTAGGTCGAATCCTTGTGGATCTTGAACCCGACGAGCGGATCGGCGATGACGAGCAGGCGCATGCTGGTTTCCTTTTAGACGGCGACAGCGATGGCGACTTTCGGCGCCGTGGTTTCCAGTTCGTGGGCGGCCGCGAGCAGCGCCAGGCGCGCGACGACGCCGTAGGCGTAGAAGCGGTTGGCGGTGCAGTCGGGCGAGCCGTCGCAATCGGGCGTCGTCAGCGGTTCGGCAAACGCCAGCGGCACGAAATGCGCGCCCGGCGCGTTGAGGTTCTCGTCGATGCCGCGCTCGGTGTGCACGCGGTAGAAACCGCCGATGACGAAGCGGTCGAGCATGTAGACGACCGGCTCGGCGATCGCGTCGTCGATCTGCTCGAAGGTCGGCACGCCTTCCTGAACGATGACGTCGTGGACCTGCAGGCCCTCCTTGATCACCGACATCTTGTTGCGCGCCTTGCGGTTCAGCCCGAGCAGCTCCTCGCCCGACTTCACGCTCATGATGCCCATGCCGTAGGTGCCGGCGTCGGCCTTGACGATGACGAACGGCGTCTGGTCGATGCCGTGTTCGGCGTATTTGACGCGGATCTTCGCCAGCATTTCATCGACCGCCGCCGCGAGCCGGTCTTCGCCTTCGCGGGCCTGGAAGTCAAGGCCGCCGACGCGGGTGAAGTAGGGGTTGATCACCCACGGGTCGATGCCGATCAGCTCGGCGAATTCGCCGACGACGCGGTCGTATTCGGCGAAGTGCGTCGTCTTGCGGCGCGTGTACCAGCCGGCGTGCAGCGGCGGCAGCAGCGTCTGCGCGATCCCCTGCAGGATGGCCGGCACACCGGCCGACAGGTCGTTGTTGAGCAGCACGACACAGGGGTCGAAATCGGCGAGGCCGATGCGGTCGCCCTTGCGCACCAGCGGTTCGAGCACGATGCCGCTGCCGTTGGCGAGTTCGAACACCGTCGGCTCGGTCACTTCGGGGTTGAGCGTGCCGATACGCACCTTCAGCCCGGCCTGACGCAGGATTTTCGCCAGCGCGGCGACGTTCTGCAGGTAGAACTGGTTGCGGGTATGGTTTTCCGGAATCAGCAACAGGCGCTTGGCGTCGGGGCAGAAGCTCTCGAGCGCGCTCATCGCCGCCTGCACCGCCAGCGGATGGAATTCCGGGTTCAGATTGTTGAATCCGCCCGGGAACAGATTCATGTCGACCGGGGCGAGCTTGTAGCCGGCATTGCGCAGGTCGACCGAGCCGTAGAACGGCGGCGTGTACTCCTGCCACTGGTTGCGGAACCAGTGCTCGATTTCGGTCTGCGATTCGAGGATGCGGCGCTCGAGTTCATACAGCGGGCCGCTCAGCGCGGTCGTGAGGTGGGGGACGCTCATTGCGGCGACGAGTCCTGTGCATGCATCATTCAGATGCCAGCATATGGGGACATTGATGGCGGAATCAACCACCCGCTGGTCACCACGGCCGGCGCTCGGGTGCTTGCTGCGTGAATTATGGCTGGCGGGTGGATGCGGCCTGCCTGGTGTACAGGGCGGTGACGCCTTCCATCATTTCGCTGATGCGCTCCGACGTCGTCGCCACGTTCTCCAGATAGACCTTGTCCTTGCCGGGCGGCGCCTTCAGTGCCTGTTCGTAGAAAAACCACTGGTCCTTGGCCACCGCCAGCAAGCTGGATGCGCGCGGCGTGTTGCCGGGCGCGTCGATCAATTGCTTGAACACCGCAGCAAAGCGCGTCCGCGTGACCTCGACCTCGGGGCGGGTCTGGCGGCCGAGCTGGCTGAGGAAGTAGAGCTTGGCCATCCGCTGCGACAGCGTGTTTTCCTGCACGGCCAGCGTGACGAGCTTGCTCGTTTCGCTGGGGGCATGGCTTTCCAGCGTGCGGGTCGCCCGCAGGATGGTCATCGTCAGCTCTTCGCTGGCCTGGTTGATGCGGTCCGGGTCGCGTTCGGACAACTGGGTCTTCAACGCCTCCCAGTTGTACGCGACCGCATCCAGCGCGCGTTCCAGATCCCGGTCGTCGGCGCCGATCTTCTGCAGCTGCCCTAGAAGACTGTCGAACTGGCGGACGCTCTCGCCGAGTTTGCTGGTGGCGTCGGCACTGCGTACGCCGAGACGGATCTGCAGCGAGAGTTTGGCGGTGCGCTGGGCCAGCATCCGCAGTTGTGCAGCGTTGTTGATGTCCTGGGCGCGCACCGGGGCGGCCTGCGCGGCGAAGGTGCCGGTGGCCAGGACCATTGCCAGGATCATGGCCGGATACGGGCCGGCCCGGCGGCCCGGCGATGCGGGCCGCGCTTGCGGTTGGGTTCTGATCATCGCGGTTTACCGGCCTGCGCGGATCTGGTCGAACACGGCGCCGTCGGCAAAATGCGTCGTGACGGCCTGTGGCCAGCTGCCAAACACGTCGCTGACCTTGTACAGCGTCACCTTGGGATATTGCTTGGCGTATTTGGCGGCGGCACGCGCTTCGGTGGGGCGGTAGTAATTGCGCGCGATGATGTCCTGCGCCGCCGGGGTGTAGAGGAACTTCAAATAGGCTTCCGACACCTTGCGCGTGCCGTGTTTGTCGACATTGCGGTCGACCCACGCGACCGGTGGCTCGGCGAGGATGTTGTTGCGCGGGGTGACGATCTCATAGTCGTCCGGCCCGAGTTCCTTCAAGGCCAGCAGCGCTTCGTTTTCCCAGGCCAGCAGCACGTCGCCGAGGCCACGCTCGACAAAGGTCGTCGTCGAACCGCGCGCGCCCGAATCGAGTACCGGTACATGCTTGTACAGCTCGGCGACATAGGCCTTGGCCTTCTGCTGCGAGCCGCCGGGCTGCTTCAAGGCCCAGGCCCACGCGGCCAGATAGTTCCAGCGACCGCTGGCCGAGGTCTTGGGATTGGGCGTGATCACCTGCAGGCCGGGTTTGACCAGATCGCCCCAGTCGCGGATCGCCTTGGGATTGCCCTTGCGGACGAGGAAGGCGACCGTCGAGTAGTACGGCACGCTGCTGTGGGGCAGGCGTTGCTGCCAGTGTTCCGGCAGCAGCCGGGTCTTGGCGGCAACATCATCGATATCGGGCGCCAGACCCAGTGTCAGCACATCGGCCTCGAGCCCGGCGATGACCGCCTGCGATTGCTTGCCCGAACCCCCGTGAGACTGCTTGATCGTGACGGTTTCGCCGGTGTCCTGCTTCCATTTGGCGGCGAAGGCCTTGTTGATGTCCTGATACAGATCGCGGGTCGGATCGTAGGACACGTTCAAGAGCGTGGTGTCGGCGTGGGCGGTGCCGAGCATGGCCGCGATCAGGCCGGCGGTGATCAGCGTGTGGCGGGGACGGGCTTGGAATGGCATGGCATTGATCCTGTGCATTTGAAATATCTGCGCAGGGTATGCCTAAATGACATATTCCAAAAAATACTTAAATATTTATTACATATATTCGATTGAAATTTTTACATTCAAGTCAGGGCGAGTGTCGACCATCCGCAGTGGCCCGCGCGCGCAGCGGACGGGCGGCCTTGAAGCGGCTGGCGCGATGGCGGGCCCGGTGCCCGACCGGTCCCCGGTGTTTACAGCCAGCCCTTGCGCTTGAAGAACCAGTACGGCGCAATGCCCGAGAGAATCATCAGCCCGATCGCGAACGGGTAGCCGAGCGTCCAGCCCAGTTCGGGCATGACCTGGAAGTTCATCCCGTAGGTCGATGCGATCACCGTCGGCGGCAGGAACACCACCGCGGCGATCGAGAAGATCTTGATGATCTTGCTCTGCGCCAGATTGATCAGCCCCATCACCGCGTCCATCAGGAAGTTGATCTTGTCGAACAGGAAGGCGGTGTGGTTGTTCAGCGATTCGAGGTCGCGGAGGATTTCGCGCAGGTCGGTTTCCTGCTCGTGGTTGAGCGAGCGGCTTCGGAGCAGGAAGGACAGCGAGCGACGCGTATCCATCAGGTCCAGCCGCACCTTGCCGTTGATGTCTTCCTGCTGGGCGATGTCGGACACCGTTTCGGCCATGCCCTCGTCGTTCAGCGCGTCGCTGCCCTTGAGCACGCGGGCGCTGACGCTCTCGAGCCGGGTGTAGACGCCTTCGAGCACGTCGGCGTCGTATTCGACCGCGACGGCATAGATGCCGAGCAGCACGTCCTCGGCGTTCTCGACGAAACCGGGCTGGACGCGCGCGCGCAGCCGGAACAGCCGGAACACGGCGAGTTCTTCCTGGCGCATCGTCAGCAAGCGGCCGCGGTTGAGCAGGAAGGACACGGTGACGTTGGCGGCGCCTTCGCTGTCCTGGTGCAGGAAGTAGGAATTGAGGTGCAGGCCGGCGTGGTCGACATAGCAGCGCGCCGATTCCTCGATGTCCTCGAGGTCTTCGTCCTCGGGCAGCTCGTAGCGGAACACCGATTCGACCAGGTCGCGCTCGGCATCCGACGGATCGACGAGGTCGACCCAGAACACTTCGGGGCGGGCGAGGTCGGCTGCCGATTCGATCGGAACCTGGATCAGGCGGCCTTGCGACAGGATAAAAGCGGACAGCACGGCAACCCCCCAGGTTGATCGACAAGCCGCGCGATTATAAGCGCAAGCACAAGGCGCGTCGTGGTGATCTGCTACACTCGGCGCGCGGATTTTTGGATGGCTGTCTCATGAGTAACGTTAGCCGAAAGACGAGGGAAAATTTTCAGGAGACGCTGCAGCAGATCGAGCGCCTGCTGCAACGCCACCGGCTGATCGAGGGCATGGTGCACAAGCAGGCGATGGCCAAGCACGACCTCGTCGAGCAACTGGTGCACAAGCAGAACCTCGCCGAACTGTCGCTGAAGCTCGACCGGCTGCATCCGGCCGATATCGCCAAAATCCTCGAAGCGCTGCCGCGGCCCGACCGGCTCACCGTGTGGGAGCTGGTACGCGCCGAGCGCGACGGCGAAATCCTGCTCGAAGTCTCCGACGCGGTGCGCGAATCGCTGCTCGAAGGCATGGACAGCAACGAGATCGTTGCCGCCGCCGGCACGCTCGACGCCGACGATCTGGCCGACCTCGCCCCCGACCTGCCCGAACATGTGCTGTCCGAAGTCATGGGCGCGCTCGAACCGGCCGAACGCGCGCAGGTGCAGAGCGCGCTGTCCTATCGCGACGACGAAGTCGGCTCGGTGATGGACTTCGACATGGTGACGATCCGCGCCGACGTCAGCCTGGCGACGGTGCTGCGCTATCTGCGCCGCTTTGCCGCGCTGCCCGAGAACACCGACAAACTCTTCGTCGTCGACCGCGAGCGGACGCTGGTCGGCGTGCTGTCGCTCGAGCGGTTGCTGCTGAATCCGCCGCGCCAGCAGGTCGGCGCGGTGATGGCGCGCGACGTCGTCACCTTCAGCCCGGACAACCGCGTCGACGATGCCGTCAACGCCTTCGACCGCTATGACCTCGTGTCGGCTCCGGTGGTCGACGCCAACCGCCGGGTGATCGCGCGACTGACCGTCGACGACATGCTCGACGTCGTGCGCGAGGATTCCGAGTCGCTGTCGCTGGCCGGCCTCAAGGACGAGGACCTGTTTTCGAGCATCTGGAAATCGACGCAGAACCGCTGGCCGTGGCTGGCGGTGAACATCTGCACCGCCTTCCTCGCCAGCCGGGTGATCGGCGCGTTCGAGGCGACGATTGCGCATCTGGTCGCCTTGGCGACGCTGATGCCCATCGTCTCGGGCATCGGCGGCAATACCGGCACGCAGACGATCACGCTGATCATCCGCGGTCTGGCGCTCGGCCACATCACGCCGGGCAATTCGGCGCGGCTGATCGTCAAAGAGCTCGGCATCGCGCTGCTCAACGGCATGGTCTGGGGCAGCGTGCTCGGCCTGATCGCGTTTGCGCTCTACGGCCAGTGGATGCTGGGGGCGGTGATGATGGCGGCGATGGTGCTCAATCTGCAGGTCGCCGCACTGGTCGGTATCCTGGTGCCGATCACGATGCAGAAACTCGGCCGCGATCCGGCCTATGGCTCGAGCGTGCTGCTGACGGCGATGACCGACAGCATGGGTTTCTTCATCTTCCTCGGCCTGGCGACGGTTTTCCTCACCTGATGGCCTGAGGTGACCGCGCCGGTCGCCGCCGCTACACTCGGCGCCATGAGTTCATACCAAGTATTGATGCGCGACGCAGCGCTGGACCGGGTCGATGCCAATGTGCTGATGCGCCACGTGACCGGTACCAACCGCGCGTGGCTGATCGCCCACGGTGACGACGAGGCGACGCCGGCGCATGAGGAGGCTTTTGCCGCGCTGGCGGCCCGCCGTCGCAATGGCGAGCCGGTGGCGTATCTGGTCGGCACCCGCGAGTTCTTCGGCCGTGATTTCGCCGTCGATCCGGCAGTGCTGATTCCACGACCCGAAACCGAGCTGCTGGTCGAGCTGGCGCTGGCACGCGCCGGGCAGGGCGAGCGTGTCGTCGATCTCGGCACCGGCTCGGGCTGCATTCCGGTGACGATCAAGCTCGAACGCCCGGACCTCGTCGTCAGCGCCGTCGACATCAGCACCGATGCGCTGGCGGTGGCGCGCGGCAATGCCGCACAGCTCGGTGCCGACGTCGTCTTCCACCAATCGGACTGGTATACGGCGCTGACGGGCCAGACCTTCGACGTCATCGTCTCTAATCCGCCATACATCGTCGCCGGTGATGCACACCTCGTTCAGGGCGATCTGCGCTTCGAGCCGCAGGGCGCGCTGACCGACTTCGCCGACGGCCTCAAGCATGTCCGGATCATCGTTGCCGGTGCGCGCGAGCATCTTGCGCCGCACGGCTACCTGCTGTTCGAGCACGGCTTCGATCAGGGGCCGGCCAGTCGCGCGCTGCTGGCCGATGCCGGCTTTGTCGAGGTGAAAACGTGGACCGATCTGGCCGGGCTGGATCGTGTCAGCGGTGGTCGCCTTGCCTGAGCGGCACACCAGCCCGTAAAATAACCGAGTAAATCAATCGACTTTTACGAGATTGCCATGAGCGTACAAGACACCATCCGCCAGACCGTCACAACCAACCCGGTCGTGCTCTACATGAAGGGCACGCCGCAATTCCCGATGTGCGGTTTTTCTGCCGGCGCCGTGCAGATCCTCAAGAACTGCGGCGTGCCGTTCGCGGCCGTCAACGTGCTCGAAGACCCGGAAGTGCGCCAGGGCATCAAGGAATTCGCCAACTGGCCGACGATTCCGCAGCTCTACGTCAAGGGCGAGTTCGTTGGCGGTTCGGACATCATGAAAGAGCTGTTCGCCTCGGGCGAGCTGCAGAAGCTGCTGGAAGGCATCGAAGGCTGAGCCGTCGTCTGCCAACAAAAACCCGCCTGATGGCGGGTTTTTTCATGGTTGCCGCTCCGGGCTCAGCCCTTGTCGAGCGCCCACGGCTTGCCGGCTTCCTGCTTGTACGCCGTGCCGCGATTGCTTGCGATCCAGTCGGCGGCCGAGGCCAGCTGGACATCGCTGAGTGCGTTGGTCGCGTCCTGCAGCCCCGGTTGGCGGTCCAGTTGCTGACGCACCGCGCTCAGAAGGCCGATGGCGAGCAGGGTGATGACGGCGATGCCCAGCAGCGGGGCAAGCAGCGTAAGGAGGTGGCGGGCAGGCGTGTTCATGCGCGAGATCATCGCGTGGCGCGCAGCGGAAATCCCGGCAGTTTTACAGCCCGGCGGGGTGTAAAAAATGACGCTGGCCTGTGTGCCGCGGCGGCCGACAAGCAGGGCCGGCCGGCCGGGCGTGCGGACCGCGTGTCCTTCAGCGCCTAGACGCGCGGCAGCCGATCACCGAAGTTGACCAGCGCCACGCCGACGACGACCAGCAGCGCGCCGCACAGCCGCCAGCCGCCAACCTCGCGCAGCGGCATGCCGAGCAGGCCGAAACGGTCGAACAGCAGCGAGGCGCAGACCTGGCCGGCGATGATCAGCGAGATCATCGCGGCGACGCCGATGCGCGGCGCGATCAGCGTCGAGCCGAAAACGAAGAAGGCACCCAGTATGCCGCCGCCGAGTTGCCAGGCACTGGCGTTCGACAGATTGGCGAGGCCGGCCCAGCGCTGGCCACTGAGCAAGGCGGCAATCGCCAGCGTCAGCGTGCCGACGCCGAAGGACACCAGCGCCGCCAGCACCGCGCTGCCGCCGATCAAGAGCCTGACGTGGTTGTTGACGGCGGCCTGCAGCGGAATGACAAGCCCGATTGCTGTCGCCAGCAGGAAATACACCAGTTGCATGATGACCCTCCTTTCCCATACTTTAATGTGCACGCCGCAATGCGGGCGCCAATGATGTTTATCCGCTCAGTATGGTTTGGGCCATTTCGATCAGGAGGGCAACAATGTCGGGAAAATATGAACTCAAACTGGCCAAGGACGGCCAGCACATGTTCAATCTCAAGGCCGCCAACGGCCAGGTGATTCTGACCAGCGAGCTGTACCGGTCCAAGGCTGCGGCCGAGAACGGTATCGAATCGGTCAGGACCAACTCGCCGCTGGAAGAGCGCTACGAGCGCCGCGAGAACAAGAACGGCGAGCCGTACTTCATCCTCAAGGCCGCCAACCACCAGGAAATCGGCCGCAGCGAGTACTACAGCAGCAAGGCGGCGCTGGAGAACGGCATCGAGTCGGTGAAGAAGAACGGCCCGGATTCGCCGGTCGTCGAAGCCTGATCGGGACGTCCGCCCCAGTAAAAAGCGCCGCATTGCGGCGCTTTTGTTTTACGGCTGGGCGTCTGCCGCGATTGCGGTATCGACGGCATCCGGCGGCGGACAGGGATCGCGGAAGCTGAACGCATGCGGCGTCGGTCCGTGACGCTGCAGCCGGCCCAGGCGCTCGGCGGCCTCGGCCGGCGTCGGCCGGTGGCCGTGCGGCACCCACCACAACACCATATGCGCCTCGGTCGGCTTGGCGAACCAGTCGCGCCGGCGGCGGAAGATCTGGGCGTGGTCGCTGCGGTAGGTGTAGTCGTGCAGCGCGTCGACGCTGTCCCACACCGACATATTGACGAGGACGTCGTCGCCGAAAGGCCGGAGCGCCGTCGCGTCGCCGGCTTCATCCTGCAGCCGCCAGACGAATCCCGGCGCGGCTTCGGCCAGCGCGTTGATCCGGTCGAGTTCGCTGACGAAACCGGCGAGCTGCGGCGAATCGAGCGGTGCCAGCAGCGTGGCGATATTGAGTTGGGCAAGCTGGTACGTCGGCACTGCGCCTCCTGTTTCGTTACGAGTCAGACTTGCGAAATTGCGGTGAAATACTAACCGCCGCTGCGGGCCGCCTGCAATGTCGCGATATCGATCTTGGTCATCGTCATCAGCGCCTGCATGGCCCGGCCGGCCGCGGCCTGATCGTCGCCACCGAGCAGCGTGGCGATGTCCTGCGGCACGACCTGCCAGGTGACGCCGAAGCGGTCGGTGAGCCAGCCGCATTGCTGGACCAGGCCGCCCGCGCCGAGCGCATCCCAGTAGCGGTCGATGTCGGCCTGATCCTTGCAGTGGACGACGAAGGAGGTCGCCGGCGAGAAGGCGTACTGCGGGCCGCCGTTGAGCGCGGTGAAAGGCTGGCCGTCGAGCTCGAAACCGACCGTCAGCGCCGTGCCCGCCGGAAACGGCATACCGTCGCCGTAGCGCAGGGTGTCGGTGATGCGCGAGTTCGGGAACACCGATACATAGAACGTGGCCGCCACCTCGGCATTGCCGTTGAACCACAGGAAGGGGGTGATGGTGTGCATCGTGCGTCTCCTGTTCGGGACCGCGCCTGGCGCGCGTTACCCGGCTTAGCGCATAAACAACGGCTTACCCGCGCGTGCCGACCGGTGGCCGGAATGGCGCGGCAAGCACCTTCGAGGTGTCGGTTACCGGCATTGAAATGCATTCGTCACCGTTGTGTCGTCGGCCTGTCATTTGCGCTTGGTCGAATACGTGCTTTCACCAATATCTGCGTTTAACGGCCCTTGCCGAAAAGCAGAAATCAATGGAGTGAGTCCGTGCACTACAAACATCTTGCCCTGGCGCTGAGCCTTGCCGTTCCCGCTGCCTTTGCCGCAACCTCGCGCCCGTCCTTCGTCACCACCGAGATCTACAACTACAACCATCCGTACGCGGCGCAGGCCAGCAACGAACTGGCGACCAAGATGAGCAAGATGAACGGCAGCGCGTTCTACTTCTATCGCGGCACCAATCACCTGTTCTTCAAGGACACGACGACGCTGCCGGCCTCAAGCTACACCAACGGCAATACCGCCTTCACCTGGCTCGGCGGCGATACCCATCTGGCCAATGTCGGCGCGCAGCGCGACAGCGGCGGCAAGTCGGTGTTCAGCGTCAACGATTTCGACGAGGGCTATCTGGGCCAGTACGTCTGGGATCTACGGCGGATGGCGACCAGCATCGTGCTGGTCGGGCGCGAGAACGGCATCTCGGACAGCAGTATCACCACGGCGATCAATACCTTTGTCGGCGCTTACGTCGACAAGCTGGCGGCCTTCAATGGCAACGACGACGAGAAGACCTTCCAGCTGGCCAGCGGCGGTACCAGCGGCTATGTGAAGACCAATATCGACGACGCCAACGGCAATACCCGCGCCGACCTGCTGGCCAAGTACACCAGCGTCTCGGGCAGCACGCGCAAGTTCCAGAACAAATCCGACCTGGTCACGGTGAACAGCGGCACGTACAGCATGATCGCCGGGGCGATGAGTGCCTATATCGCGTCGATTTCGCCGGCCAAGCAGTACGCGGCCAGCTACTACACGGTGAAGGACATCCATCAGAAGCTCGGCTCGGGCACCGGCAGCCTCGGCCGGCTGCGTTACTACATCCTGATCGAAGGCCCGAGCACCTCGACCAGCGACGACGTGATCCTCGAAGTGAAACAGGAAGCGAGCAGCGCCGTCGCCACGGTGCTGCCGGGCCAGTTGCCGTCGTCGGCGTACGCCGGCAACGAGGGCAACCGCGTCGCGCGCACCGCCAAGGCGCAGGTGCTCAACGCCGACGTGCTGGTCGGAGCGACGACGATCAACGGCCAGCCTTACTTCATCCGCGAGAAGTCGCCGTTCCAGGAGGACTTCGACACCACGCAGCTGTCGTCGAGCAGCAAGCTGAACACGGCGATGACGTATGTCGGCCAGGCGCTGGCGAGCGCGCATGCGCTGGCCGACAAGGACTACGACAATACCGTCGTCCCGTACGGCATCGACGCCGAAATCAGCAGCGCCGTGACCAGCAAGAGCGGCCTGCAGGCCGAGATCGCCGCGTTCGCGTTCAGCTACGCCGATCAGGTCGCGCTGGACTGGGCGTCGTTCAAGTCGGCGTACAGCGCCGGTACGCCGCTGTATTGATGGGGCCCCGCCGGCCGTGCGCGGCCGGCACACCAAAAGGGCGGTGCCACGGCGCCGCCCTTTTGGGTATCGCACGCTGCCCCGTGGCGTCGTCCAGTGTCACATTCGCCGTTTACGCTGCGTTTTTCCGCTGCAATACGTGCCGATGCTGTCGATTCTGCTTTCCTCGTTCTTTGAAGTGGCGCGCCAGGGTAGCGTCACCATTGCCGCCAAGCGGCTGAATGTCAGCCAGCCGACGGTGACCAGCCGGATCCGCCAGCTGGAAGAAGCCTACGGCGTGGCGCTGTTCCACCGGCGCGGCAGCCGGCTGGACCTGACCGAAACCGGTGCCAGCCTGTTGCCGATGACCGAAGGGCTGATGCGTCACCTCGGCGATGTGGATTTCGCGCTGCGCAATGCCGGCGATCTGCGCGTCGGCCATTTGCGCGTCGGCGTCACCGGGCCGCACTACATCCTGGCGAGCATCGATGCCTTCGGCCGGGCGAATCCGCAGCTGCGCATCACGCTCGACGTCGGCAACTCGCAGCAGATCATCGACATGCTGGTCGATCACCGGCTCGATGCTGCCGTGTCGTCGCACGCGATCGACGATGCGCGCCTGACCCGCGTGCTGCTGGCGCGTGATCCGCTACTGCTGCTGGTGCACCGCAACCACCCGCTGGCGCGCAGCAACGCGGTCACGCTCGATGCGCTGCACACGGTGCGCTTGCTGCTGCGCGAGGAAGGCTCGATGACGCGCAAGGCGACCGAGGCGGCGCTGGCCGCGGCCGGCATCGTGCCGGCGCCGGCGATGGTGATCGGCAGCCGCGAGGCGATCATCGCGGCGATCCACCGGGAAATGGGCTGCAGCCTGCTGCCGCGCTCGGAGCTGCCGCAACATCCCGAGCTGCGGGCGATCCCGTTTGCCAGCCATGCACCGCAGTTGTCCGAGTACCTGTACCACCTGAAGGAGCGTGCCGACTCCCGGCTGCTGCAGGCCTTCCTCAAGCATGTGAGCCCCGCCGCCGACTGAGCCCAAGCTTTGCCAATACCGGCATCAGCCCGTTTTGGGCGATGGCAATGAGGCTGACGTGCTGCCTCCCTAAGCTGGGCGCAAGCGGAGTCATTCGATTCCATCACTTGCGAACCGGCCTGCGGGCGCATTGAGGGACCAGCACATGTTGTGGAAGAAACGGATTCGGGCGGGGGGCGCGCTGGCGCTGATTGTCGCGCTGGCGGCATGCGGCGGTGGCGACGACAGCCAGAACGCCGGTGCACCGGAACTCGGCGCCCGACCGACGCCGACGCCCGCGCCGACGGTGACGGCGAGGAAAGTGTTGCTGGTCGAGCTCGACGGGCTGAGCTATCCGAAGCTGAAAGAAGGCATCGCGCAGGGGCAACTGCCCAATCTGGCCAGGCTCAAGGCGCGGCCGGCCTACAGCGGTGGCGTGATCGGCACGCAAACGCAGCAGCCGACCCTCGATGCCCCGGGCTGGAGCACCGTACTGAGCGGCACCTGGGCCAACCGCCATCAGGTTCGTTCGGACGCGCCGGGGCAGGCGATGCAGGCCGACAGCGTCTTCAAGCTGCTCAAGGACAGCCGCAGCGCGAAGACGGCCGGCGTGGTCGGGTCGTCGGCGCTGGCGCAGCTGCTGGCACGCGAGCAGAACGCCGGCCGGCTGGACAGCCTGACCGACTGTGCCAATGTCGATAGCTGCGTCGCCGATGGCGCCAGCGCCAGGATCCAGAGCGGCTACGACCTGGTTTACGCGCAATTCCACTCGGCTGCCGACGTGGCCGCCACCAGCGGCTTCCATCAAGGTTATCGCAACGTCCTCGCCAGCCTGGACGCGGCGCTGGGGCGTTTGCAAACGGCGACGGCACAGCGTGCGGCGGCCAATCCGGGCGAGGACTGGCTGATCATCGTCACCGCCGCGCACGGGCTGGCCAAGACCGGCAGCAGCGACGGCTTGCCGGTGCTCGACAACGCGCTGACCTTTATCGCGCTCGACCGTGACGGCAATGCGCTGCTCGGCAGCGATGACGCGGTGCCGGACAGTTTCGACGCGCTCTATACGCATGCCAGCCTCGCCGACATCACCCCGACGGTGCTGGCGTTTGCCGGCAAGCAGCCAGCCATTGCCGGCCACGCGATCGACGGTGCGCCGCTGATCGGCGATCCGGCGGTGGCGCAGTTGCGCAGCAAGGCCGGTAGCGAGCATGCCAGCGTGCAACTGAGCTGGCGCGGCTTCACCGATGCCAGTCGCAGCACCGAGATCTGGCGTGACGGCCGGAAGCTGCAGACGCTGGCGGGCGACGCGACGACCTTCACCGACAGCAGCATCGCGCCGGCGGCGTCGGGGCTGTACCGCTTCAACTACACGGTGGTGGCGAACGGGATTCCCGTTTCCATCATCGCCCAGCTCGATTACGTCAAGCCGGTGGTGCTCGAAGCGTCGCTGACCAATGGGCTGCTGTACTTCTACGGTTTCGACGGCAATACGGTGAGCGACGCCAGAGGCGGCTCCAGCCTGAACGCCTGGCCCGCCGGCGTCGACGGCGGCACGCCGGTTGCCGACGGCTTTGGCGGCAAGGCGCTGCAGGTCGACGGCGCGGTGACCGACGCCAACGGCTTCGCCGGCTACAAGCTGGTACAGAACGGCGCCGATGTCGCCGGCCTGCCGCAGTTCACCATCGGTTTCTGGCTGCGCACCGATTGCGTCATGGGCACCGGCAACGGCGCGTCGATTCTGGCCAACAAGAACTACGACAGCGGCGCCAACGCCGGCATCGCGCTGGGGATGTTCTCGGGTTGCGAGGTGCGATTCAACCTCGGCAGCGGCGGCGTGCGCGATGAAATCGGCGGCTCGCGCTTCAGCGCGAACCAGTGGGCGTATCTGGCGCTGAGCGTCGATGCCGCCAACAGGAAGATGAGTGCCTATCTGTTCGACCCGGTGCTCGGCGAGCAGAAGACCGAGAACAAGGCCATCAGCAATACCGACGTCAGCAAGCTCAAGGGTCTTGGCGTGTTTGGCCTGAACGAGGACGGCACCGGCCAGTACTACAAGCGCAACTGCGGCAGCACGAGCTGTGCCACGCCGCGCGGCAAGATGGCGTTCAACGACCTTGCGGTCTGGTCGCGCACGCTGACGCTGACCGAGTTGCGCTCGATCTATGCCTCGAACCGCTCTCTGACCACGCTCAACCCCTAAGGACCCACGCCGATGAAACCGACGAATTCCCTGACGAAAACGGCCGGACTGGTGGCCACCACGCTGCTGAGCCTGTCGCTGGCTGCCTGCGGTGGCGACGACGGCGACAGCGGTGCGACGACGCCGGCGCCGTCACCCGCACCGACGGCGGTGCCGATTCCGACTCCGACGCCGGTGACGCCGGATGCATCGCAGCCGCAGAAGCACTGCGCTCCCTGACCTTGCCGGGCAGGCTTCCGGCCTGCCCGCCCGCCACCCTTCAAAGCAGATCATGACGACACTCAATCGACGCCATTTCCTTCAGGCCGCCGCCATCGGTTCGACCATGGCGGTGTTTCCGCCGGCCATTCGCCGGGCGCTGGCGATTCCGGCCAACAACGTCACCGGTACGATCAACGACGTGCAGCACGTGGTGATCCTGACGCAGGAAAACCGCTCGTTCGACAACTACTTCGGCACCCTGCCGGGCGTGCGCGGCTTCGGCGACCGCTTCAGCATTCCGATGGCCGGCGGCAAATCGGTCTGGGCGCAAAGCAACGGCACGCGCGTGGTGATGCCTTATCACCTCGACAGCAGCAAGGGCAATGCGCAGCGCGTCAGTGGCACGCCGCATTCCTGGGGCGACGCGCACATGGCGTGGGACGACGGCCGCATGAGCCAGTGGCCGCGCTACAAGACCAATGCGTCGATGGGGTATTACAAGGAGGCCGAACTCGGCTTCCAGTTCGCGCTCGCCAACGCCTTCACGCTGTGCGATGCCTACCATTGCAGCGTGCATGCCGGCACCAATCCCAACCGGCTCTTCCTGTGGACCGGTACCAACGGCCCGACCGGCGCCGGCGTGGCCGCGGTGGTGAACGAGTGGGACGGTCTCGGGCCATCGAGCGTCGGTTATACCTGGACGACGTACCCGGAGCGGCTGCAGCAGGCCGGCGTCAGCTGGAAGGTGTACCAGAACCTGCCGGAAAACTTTGGCGACAATCCGCTGGCCGGCTTCACGCAGTACCGCAAGGCCAACGAGGCCGTCGGCAATACCCCGGCCGGCAGCCCGTACATTCCGTACGCGCCGGGGCACGACGCGATCGATCCGCTCTACAAGGGCGTCGGCAACACCATGCCCGACGGCGGCTTCCTCGACAGCCTGCGCAGCGACGTCGCCGCCGGCAGCCTGCCGCAAGTGTCGTGGATCGTCGCGCCGGCCACCTATTCCGAACACCCGGGCCCGTCCTGCCCGATCCAGGGCGCCTGGTATATCCAGCAGGTGCTCGAGGCGCTGACGGCGAATCCGGAGGTGTGGAGCCGCACGGTGTTGCTGGTGAATTTCGACGAGAACGACGGTTTCTTCGATCACGTGCCGTCGCCATCGGCACCGTCGCTGAACCCGGACGGCAGCAGCGCCGGGTTGTCGACGGTCGATGATGCCTTCGAGCGCTACACCCATCCGGTGGCACCGGGCACGACATCGCAACCGGCACCGGACAAGCGCGTGTACGGCCCCGGGCCGCGGGTGCCGATGTACGTGATTTCACCGTGGAGCCGCGGCGGCTGGGTGAATTCGCAGGTGTTCGATCACACCTCGGTGATCCGCTTCCTCGAGCAGCGTTTTGGCGTGTTCGAACCGAACATCTCCGCCTGGCGCCGTGCCGTGTGCGGCGATCTGACCTCGGCGTTCAACTTCGTCAATCCGAACTCGGACAAACTGCCGGCGATGCCGGCGCTGACGCGTACCCAGGCGGATACGATCCGCGCGCAGCAGCAGGCGCTGGCACAGGTGCCGCTGCCGGGTGAGTCACAGCAGCAACGCCCGGTGCAGCTGCCTGGGGTCCGGCCATCACGCGCACTGCCGTACGAGTTGCATGCCAGCGCGCGGGCCGATGTGGCGGCGGGGGGCGTGCGGCTGATCTTCAGCAATAGCGGCACCGCCGGTGCGGTCTTCCACGTGTATGACCGGCTGCATCTGGATCGCATCCCGCGCCGTTACACGGTGGAAGCGGGCAAACAGCTCGACGATCTGTGGGCGACGCAAGGCGATGGCGGCAAATACGATCTGTGGGTGCTCGGGCCGAACGGTTTTCATCGCGCTTTCGCGGGCGATATCGGCGCGATTGCCGCCAGCGGCGCGAATCCGGAAATCCGCGTCTGTTACGAGGTGGTCGACAACGCGGTCTACCTGACCATGCTGAACACTGGCGCGGCCGCGTGCACGTTCACGATCAAACCCAATGCCTACCGCCAGGACGGCCCGTGGGTGTACGAGGTGCCGGCCGGGATGCAGATCGAACAGCACTGGCAGCTGGCGTGGACGGGCGGGTGGTACGACTTCAGCGTCAGCATCGGCGGTGGTTTCGACCGCCGCTTTGCCGGCCGGGTTGAAACCGGCAAGCACAGCAACAGCGATCCGGCCATGGGCCTGCCGGCCTGAGCGGATGCGCGGAAGGCCGCCCGGCGTGCCGGCCGGGCGGGACTGTCAGTGCTGACGCACGGTGGCGGCGTCCTGGCCGAACAGCACCTTCTTCTCGTCGTCGCTCATCGGCTTCGGCGGATTGATCTGCTCGGCCCTGGCGTAGGCGCGCTGCACCGCCGGGCGGGCAGCGATCGCATCGAACCAGCGCTTCAGGTTCGGGAAATCGGCCAGATCCTGGCCCTGGTTCCGGTACGGCACCACCCACGGGTAGGCGGCGATGTCGGCGATGCTGTACTCGTCGCCGGCCAGATACGCGGCTTCGCCCAGACGCTTGTCCATCACCGCGTACAGCCGCGCGGTTTCCTTCACGTAGCGTTCGATCGCGTACGGCAGTTTCTCGGGTGCGTACTGGCTGAAGTGGTGATTCTGTCCGGCCATCGGACCGAGGCCGCCCATCTGCCAGAACAGCCATTGCAGCGCGGCATTGCGGCCGCGCAGATCCTGCGGAATCAGCTGGCCGGTCTTGTCGGCCAGATACAGCAGGATCGCCCCCGATTCGAACAGCGGCACCGGCGCGCCGCCATCGGCCGGCTGCTGGTCGACGATGGCCGGAATGCGGTTGTTCGGGGCGATCTTCAGAAAGGCCGGGTCGAACTGCTCGCCCTTGCCGATGTTGACCGGGTGGATGGTGTAATCAAGGCCGGTTTCCTCGAGGAAAATCGAAACCTTGTGGCCGTTCGGCGTGGTCCAGTAATAGAGGTCGATTATGGCGCGCTCCTGCCGCCCCGGCGGCGCGGGACGGACTGCTACACTGTTGGGGGATCTAACCGGGACTAGATGATGCCGTTCACGCTCGATAACAAGCTCGTCGTGGCGATTTCCTCGCGCGCGTTGTTCGATTTCGAAGAAGAAAACCGGGTGTTCGAGGCCGGCGAAGCCGATGCCTATATGGCCTTGCAGCTGCAGCTGCAGCGGCTCGACGCCTCGGCCAGTGCCGGCGTGGCGCTGCCGCTGATGAAAAAGCTGCTGGCGTTCAATGAGCGTGGCGAGCACCGGGTCGAGGTGGTGATCCTGTCGCGCAACGATCCGGTCAGCGGCCTGCGCGTGTTCCATTCGGCCGGCGCGCACGGGCTCAAGCTCGAGCGCGGCGTGTTCACCCAGGGGCGCGAGCCTTACCGCTATCTCGGCCCGCTCAAGGCCAATCTCTTTCTGTCGGCCAATGCCGCCGACGTGCGCGCGGCGCTCGATGCCGGTTTTCCGGCCGCACACGTTTATCCCGAATCGGTGCGCGCGGCCGAGCGCCCCCACGAGATCCGCATCGCCTTCGATGGCGACGCGGTGTTGTTCTCCGATGAGGCAGAGCGCATCTATCAGGGCGCCGGCCTGCCGGCCTTTCACGCGCACGAGCTGGCGCATTCGCGCGAGCCACTGGCGGCGGGGCCGTTCAAATCGTTTCTGGAAGCCTTGCACCGGCTGCAGGCGGCCAATGCGACGATGAAGATCCGCACCGCGCTGGTCACCGCCCGCAGCGCACCGGCGCACGAACGCGCCATCCGCACGCTGATGGACTGGAACATCCAGGTCGACGAGGCGATGTTTCTCGGCGGGCTGGAGAAAGGCCCCTTCCTTGCCGCATTCGAGCCGGATTTCTTCTTCGACGATCAGGCCGGCCATTGCCGCTCGGCTGCTATGGCCGGGCCGACCGGGCAGGTGATTTCCGGCGTTGCCAATCCGGCGTAAACACCGCGCCGGCAGAGAGTGGCGCCGCTACCTGTCGGCGGCGCGGGCGTGGAATCGGCGCGGCTTGTGGGACAATCGCGTTTTACGCTTTCGATCCCGCCGCGCATGACCGCCTCAGAACACACCATCCGCAATCTCGTCGTCCACCAGCTGATCAAGGCGCCGCAAGGGCCGGCGTCGATCGCGCTGCGCCGCGGCGAGGTGCAGCAATCCGACGCGGCGCAGCGCCTCGTCGATCATCTGGTCGATCGCTACAGCGAACGCGCCGGCAAGGGTTACGGGCGCTTCGAGAGCGACGAAGACAATTTCCCTATGCCGCGTTTCATCCGCCAGCATGTAGTCGATCAGGCGATCGACTTCGCCACGCTGTCGCAACTGATGATGCAGCACCTGCAGGTGCGCGCCGAGCAGGAGCCGCTGGCGGCCGGCGGCTATGTGCTGATTGCCCGGGTTGAACACACCGGCATTGATTACCTGTTCGTCGCGCTGGTGTCCGAGGTGATCGGCACGGCGATCAGCGATGATCTGGATATCGTCGAAAGCCCGCATCTTGATCTGGCCAGTCTGCGTGTCGCCGGTCGGATCGATCTGTCGGCGTGGCAGCGCGGTACCGAGCGCTGCATCAGCTTCCTCAAGGGCCGTGGCGATGTCGCCAACTACTTCAAGCTTTTCCTCGGCTGCAACGACGTGGTGATCGCGCTGAAGGAAACCCAGAAACTGGTGCAGGGGCTGACCGAGTTCGCGCAGCAGCAGGCGATGCCGACCGAGACCCGCGATGCGCTGTTCGAGCGCGCCCATGGTTATCTGGAAGAGCGCGGTGAAGAGGGCGAGCCGGTGAGCCTCGATACGCTGGTCGAACGCGCCTGGCCCGATTCGCCGGGTCTGCTGCGTGAAGCGCTGAACGAAGAAGACAAGGCGGTCGCCAGCGGCTTCGTCCCCGATCGCCGCGCGATCCGGCCGCTGACGCACTTCAAGGCCGCGGCCGACCACTGGAAAATCGAGTTCGACCGCAACAGCTTGCGCAGCGGCCAGGTGATTTACGACCGCGACAACGGCACGCTGATCCTGACCGAGATTCCGGAGGGCTTGCGGCGGGCTTTGTTGGGAGATAGGGATTGAGTTGCAGCGAGGGGTGGATTGCGGTTTGCGGCGTTATGGTTAGACGGTAGGTAAGCGCCTGCGGCGCGAGTAACGGCATTTTCATGCGCGTTCCGCCGCGCGGACGGGATACTTTCTTTGCTTCGCCAAAGAAAGTATCCAAGGAAAGGCGCCCCCGCATCCGCGCCCCTGCGGGGTTCCCTGCGCTGCGCGCCAAACGCGGCGGGGTCCTGAACTCGCCCTGCGGGCTCAGACAGCCAGGCCCCGAAACCCCGCGCTCGGCTGTGCTGCTCGGCGCTACTGAGGGGCCATCGGCGGTATGCAGTCGGCAGCACACCTGCGTAGCAAGACAGCGACCAAAACTTCTCGCGATGCCAGAGAAGAGCGCCGCTTTTCACCCCGTTCGCCAGCGTCGAGAAGTGGAGCGAGACGGCCGGTTTTATGGCTGCCTCGCGACCGATCGAGGGTAGCCCGGAGGGCCGCAAAGCGCGGTCACGCCCAAGCTTAGCGGCTATGCCGCTTAGCGACGCGCGAGGCAGCGTACGCCTTGGGGGTGAAGGGGGCTTTGGCGAGACAAAGCTCCCTTCCCGTCTGCGCGGCGGAACGCGCATCAGTGCTTTTACTCGCGCCGCAGGCGCTAACACCTGCCGTTGCTTTCCTTGCCGCCGCTACCGCGCCACAGACGCCAAGCCGCTAGTTAGCGGAGCAGCGCCACGCCACTCTGGCCCCGCGTCACGCCGGAAAGCCCGAAGCTTCAAGCCGGCCGTGCCTTGTAGAAACTGATCGTCGTGACCGGCACATTGCTCGGCGGCGCCGACTTGAAGATGTGCGGCTTCATCTTGCCGATCACATGCATCTCACACGGTTTGCAGTCGAACTTGAGCGTGTAGGTTTCCGAGCCCGATTTCAGCGTCATCGGCTCGGCCTTGATCTGACCCTTCACGCCGATCACGCCCTTGGCTTGCTTTGGGCACAGATTGTAGGAGAAGCGCAGGCAGTGCTTGGTGATCATCACGCTCACTTCGCCCGGTTCCTCATGCGCCTCGTAGGCGGCGGCGATCAGCTGCACGCCGTGCTTGGTGTAAAAGGCGCGCGCCGCCTGGTTGTAGACGTTGGCGAGGAAGGACAGCGAGGTTTCCGGATAGGCTACCGGTGGCGTGACCGGCTGCTTGCGCTCGGGCCGCGACCAGGCTTTGATCCGCGCGGTTTCCAGCTGTTCGATCGCATCGCGGCGCAGCGCATTGAGTGCTGACGCGGGCACGAACCACGGCTGCGCCAGGTTCAGCGACACATCATGCGCGGTGAACATGGTATTGCCGAGTTTGGCCAGGCCGTCGCGCAGATTGCTTTCAGCCTTGCCGGCATCCTTCGCGGCTTCGAGGGCCATCGTCGCGAGGGCTGTGGCGCTACAGCCATCGTCGTCGGTGACGGTGAGGGCAAGTCCCTCGGCATGATCGGCGAGCGTGAGCCATGCGCCGACGCGCCGGTCGGACGATTTCTGCGCCAGTACCTTCTCCCAGCCGTGATCGCGGTTGCGGTGGATGCGGCTGCCTACCTTCAAGCCCTTGAGGCCGACCATCGCCTCGTTCGGAAACACCCGCCAGAGCGTGCCGCCCTCAATACCGGCGCCGCCATTGTCACCAAGCACCTCGACGGTATTGGCCTGCACACCGATGACTTCGCGCTTTTGCATGTAGTTGAGGCCGTCGCCATTGGACAGCGGCGCATTGGCTTCGAGCTCGAACCAGTTCGGCCCGATCCGGCTGACGGTGCCGAGTTCAACGCCGACATATTTGGGCGAATCGAAAGCGCCGATGTCGCCGCCTTCGCGGCCGTTGACGAAGTAATCGGTATGGCCGCGATGGAAGTTCTTGTCGACGTCGGGCGCGAAGTACAGCTCGGTCTCGCCGCTGGAGGCGCGGATCAGCTCGGGGCGGCGCTCTAGGATCTCGTCGAGCAGCACGCGGTAGTGGCCGGTGATGTTCTTCACATAGCCCATGTCCTTGTAGCGACCCTCGATCTTGAAGCTGCGCACGCCGGCGTCGATCAGCGCTTCAAGGTTGGCGCTCTGGTCGTTGTCCTTCATCGACAGCAGATGCTTGTCGAACGCGACGACCCGGCCGCCGGTGTCGGTCAGCGTGTACGGTAGCCGACAAGCCTGCGAGCAATCGCCGCGGTTGGCGCTGCGGCCGTTGTCGGCGTGGCTGATATTGCACTGGCCCGAGTAGGCGACACACAGCGCGCCGTGAATGAAGAACTCGATCGTGGTATCGAGCGGCAGCGTATCGCGCACCCTGGCGATCTTGTCCAAGGTCAGCTCGCGCGCCAGCACCACTTGCGAGAATCCGGCGTCGGCAAGAAAACGCGCCTTCTCCGGCGTACGGATATCGCATTGGGTGCTGGCATGCAGCTGGATCGGCGGAATGTCGAGTTCCAGAATCCCCATGTCCTGCACGATCAGCGCGTCGACACCGGCGTCGTAGAGCTGATGGATGAGCTTGCGCGCCGGTTCCAGCTCGGCGTCGTGGAGGATGGTGTTGAGCGTGACGAAGATGCGCGAGTGGTAACGGTGTGCAAACTTCACCAGCGCGGCGATCTCGCCGACCTCGTTACAGGCATTGTGCCGCGCGCCAAAGCTCGGCCCGCCGATATACACCGCATCCGCCCCATGCAGGATCGCCTCGCGGCCGATCTCGACGTTCTTGGCGGGGGAGAGGAGTTCGAGGTGGTTCAGCGGCAGGCTCATGGACGGCGATTCGGCAAAGCGGGAAAGGGCGGAAGTATAGCGGAATCAAGGGCTTGGGTATTCAGGCCCGGGCAGATTCAGACGGGCTGCGTATCCAGTAGGCGCCCGGCATGGCTGTAAACCGTCAGCCGCGTATCGCGGGCGAAGCCGATCAGCGTGATGCCGGCGGCGTCGGCCATGTCGATCGCCAGCCGCGTCGGCCCTGAAATCGCGGCGATGACCGGGATGCCGGCGGCGGCAGCCTTGTGGACGATTTCGTACGACGCGCGCGAGGTCATCAGCAGCGCGCCGTCACGCGCGCGCCGCTGCGCATGCAGCGCGCCGACAAGCTTGTCGAGGGCGTTGTGGCGGCCGATGTCCTCGCGCACCAGCAGTTCGTCCCCGGCCAGCCAGCCGGCGGCGTGGACGGCGCCGGTCGCCTGATTCAGCGTCTGCGCACGGCTCATGTCGGCCAGTCCGGCGAGCAGTGCGTCGGCGGCGATCGTGTAATGGCCGTGTACTTGGGCAACCGGTCGCAAGGCGCTGTGCAGGTGTTCGGCGCCGCACAGGCCGCAACCGCTGCGGCCGGCCAGCTGGCGGCGCTGGGTTTTGAGCCGCTGCCACGGATGCTGCGTCAGCGTGATCCGCGCCTCGATGCCGGCGTCGACGGTGGCGAGCTCGACGTCGACGATGTCGCTGTAGCGGTCGGCGATGCCTTCGGTCAGCGTGAAGCCGATCGCCAGATCCTCCAGATCACTCGGGCTGGCCATCATCACCGCGTGCGAGACGCCGTTGTAAACCATGGCGACGGCGACTTCGTCGGCGATGCATTCATCGCCGGCGCTCAGCGTGCCATCCTGCCAGCGCCAGGCCGGGTGGTGACCGAAGCCGCTCATCGCGGCACCAGGTAGACCGGGATCGCCTTGCTCGCCGGCGTGCGCGCGCCTTCGGCGTGGTAGTCGAGCGGCACCAGCGGATTGGTTTCCGGGAAGTAGGCCGCTAGGCTGCCGCGCGGCAGGTCGTAGGCCTGCAGCCGGAAGTCATCGACGCGGCGCTCGCCGTCGAACCAGACCGAGACGATATCGACATGCTGGCCGTCGGCAAGCCGGCGCTCGGCCAGATCCTCGGCGTGGATGAACAGCACCCGGCGTTCGTCGCGTATCCCGCGGTAGCGGTCGTTGCGGGCGTAGATCGTCGTGTTGTACTGGTCGTGGCTGCGTACCGTCATCAGCGTCAGCAGTGGCGCCGGGCTCAGCGGCTGCAACTGGCCGAGCAGATCGCTCATCGGGCCATGGACGACGAAACGCGCCTTGCCGATGTCGGTGCGCCATTCGCGCCGGCGCGCGCTGTTGCCGAAATAGAAACCGCCGGGCTGGCGGACGCGGGTGTTGAAATCGTCGAAACCGGTGACGACCCGGGATATCAGCTCGCGGATGCGGTCGTAGTCGCTCGCCAGCGCGGCAAAGTCGACGGGGCTGTGCTTCAGCGTCGCCTGCGCCATGCGCGCGACGATCTGCGGTTCGGACAAGAGTTGCTGCGACGCCGGCTGTTTCACGCCGCGCGTCAGGTGCACCATGCTCATCGAATCCTCGACGCTGATTTGCTGTGCAACACCGTTCTGCAGATCGATCTCGGTGCGGCCCAGACACGGCAGGATCAGCGCCTCGCGGCCGGTGATCAGGTGCGAGCGATTCAGCGTGGTGCTGATGTGCACGGTCAGCGCCTGCCGGCGCAGCGCGGCGTGGGTTAGCGCGGTGTCCGGTGTCGCGGCGGCGAAGTTGCCGCCGAGTGCGACGAACACCTTCGCTTGGCCGGCCGCCATCGCGGCAATGCTTTCAACCACGCTGTTGCCGTGTTTTGCAGGCGGGGTGAAACCGCAAGCGTCGCCGAGCCGCTGCAAAAAGGTCGCGGTCGGCCGCTCGTTGATGCCCATGGTCCGGTCGCCCTGCACGTTCGAATGGCCGCGCACCGGACAGGCGCCGGCGCCGGGCTTGCCGATATTGCCGCGCACCAGCAGCGCGTTGCACAGCATCGAAATCGTCGCCACCGCATGCCGGTGCTGGGTGATGCCCATGCCCCAGGTGAACATCGTCGCGCGGCTGGCAATGTAGAGTGCACCGAGCTCGTCGAGTTTGGCCCGGCTCAGGCCGGTCGCGGCGACGAGCTCGGCCCAGTCGCTTGCGACGATGTCGGCTTCAAGCGTGGCAAAACCGTCGGTATGTTCGGCGATGAAGGCCCGATCCTCGGCGCCGTGTTCGAGTACGTACTTGATCAGCGCCTTGGCAATCGCCAGATCGCCGCCGATGCGCGGCTGGTAATAATGGCTGGCGAGATCGCTGGCGCGGTTGCTCAGCATTTCGCTCGGGCTTTGCGGATCCTGAAAGCGCAGCAGTCCGCGTTCGCGAAGCGGATTGAGTACGACAATCTTGCAGCCGCGATGCGCCGCCTCGCGCAATTCGCCGAGCATGCGCGGGTGATTGGTGCCCGGGTTCTGGCCGAAGATGAAAATGGCCTCGGCTTGGGCGAAATCGTCGAGCGTGACCGTGCCCTTGCCGGTACCCAGACTGTGCAGCAGCGCCACGCCGCTCGGCTCGTGGCACATATTCGAGCAATCCGGCAGGTTGTTGGTCCCGTAGAGCCGGACGAACAGTTGGTAGAGGAAGGCCGTCTCGTTGCCGGTGCGGCCCGAGGTATAGAAATGTGCCTCGTCCGGATTGATGGCGTTCAGCTGGGCGCCGATCAGCGCGAATGCGTCGTCCCATGCGATCGGCAGGTAGCGATCGCTGGCCTTGTCGTAGCGCATCGGCTCGGTCAACCGGCCTTGCTGCTCAAGTGCGAAGTCGTCCCAGCTTGCGAGCGCGCTCACCGGATGCGCGGCGAAGAAGTCGCGCGTCACGCGCTTGGCGGTGATTTCATGGGTGATCGCCTTGGCGCCGTTCTCGCAGAACTGCACCGCCGCGCTCGGCTTGTCCGGCCAGGCACAGCCCGGGCAGTCGAAGCCTTGCGGCTGATTGGCCTTGATGAGTGCCTTCAGCGTCGTGCCGGCGTTGCCCGGCTCGATGCGCTGCAAGGTCGCCTTCAATGCGCCCCAGCCGCCGGCGGGGGGAGAATTGCTTTTCAATGTGCTCACGATCTTGGCCCGACAATGCGTTGGCTAAGTTTCATTGGGCAACCATTCATTGGCAAGTGGCAATTTCGCTAGTCAGTGTGCTGGCTCGTTTGCGGCGCGAAGTAAAACGGGCCCGCAGGCCCGTTTAGTGTTTCGATGAGGGTCGGGTTACGCCTTGTGATACACCTCGGCCCCCTGTTTGACGAATTCGATCGATTTCACTTCCATGCCCTTGGCCAGTGCTTCGGCCTCGGCGATGCCCTGCTTCTCGGCGAAGTCGCGCACGTCCTGGGTGATCTTCATCGAACAGAAGTGCGGGCCGCACATCGAGCAGAAGTGGGCGACCTTGGCGCCTTGCTGCGGCAGCGTTTCGTCGTGGAATTCGCGCGCGCGATCCGGGTCGAGGCCGAGGTTGAACTGGTCTTCCCAGCGGAACTCGAAGCGGGCCTTCGACAGCGCGTTGTCGCGGATCTGCGCGCCAGGGTGGCCCTTGGCGAGATCCGCAGCGTGCGCGGCGAGCTTGTAGGTGATGATGCCTTCCTTGACGTCATCCTTGTTCGGCAGGCCGAGGTGCTCCTTTGGCGTCACATAGCAAAGCATCGCGGTGCCGTACCAGCCGATCTGCGCGGCGCCGATCGCGCTGGTGATATGGTCGTAACCGGGCGCGATGTCGGTGGTCAGCGGCCCCAAGGTATAGAACGGCGCTTCGTCGCACCATTCCAGCTGCAGGTCCATGTTTTCCTTGATCAGCTGCATCGGCACGTGGCCCGGGCCTTCGATCATCACCTGCACGTCGTGCTTCCAGGCGATCTGGGTCAACTCGCCCAGGGTTTTCAGCTCGCCGAGCTGGGCGTCGTCGTTGGCATCCCAGACCGAGCCGGGACGCAGGCCGTCGCCGAGGCTGAACGACACGTCGTAGGCCTTCATGATTTCGCAGATTTCCTCGAAATGCGTATAGAGGAAATTCTCCTGGTGATGCGCCAGACACCACTTGGCCATGATCGAGCCGCCGCGCGAGACGATGCCGGTCATCCGGTTGGCGGTCATCGGCACGTAGCGCAGCAGTACACCAGCGTGGATGGTGAAGTAGTCGACGCCTTGTTCGGCCTGCTCGATCAGCGTGTCTCTAAACAATTCCCACGTCAGGTCTTCGGCCTTGCCGTTGACCTTTTCCAGCGCCTGATAGATCGGCACCGTGCCGATCGGTACCGGCGAATTGCGCAGAATCCATTCGCGCGTTTCATGGATGTTCTTGCCGGTCGACAGATCCATGATGGTGTCGGCGCCCCAGCGGATGCCCCAGGTCATCTTGTCGACTTCCTCGTTGATCGACGAGCTGACGGCGGAGTTGCCGATATTGCCGTTGATCTTCACCAGGAAGTTGCGGCCGATGATCATCGGCTCGACTTCGGGGTGATTGATATTGGCAGGAATGATGGCGCGACCGCGGGCGATTTCATCGCGGACGAACTCGGGGGTGATCGTTGCCGGAATGCTGGCGCCGAAGCTCTGGCCCGGATGCTGACGCAGCATCATCGCGGCCATTTTCTCGCCCTTGGCGCCGATCGCCTTGAGGCTGGCGATGTATTCCTCGCGCTTGAGGTTCTCGCGGATCGCCACGTACTCCATTTCCGGCGTGACGATGCCGCGGCGCGCATAGTGCATCTGGCTGACGTTGGCGCCCGGCCTGGCCTTGCGCGGTGATCGGGTCAGTTCGAAACGCAGCGGGTCAAGGCTGTGATCCGCCTCACGCTGCCGGCCGTAGTCGCTGGTCAGACCGTCCAGCAGCTCGGTATCGTCGCGCTCTGCAATCCACGTGGCGCGCAGCGGTGCCAGGCCTTTGCGCACGTCGATTGTCGCATCCGGGTCGGTATACGGCCCCGAACAGTCATAGACGTAGATGGCCGGATTCTGTTCGCCGCCGAAACTGGTCGGCGTGTCGGTCTGGCTGATTTCGCGCATCGGCACGCGCAGATCGGCGCGCGAGCCTTGGACATAGACCTTGCGCGAGTTCGGTAAAGGCTGGATCGCCGCGCTGTCGACATGGGCGTCGCTGGCGAGGAATTCGACGGGCTTGTTCATGGACTGCCTCCTGCAAAAACGTAGAGGCGCAGGAGAACGGACTGACGGACGGCACGAGCGTGCCGACCGATTCGCTTCCCTACGCCGGTGTGAACCGGATCAGGTGCTGAGGGACTCTCTCATTCGCCCATCTCTGGATGGGCGAAACCCCTAGCGAACTACGGCTGTGACCGTACCGAGATTGTGGGATAATTACAAGTTATTCAGAAATCATGACCGCCCGGAACGGGCCTGACTTGAGGTGAAGCAAACATGGATTGGGAACGCGCCCGCTACTTTCTCGTAGAACAACAGATCCGCCCGTGGCACGTGCTCGACCAGAAGGTGCTCGACCGCGTGCTGGTGCTGAAGCGCGAAGACTTCGTGCCGCAGGACAAGCGGGCGCTGGCCTTCGTCGACACCGAACTGCCGCTGTCCTGTGGCGGCCAGATGCTGGCGCCGAAGATCGAAGCGCGCTTCGCCCAGGAAGCGCAGCTCAAGCCCACCGACAAGGTGTTGGTGATCGGTGCTGCAAGCGGCGCCTATCTGATTGGCCTTATCGCCGGGCTGTGCGCGCAGGTGTACGGTATCGATGACACCGCCGCGAAGGTTGCGTTTGCGCAGGACGGCGTACAGCGTGCAGGGCTGAAGAACGTGCGGATCGAGCAGACGAACGACCTGCTCGGCTTCAAGGCGCAAGCGCCTTACGACGCAATCATCGTTTGTGGCTCGTTTGCCGAGTTGCCGGCGGCTTTGAAGGCGCAGTTGGCAAGCGGCGGTCGAGTCATCGCCATCACCGGCGAGCTGCCGATCATGCAGGCCGGGCGTGCGGGTGAGGGCGCAGATGAGGTGCTGTTTGAATACAATCTGCCGCGGCTGCGTGCGCAGGTGCCGGCTTCGAGCTTTGTGCTCTAACACGGGTGATGACAGATACGCAGTCTCGCGTCAGCGTAGGCCTGGTGGTTTACCGAACGCCCGTTGACGCGCTGCAGCGATTGTTTGATCTGCTTGCGGCCACGCCACAGATCGCCTCGGTGCTGATTTTCGACAATGGTGTTGATGCGGATTTGCGCACTGAAGTGGAAAAGCGGGGCTGGTGCTATCTGACCGAGGGCTGCAATCTCGGGTTTGGCGCCGGTCATAATCGGCTTTTTCATGCATCCGCCGATGCTGGGTGTCACTATCACTTGCTGCTTAACCCGGATATTGGATGGGTTGATAATCCGCTGACTGAATTGACGGGCTATTTGTTGCAAAACCCCCGTGTTGCGGCGGTGATGCCCGATGTGTTCGGTGAGGGGGGCGAGCGCCAGTATCTGGCCAAGCTCGAGCCGACGCCGACCTTGCTGTTTGGTCGGCGTTTTTTGCCACGCGCATGGATGCGGGAGGCAATTGCACTGTACGAACTGCGCGACTTCGATTTCACAGCACCGCGTACGGTACCGGTCATCTCTGGCTGTTTCATGCTGTTGCGCCGTAGCGCATTCGCCGCTATCGGTGGGTTTGACGAGCGCTACTTCCTCTACCTAGAGGATTACGATCTGTGCCGGCGCTTGCGCGCTACCGGTGATGCGCTGGCCATTGTTCCGGCCGCGAGGGTGATCCACGGGCATCAGCGTTCGTCCTATCGTTGGGGAAAACCCTTGCTCTGGCATGTGCGATCAGCGATTCGCTATTTTTGGGGGTGAGCGTGACGAGTCTGATTCGATTCATCAACGCCATCCAGCACGTTTTGACCGGGTGACCTTGCCGTGTCCATGCTCTATCTGTTTGTCGCGCTGGCGGTCAGTTTTATCGTGTGTCTGTTGCTGGTGCGCTATGTGCACACACACAGCCATCTGACCAGCGACTCCGATCTGACCGGCGCCCAGAAGTTTCATGACACGCCCGTTCCACGTGTCGGCGGTGTGGCGCTGATCACGGGCGTGCTTGCGACGCTGCCTTTTGTCTTTGCCCTCGAAGGCGAAGCGCTGGGGAGCGTAACCGGGTATGCGTTGTTGGCCTTGTTGCCGGTATTCGGCGGTGGATTGCTCGAAGACGTGCTCAAGATCGGCCTGATCAAAACAAGGTTGCTGACGATGTTCGCCGGTGTCGGACTGATGATCTGGCTGCTGGGCTGGCGGATCGAGAGGGTGGACGTGCGCTGGCTCGACCCCTGGTTGATGGCACCTTGGCTGTCGATACCGTTGACGCTGTTTGCGGTGGTCGGTGTGATCAACGCAGTGAACCTGATCGACGGCTACAACGGTTTGGCCAGTGCCGTCGGCATGATCATTCTGGCGTCGCTAGCCTATATCGGCCTGAAGGTCGGCGACCGGCAGGTAACGATATTCGCGATGGCCTTGCTAGGCGCCTGTGCCGGGTTCATGTTCTGGAACTGGCCGCGCGGTTTGATTTTCCTAGGAGACAGCGGCGCGTATACGATCGGCTTCGGCATCGCGACGCTGGCCATTGCGCTGGTGATGCGCAACCCGGGCGTATCGGCGTGGTATGCGCTGGTGCTGATGCTGTACCCGATTGTCGAGACGGTTTTCACGATCAACCGTCGACTGCATCGCAAGGACAATCCCGGTCTTCCCGACGCAGCCCATCTGCACCAGCTGATCTACAAGCGCATGATGCGCTGGGCTGTTGGCAGCGTCGATCTGGGCGAGCGCAAAATGCGCAACTCGATGACGTCGCCGTATCTGTGGCTGTTTTCCTCGCTGTCGGTGATTCCGGCCAGCCTCTGGTGGAATAACGCCTTGGTCCTGCAATTGGTAGCCGCGCTGTTCGTCTTGGGCTATCTGTGGCTGTACCGCAGCATTACACGCTTTCGCACGCCAAGATGGCTGATCGTACGACGTCCGCCGCGTCGCTAGTTGCCGAATTCAAACGATCAATGCAAGACCCAATATCGGGAGTGCTCTTAATGATTCTTGTCACCGGTGGTGCTGGTTTTATCGGCAGTAATTTCGTTATCGATTGGTTCGCCCATAGCGACGAGCCGGTGATCAATCTCGACAAGCTCACTTACGCCGGCAATCTGCACACGCTCGTGTCGTTGTCTGGCGATGCCCGGCATGTCTTCGTTCAGGGCGATATCGACGATCGCGAGTTAGTGTCGCGGCTGCTGGCTGAGCATCAACCGCGCGCAGTAATCAATTTCGCCGCCGAGTCGCATGTGGATCGCTCGATTCACGGCCCGGGCGAGTTCATTCAGACCAATATCGTCGGCACCTTCAACCTATTGGAAAGCGTGCGTGCCTATTGGAATGCGTTGCCGGCCGACGACAAGGAGGCGTTCCGCTTTCTGCACATTTCGACCGACGAGGTTTACGGCACGCTTTCGTTGGAGGGGGCACCATTTGCCGAGACTCATGCCTACAAGCCCAACAGCCCGTACTCAGCCTCCAAGGCTGCGTCTGACCATTTGGTGCGCGCTTGGCATCACACCTATGGCTTGCCAGTGCTGACGACCAACTGTTCGAATAACTATGGCCCCTATCACTTCCCGGAAAAACTAATTCCGCTGATGATTCTCAACGCGCTCGCAGGTAAAGCTTTGCCGATTTATGGCGATGGCCAGCAGATCCGCGACTGGTTGTATGTGAAGGACCACTGCAGTGCAATTCGCCGAGTGCTTGAAGTTGGAATGCTGGGCGACACGTATAACATCGGCGGTTGGAATGAAAAGACTAATCTTGAGGTGGTACAGACCATTTGCGTGCTGCTCGACGAGCTGGAGCCGCGTGCTGACGGTAACAGTTATGTCGAGCAGATCTGTTTTATCCAAGATCGTCCGGGGCACGATCGAAGATATGCGATTGATGCACGCAAACTGGAGCGTGAGCTCGGTTGGAAGCCTGCCGAGACCTTTGAGTCGGGGGTCCGCAAGACGGTTGAATGGTATCTGGCCAACCCAGACTGGGTTGGGAACGTGGCCTCGGGCACGTATCGTGACTGGATTCAAACACAATACGGGGCATGATAGTGCGTTTGCCCATAATTCTATTGACTGGCAAGGATGGTCAAGTGGGCTTCGAGCTGCAGCGTAGCCTAGCGTCGCTCGGCTATGTCGTCGCGGTCGGCCGCCGCGACTGCGACTTGAGTGATTCCGTCCTTCTTGCTGCATTGCTTGAACGGGTACAGCCTGACATCATCGTCAATCCAGCCGCATATACGGCGGTCGACATGGCCGAAACCGAGAGGGCGCGGGCGCAGGCGGTCAACTCCGCCGCACCACAGGCAATGGCGCGTTGGGCCGTCGCAAGTGGTGCACTGCTGATCCATTACTCGACCGACTATGTGTTCGATGGCAGCAAGGACGGCTGGTACGGTGAAGAAGATGCACCGAATCCGCGATCGGTCTACGGCCAGACCAAGCTCGCCGGGGAGGAGGCGATCCGCGAGAGCGGCTGCCACCATCTGATTCTGCGTACTAGCTGGGTGTTCGGTACGCATGGCGGCAACTTCCTCAAGACCATGCTCAAGCTCATGAGCGAGCGGGACGCATTGCGGGTAATTGCCGACCAGGTCGGCAGTCCGACCAGTGCAGCATTGCTAGCCGATGTCGCCGCACAACTCGTCGGTCAGTACTGGCGCGCAACCGACCGCACGGCCTTCGCCTTCGGGACCTACCACGTGGTCGCTGCCGGCGAGACCAGTTGGCACGGCTACGCGCAGGAGATCAGCCGCCAGGCGAGTGAGCTGGGCTGGGGGTTCAAGCTTACCGTCGACGCTATCGCGGCGATTTCGGCTAGGGATTATCCACAGTCCGCTCCGCGGCCCGCCAATTCGCGGTTGGATACTCGCAAACTGCAAAACACATTTAATTTGACACTGCCTGACTGGCGGCAGGGCGTAGGCTTGGTGCTGACGCTACTTAAGGAATAACCACCAATGGTACAACGCAAAGGCATCATCCTCGCTGGTGGCTCCGGCACCCGGCTGTATCCGGCGACGATTGCCGTTAGCAAGCAATTACTACCGATTTATGACAAGCCCATGATCTATTATCCGCTGAGCACTTTGATGCTCGCTGGTATTCGCGACATTCTGATCATATCGACCCCGCAAGATACGCCGCGATTCGCGCAATTGCTTGGTGACGGCAGTCAATGGGGGCTTTCCCTGCAATACACTGAGCAACCCAGTCCAGACGGGGTTGCTCAGGCTTTCATTCTCGGTGAGGATTTCATTGGCAGCGATAACGTTGCGTTGGTCTTAGGCGACAACATTTTCTATGGGCATCACTTCGCCAAATTACTGTACGAAGCTGGCACCAAATTAAGTGGAGCAACTGTATTTGCTTATCACGTACATGACCCAGAACGCTATGGTGTCATTGATTTTGATAAGAACAACAAAGCACTATCGATTGAAGAAAAGCCGCTCAAACCTAAGTCGAACTATGCGGTGACCGGTTTGTATTTTTATGACCACCATGTTGTACAGATTGCCAAAAATATTAAGCCGTCTAAGCGCGGTGAGTTAGAAATCACAGATGTGAACCGCGAGTACCTCCGACGCGGCACCCTCGAAGTTAAAACAATGGGGCGAGGTTACGCTTGGCTTGACACAGGAACACATGAAACGATGCTTGAGGCGAGCCAGTTTATTGCTACGATTGAAAGCCGGCAAGGACTCAAAGTATGCTGCCCCGAAGAAGTTGCATACCGCAATGGATGGATTGACAGCACGCAACTCGCGCATTTAGCGGGCCAACTAAATAAGAATAGCTACGGAAGCTATTTGTTGACAATGTCAAAAATTAAAGTTTTATGATGAGAGTGACTGATACCACCATCTCTGACGTCAAGATCATTGAGCCAACTATTCATTGCGATGATCGTGGGTTCTTTTTTGAAAGCTTTAATCATAATGATTTCAGAAAAGCAATTGGCCGCGAGGTCGATTTTGTCCAAGATAATCATTCCCATTCTGTTCGAGGGGTGTTGCGTGGCCTTCATTATCAATTGCCGCCAAACTCACAAGGTAAGCTAGTGCGCTGCGTTGTTGGTGAAATATTTGATGTTGCAGTTGATATCCGGAGTTTTTCACCAACCTTTGGGCTGTGGGTTGGTGTAAATCTCTCATCAAAAAACAAACGCCAACTATGGATTCCAGAAGGATTTGCTCACGGATTTTTAGTTCTGAGCGAACATGCTGATGTTGTATACAAAGCTACCACATACTATTCTCCGGAAAATGAGTCTGCAATCGCTTGGAACGATTCGGTGTTAAACATTGATTGGTGCGGAATGACAGATCCAATACTGTCCGATCGAGATAAAGCGCACCCTCCGCTGCCTCATGCAAAGGTTTTTGTAAAATGAAGAATTACTCTTGTAACCCTAAATCAATGATTGTAGGGGTGTTTCATAATAAAGATTTGATTTTAGAGCTAGTCAAGCGCGATGTTATTGGGCGTTATCGCGGATCAATCATGGGGTTGTTGTGGTCGTTTTTTTACCCAATTCTGATGCTAACAATTTACACTTTTGTATTTAGCGTTGTATTTAAGGCAAGGTGGGCTGGTGGGGCAGGGTCAAAAACTGAGTTTGCATTGGCACTATTCTGTGGCCTGATAGTATTTGGTCTATTTTCTGAGTGCGTTGCTCGCGCCCCCGGACTGATAACGGGTAATGTTAATTATGTAAAAAAAGTTATTTTCCCACTAGAGGTGTTTCCTCTTGTTTCTTTAGGGGCCTCTACTTTTCATTTTTTTGTTAGCTTACTAGTCTGGCTGATTTTCTACATCATATTTTTTGGCGTTCCTTTAGTATCATTTCTCCTATTGCCAATAGTGGTCTTGCCGCTTATCTTCTTTACCCTTGGCGGATCATGGATACTTGCATCATTGGGGGTGTACTTGCGTGATGTTTCTCAAATTATTGGTGTAATCATCACCGTGCTCATGTATTTGTCTCCCGTTTTTTACCCGGTATCGGCTATTCCTGAGCGCTTTCATTTTTATATGCATCTTAACCCGCTGACGTTTGCTATCGAACAGTCTAGGTCAATTATGATTTTTGGGGGAGGGATTGACTGGCTAAAGTGGGCATGCCAAATGGGTTCTGCGTTGATGTTCGCGTGGGGTGGCTTCGCTTGGTTTCAGAAAACGCGTCAAGGATTTGCTGATGTCCTCTAATATTGCGATCTCCGTTAATAATATCTCGAAGCGTTTTGAAATGTACTCAAAACCCAGGGATCGACTATTACAGCTGATTTTTCGTGGCCGGCGTCAGTACTTTAAAGAATTCTGGGCACTGCATGATGTTTCGTTCGAGGTTGCCAAAGGCGAAACTGTCGGTATTCTAGGGCGTAACGGCAGTGGCAAAAGTACTTTGCTACAGATAATTGCTGGGACGTTGAATCCTACACAGGGTGAAGTCAAGGCAAATGGAGTGTTGGCTGCTCTTCTGGAATTAGGCTCTGGGTTCAATCCAGAGTTTACTGGAAGAGAAAATGTCTATTTAAATGGAACGATTCTTGGTTTCTCTCGAGAAGAGATGGATGCGAAATTTCAAGATATTGTAGATTTTGCCGATATTGGAGATCACTTGGATCAGCCGGTGAAAACATACTCTAGTGGCATGTATGTTCGGCTTGCATTTGCGGTTCAGGCTTGTGTCGAGCCACAAATTCTAATTGTTGATGAAGCATTGTCTGTCGGGGATGAGAAATTCCAAAGGAAGTGTTTTGATCATATCGAGAAGCTACGCAAAGGTGGATGCTCGATTTTGTTGGTGACTCATTCTACAGCAACCGTCGAGAAGTTTTGTCAACGTGGTGTGTTGCTGCATAAAGGAAGAGTGCATGGCATCGGGTCTTCTAAAGAGATTGTAGATCAGTACCATGCGCTGCTATATTCGGATGAGCGAGCCTACCTTAGGTATTTAAGTGCAAAAGATGAAGAGAATCAAGCGGTAAGCGCAGAACGTGAGTGTTTGACAAAACCTGTGTGCGACGAAGTCTCAAACGAGGATAGGCAAGGGAGTAACGACGGCCTTAAAGCAGTTATTCGACGCTGGGGTATTGTAGATAAACATGGTGAGGGGGTTGGAGCGTTCCGAACTGGCGATCAGGCACAACTATATTTTGATGTTGATGTGCTTGCTTTCGTTGGAGAAATCCAGGCTGGAATTCTCCTTCGAACCGTTGAAGGGGTGAGTGCCTTTGGGACGAGCACTTTATATCACAAGAATAATTTCCTAAATGCAACAGCGGGGAAGCGACTGAGATTTAGTTTTAGTCTAGATCTTAATTTATTTCCTGGGACGTATTTTGCTACGTTAGCAATTGCAGAAGCTATTTCCCATGCTGATATGTCATATCTTGACAAAAAAACTGATGCAATGGTGATAAAGATTGATCAGATTCGCCCCACAGGATCTGGAATTGCTGCGTTGACATCCGAGGTGTCAGTCTCAGAGTTAGGATAATCATGAAAGCAATACTGATTGTTACCGAAGCATACTTAATTGGCGGGCTGGAAACACATATCCGAGGAGAGGTTTCAGCCCTTACACAATTGGGGTGCCAAGTTCATATGGCCGTTGGCACGGCATTCAACGATATGCTACGTCCTATTGAACTTGTGTCGCTGACTACAGGGGTCGCAATGAGTCCTGAAGCTTCGGAGCTGGATTTGGTTCAATCTGTCGAACTAATAAGACGTATTATTCGCCGAAATTCTATAGATTGCGTTCATGCTCATCCTTTTATCTCGTTGATTCCGGCATTTATTGCGGCGGCGTTGGAGAATGTTAAGTTTGTCGTTACATTGCACGGTCCTAGTTCGCTTAGTGGAGTGTACGGGCCCATATATGATTTTTTTGTGAAGTCATTGATTTTTCCTGGTTCAAGCTTGGTTATTTCTGTTTCAAAAGAGATTTTGCAATTAACCAGGCCATTTCTCGGCTCCTCTAATTTTGCTTTGCTGCCAAATGGCGTAGAGTTTAGTGAGCTGGGGGCTGATGTAGAATATCCTTTTGCGGATACTCGCTGGCTATTGGTTAGTCGACTGGATGATTCGAAAATAATCGGAATCATGGATTTCATTCTGAAAGCTAAGGCGTCAGGAATTCCCGGTGTTGCTGTTGTCGGTGACGGCAGTGCTAAGGAAGGGCTGGTGCAGTGGTCTAAAGAAAATGACGTTGAAGGTTTTGTTGAGTTTCTTGGATTTAGCGATACGGTTCCGAATATCATGAGGAAGTATGCCGGTGTTGCAGGTATGGGCAGAGTTGTTCTTGAAGGGATTGCTGCGGAAAAATGTGTTGCAATGGTCGGCTACGATGGCGTTAAAGGCATTGTCGACGAGCGGCTTTTTGACGAGGCACAGTATGCCAATTTTTCTGGAAGGCATCTTGAAGTGATAAATGCTGAAGAGTTTTCCAAGCAAATTAGTGCTGCGGCTAATTTGAATAGGAAAGCATTTAGAAGAAAAATATTGAGCGAGCATAGCGAGTTTAATGTATGGAAGTCCTTCCTAAGGAAACTGCGATGGAGGAAGCCTAGTCGCAATAACATTGCGATCGATTTTTATCTTTCGTTGCGTTCCTCTGTAGAGGATGCAGGACCTGCTCCATTCCTTCAATCATATTCTGTATTGAGGCGACTAGGCGAGGTCGTGCACGGAAGAAGTAATTTTGAAACATATCTGGCTGGGGCTTATGTGCTCTGTAAAGAGAGATTCTCGCATCGAGATTAAAAATTCCTTGAGATATTTAAAGGGGGACGTTCCTTCGCGGTGACGGATGCAGTGATTATTCAAGTAATTGCAATGATTTTTTGGTGTGAAAACCGGATCGTGTAAAGATGGGATGCTGATTTATTGGTTGTCCTTCAATAGGTTTTCGTTACTACTTAATTTTTGAAGAGGGACTATGGCTCGGATGCCTTATGGATTTGCTGTTTCGTGGCTTTTTGCGCCAACAGTTGGATCTGCCGATATTGATTTTTTTCGTCGTATTAAAGATACCCCTTTTGAATATGATGTTATGCAGGTGTGGCGAGAGCATCGCGATGAAGCACTCTTGAAATTTGTTGGGAAGGCGAAGTTAAATCGCTTTGAGATTAGAACGGATCACCATAATCCGCGCGGCGATCGTTCGCGCAAAGAGTTTGCAGATGCGGCTCGTTATCACTTTGAAGTTAATAAAGACAAATACGATTTTGTTATATCTCACAGCAATGAAATTCACTCTCATTTTGTGGCGTTAGGCATTAAGAAGGAAAATAAAAAACTTCCGTGGATTGCCTATTTTGGCGATCTTTTTGAGCGGAACCCTTATATTGCTCACCTTCCGGGATACCCGAAAGTAAAAGAAGATATCCGAACAGAGCGAGAGACGATCAAGTATGCGGACGTTATTGTCGTGAATAATGAATTTCAACGGGACTTGATGTTTTCTGGCGATCTAAAGAAGTACCTTGACAAGGTTGTCGTTGTTCCTCACGCCTACGAGATGTCGATGTATGACGCTGCTCCAGTAAAATTTGAAAAGAAAGCGCCATTCACATTGATGCATCTAGGAACGCTTTACTCAGTAAAGCGTCGTGCTGAGCCTATTTTACTGGCTGTCGATCGTCTTTTAACGATATACCCGGAGTACAAATCTAATTTTGAGCTTGTGTTTGTTGGCGGCGCTCCATGCCAGGCTGATTTGGATGTACACAAGAACATGAAGCATGCCGACCATGTGCACTTTATCGGTGCTGTTGGTTATCTGGAAAGTCTCGGCTTGATGAAATACGCTGATGCATTGGTGTTGATTGATGGAATTTTTAATGCAGCCGATGATGGAATAGAGGTCAATCCATTTTTTGCGTGCAAACTGGCTGACTACATGGGGGCAAAAAAGCCAATTATTGGCATAACCATGGAGAAAGGCTTGAGCTCTGAAATTTTGAAGAAATCCCAAAATTTGACGGCAGGGCTTAATGTGGATCGAATTGCGTATGTCCTATTGCGTGCATTGGAGGGTAAAATCCATCCTGATTATGGAGTTTACGAGCAGTTTTCAAATGAGCACCTGATTTCTCGGATGTCCGCGATTATTTCGAATGCGTTGAAAGGAAAATGACTGACATGAAATACGATGCTATTGTGATTGGTTCGGGCTTTGCGGGAAGCATTATAGCGGAGCGTTTGGCTAACATTCTTAATAAGAAAGTCTTGATTATCGAACAACGAGACCATATCGCAGGTAATATGTTCGATTACAAGGACGGTTTGGGGATCAATATTCATAAATACGGCCCTCACCTCTTCCGCACAAATGAAGATTTTGTTGTTGAATACTTGTCGCAGTTTACAGACTGGTACCCATATCAGCACAAGGTTCTGGCTCATATCGATGGGCATCTAGTTCCAGTCCCATTCAATCTCGATTCCATTAAAATTCTTTTGCCGGATCAGGCCGAAAATCTTATCCAAGTTCTTACATCTGAATTTGGAATGGATATTAAGGTACCAGTATCAAAGTTGCGAAATAATGCAAATGAATCGTTGGCATGGCTTGGCGACTACATTTTCAATAAAGTGTATTTGAACTATACAACTAAGCAATGGGGCGAAAAGCCCGAAAACCTAGATTTTGAGACTATCACAGCTCGCGTTCCCGTCCACGTCTCCTACGATGATCGTTACTTTCAGGAGCGCTATCAGCAGTTGCCTAAAAATGGATATACCGGCATGTTTGAGAACATGCTGAGGTCCGAAAATATTAATGTTCTGCTTAATACTAAAGCCAAACAGCGTCTTCGTTTGGACCGAGCGGATTGCAAAATTTATTTTGAGGACGAGGCTTTTGATGGGCCTGTTATCTATACCGGGGCATTGGATGAGTTATTTGAGTATTCGCTTGGAGAACTCCCTTATCGATCGCTCCGGTTTACGGTTGAGGAGAGGGATGTCGATTTCTTCCAGCCTACGGGCACTGTTAATTATCCTAATGAACATGCATACACTAGAATTTCTGAATATAAACATATGATGCTGGATCGGTCTATGGCTGGAACGTCAATCATGTTCGAGTATCCACAGGAATATGATCGTAACGATCCTGAGAAAGATATTCCTTACTATCCAATTCCCAAAGAAGATAACCAGCAGGCATACGAAGGTTATGTCGATATGGCGCGCGATTTTCCCAATCTATTTTTGCTTGGCCGCCTAGCTGAGTATCGCTACTATGACATGAACAATATAATTCAGCGTAGTCTTGCAGCTTTTGATGAGTGGTTTAAAGATGCCTAAGATTTCAGTAATCGTTCCCGTCTATAATCTGGAGTTCTATATTTCCCGCTGCCTTAATTCATTGGCTCGGCAATTGTTCAAAGACTTCGAGGTTATTGTTGTTAATGATGGGAGTAAGGATGATAGTCAACTGATAGTTGATGAGTTCGTTCTCAAGTATCCTGATGTTTTTAGGTCGTACATCAAGGAGAATGGAGGGCACGGCTCTGCTTGCAACGTCGGGCTTGCTCACGCCAAAGGCGATTATATTGTTTTTGTCGATGGCGATGACTTTCTCGATCCTGATGCATTGGGCTATTTGTATCAAAAGATAGAGATAGTCGATGCGGATATGCTGATCGGGAATCTGATGTACCATTTTTCCGACTCCATAACTCCTTTTGTGGCATTGCCGTTCGGAAAAGAGTGCATGCTGGATGAGGCTGCGAAAGATGAGCTTTATAATAATTGGGCAACCCCCTGCGGTAGGATTTATAAAGCTGAGCTTTTTGCTAATCTAGATTTTCGTTTCAAAGAAGGAATTTTCTTCGCGGATGCAAATTTTGCGCCTAAAAGCTATCTCCTAGCGAAGAAAATTTACTATGTAAATAAGGAGGTCTATAACTACGATATAACGCGGCCCACCCAGTCAATGAAGCAAACTGATCGTAGAATATTGAACATCATTCCTGCGTTGCGCGATATGCTTGAGTTTTATAAAAGCCGAAATGAATTTGATGCGAACCGTAAGCGATTAGAAACCTACACTGTCCGTCATTGTGTCAGTTGGATTGCAAAAGTGAAAACCCTGCATGGGTATTCGAAGCTGAAAGCAATTCGCGAGATTTTTTCTGTGCTGGATGATTATTTCCCCAAAACTTGGGAACATTCACAGGCAATTTCTTCGATAATTTCGCCGCCGTTGGCGCGATTGCTGGTTATTTCGAAAAGGCTGCAATATTTTCCGTTGGCTTTATATTGGGATGGCCCACCGGTCCTAAGAAAAATTGACCGAATTTTATATTGTGTATTCGAACTTCCATTGCGAAGTTATTTGTGGATAAAGCGAGTTTTTAAGCGGTTGGTGAAGAAAATTATTTCGATGGAATTTTAAGTCTCGGGGGCATGGATTTGCCCCTACTCCTTTTGAAATATGCATTTCTTTAATTTGACGAAAACGTTTTAATTCATTAGTTTGACTTGGAAATTACTTTGTGACCATGGCGTCAAACGGTATTGTCTATTTCGCACCGGTTCCATTTTCTAGCTATTGGCAACGTCCGCATTACATGATGCACTACTTGCTTAAACGTGGGCATGTAACGCGGGTGCTCTGGATTGATCCCTACCCAACCCGATTGCCGCGTCTTTCCGACTTAAGCGTTGATTTCTCCTCTTCCGCTGATGTCTCTGAGCCTGTAGATGGGATTTCGGTGCTGCGCCCTCGTGCACTGCCTCTGGAGCCATTGACCTCGATCAATTGGCTCAACTATTTTCTTTGGCGAGGAACGTGGCGAGAGATCCAAATTGCTTTGGCCGATGAGTCATGTTGTATTGGCGTTGGAAGACCAAGTATTCTGGCTGCCCAAGCCATTAAGTTTGCTGCGCAACGAGGGAAAAGCTTTCTAGATATTATGGATGATTTTTCGGAGTTCTATTCCGGATTGTCAGCAAAATCGATGCGACAACGTGAGCTAGAGCTGATTGATGTTGTCGATCGTGTCTATGTGTCGGCCGAGTCATTGGGACATCGGGTCAGTCAGCGCCAACGTCAGCCAGTCTTGCTCCCAAATGCCTACCAGATGGATAGAGTTAAGGATTTGACATCCATCGAGCGTAACCATGCGGTGATTGGATATGTTGGAACAATTGCTGACTGGTTTGATTGGGATATCGTCTGTGAAATGGCACGCGCTATGCCGGATAAGCGAGTAAAAATTATTGGCCCGCTACGTACGTCTATTCCTAATGATTTGCCTAACAATGTTGAGCTTCATCCGGAGTGTTCGCTCACTCAAGCGATTGTCGAAACTTCTCGCTTTGGCGTTGGAATTATTCCATTTCGTAGAAATAAATTAACTTCCTCGGTTGATCCGATTAAATTTTATGAAATGCGAGGGCTAGGGGTGCCTATTTGGTCAACGGCATTCGGCACTATGACGGAGCGTATTCTCAACGGTGAGGCATATCATATGGAGCCGGGGAGCGACTGGCGGGGGTTATTTCAGAAAACTATCGCTACAGGTCTGACCGGGAAGTCTTTAGCTGATTTTAGAAAAGAAAATGATTGGGATTGCAGGTTTGGTGCGCTCGACGACTTTTTTCTTGATTTAGCTGATTAGTCTGCTTGACCCACGTTGGGATTTTCTGCTTTCTTTGTTTGATCTACGAAATAGATGGCATTTTTTGAGGCGTGACAGACTTACCTTGTAATATATGTTATAAGCTCGGCTCCATGAAAATCACTTCTGAAAAACTGAAGAAAATACCATGATTGTTTAGCTTTCCGACAGGTGATTATAAATCTGCATGACCCTGGCTCTGTTGATTTTTACTGAGCCAGGGATGTCGCTCTTTTATTGCTGCATTGCGGTAATCTGTGCTTTATTCTGGAAAATAATATCAGCAATACGTTCCGAGGCTTTCCCGTCGCCATATGGATTGTGGGCAAGAGCCATCGCATCGTAAAAGACAGATTCATCGAGTAAGTTATTCACTTCATTTTCTATAGTATCAGAGTGAGTGCCCACTAGCTTCACTGTTCCCGCCTCGACAGCTTCAGGCCGTTCTGTGGTATCTCGCATAACTAATACTGGTTTTCCGAGGGAAGGGGCCTCCTCCTGCACACCACCGCTATCAGTCAGAATGATATAGCTTTGGCTCATCAGGTAGACAAATGGCAAGTAGTCTTGTGGAGCTATTAGATGGATGTTCTCAATTCCGGACAAAATCCGATTGACCGGCTCTTGAACGTTGGGATTCAGATGAACCGGATACACAATCTGAACATCCGGCCGCTGGGCTATATTAGCGAGCGCACGACATAAATTCTCGAAACCTTGGCCGAAATTTTCTCTTCTGTGGCCCGTGACCAAAATTAATTTTTTTCCGGCATCGAGAAAAGGAAAATGCTTTCGCATTTCAATGGTAAGTGATTCGTTCGAATTTAGTTTCTGATTTATTTTTAAAAGTGCATCAATGACTGTATTCCCCGTGACGTGAATACTTTCAGCCGCAACGCCTTCTCGCAGTAAATTTTCTTGGCTAGTCGAAGTGGGGGAGAAATGGATGGCGCTGATCGCACCTGCAATTTTCCTATTCATTTCTTCTGGCCATGGTGAGTAGATGTTGCCAGTTCTTAACCCTGCTTCAACATGCCCGACAGGGATGCGCTGGTAGAATGCGGCTATGCTCGCTGCCATTGTTGTTGTCGTGTCGCCATGTACTAAAACCATATTTGGTTTCCAGGCGTTGAATACGTCACGTAGTCCGATTAATACGCGGTTGGTGATATCGGTTAGGCCCTGATCAGGCTTCATAAGATCTAAATCAAAATCCGGAGTGATTTCAAAAAGATCAAGTACCTGATCCAGCATTTGCCGATGCTGAGCTGTAACACAGATTCGGACTTCGAATCGAGTGTCAGTACTTAGTTGTTGTACAAGAGGTGCCATTTTAATGGCTTCTGGCCTTGTTCCGAAAACGACAAGAATTCTCATTGCTTTTACGCTTCATTTATTGGTGATGACGGATGTGCTGGATTCTTGATTCTGACTTGATGTTTTTTTAATTTTTGCCTATTGGGCGGATAAATTTTATGTCGGCTGAATTACTGATCTTAGGGTTTGATGGTGCCTGCTTTTTCTAATCTATACGAGCACCACATCAAACTGTTCCTGTGAATATGCAGTTTCCACCTGCAAGTAAATTGGTTTCGTAATGAAATCCGCTAGCATCGCCAAATTAGTTGATTCTTCGTCGAGAAACCGATCGATCACTCCTTGTGATGCAAGAATCCGATATTCACGCGCACTGAACTGGCGTTCCTCGCGCAGGATTTCCCGCAGAATTTCGAAGCACACCGATTCGGCGGTCTTGATTTCGCCGCGGCCCTGGCAGGTGGGACAGGGTTCGCACAGCACATGTGCCAGCGATTCGCGGGTGCGTTTGCGGGTGATCTCGATCAGTCCGAGGCTGGTGAAGGTCGAGACGGTGATCTTGGTGCGGTCGCGTGCCAAGGCCTTCTTCAGTTCGTCGAGCACGGCCGTCTGGTGCTCGGCGTTGTCCATGTCGATGAAGTCGACAATGATGATGCCGCCAAGGTTGCGCAGCCGCAGTTGCCGGGCGATGACGTGGGTGGCTTCGAGGTTGGTCTTGAAGATCGTGTCGTCGAAGTTGCGCGTGCCGACGAAGCCGCCGGTGTTGACGTCGATCGTCGTCATCGCTTCGGTCTGATCGATGATCAGATAGCCACCGAACTTGAGGTTGACGCGACGGCTCAGCGCGCGCTCGATTTCGGCTTCGATGCCGTAGAGCTCGAACAGCGGCCGCTCGCCGCTGTAATGCTGGACGCGCGGGGCGACGTCGGCGACGAAGCGACCGGCGAATTCGGCCATTTTCAGGTAGTTCTCGCGGCTGTCGACCAGCACCGTTTCGGTGTCGGCGTTGACCATGTCGCGCAAGGCGCGCAGCTGCAGCGACAGATCCTGGAATAGCAACGATTTGGCCGGCAGCTTTTGCGATTTCTGCAGGATGTCGGCCCAGATCAGGTCGAGATAGTCGATGTCGGCTTTGAGTTCGTCATCGGTGGCGTGATCGGCGCTGGTGCGGATGATGTAGCCGTGGTGATCTTGCGGTAGCAACCGGTTCAGCCGTTCGCGCAGTTGTTCGCGCTCGTCGCCGTTTTCGATCCGCTGGCTGATGCCGATATGGTGTTCCTGCGGCAGGAAAACGAGAAAGCGCCCGGCGATGCTGATCTGCGTCGACAGCCGCGCGCCCTTGGTGCCGATCGGGTCCTTGATCACCTGCACCATGACCGGCTGGCCTTCGTGGACCAGTTTTTCGATCCGAAAGGTTTCGTTCGGATTTTGCCGCTGTTCGATCACGTCGGCGATATGCAGGAAGGCGGCGCGCTCCAACCCGATTTCGACGAAGGCCGACTGCATGCCTGGCAGCACCCGTTTGACCATGCCGAGATAGATATTGCCGACCAGACCCAGATGCGCGCTGCGCTCGATATGGATGTCCTGGACGATGCCGTCCTCGATCGTGGCGACGCGGGTTTCCTGCGGGGTAACGTTGACGAGAATCTCTTCTTTCATTGCGGACGGCGGCAGTCGGTCGGGACGTCGAGCTTAACAGAAAGCCGTCCGGCTCAGGCGGCGCGGCCCATGATCGTCAGGCCCAGTCGTTGCAACTCGTCCCAAGCATCGCCATCGCCGATGCCCTTGACCAGCCGGTCGATCCGCGCCGCACGCGCCAGGCCATCGCGCAGCGCGCTGCCGCCGACGCGCGACAACGCGCCGTCGATCAAGCGTTGCTTGTTGCCCCAGATCCGGTTTTCCTTGAACAGCTGCGGCATCGGCACACCGCGGGCGCGGCCCTGGCCGATCCGGTACAGCGCACGGATTTCCTCGCTCATCGCCCACAGCACCAGATGCGGCGCTTCGCCCTCGGCCCTGAGGCCGTCGAGCATGCGGCAGAAGCGGGTTGCGTCGCCGCCCAGCAAGGCCTCGCCGAGCTGGAATACGTCGTAACGGGCGACGTCGGCGATCGTCTGCGTCAGCATCGCCAGGGTGATTTCACCCTGCGGATAGAGCAGGCCGAGTTTGAGGATTTCCTGGTGCGCGGCAAACAGATTGCCTTCGACCCGATCGGCGAGAAAGTCGAGTGCGTCGAGTGCCAGCGTCTGGCCTTGCGCGCCGAAGCGTTCGCGCATCCAGCCCGGCAGCGCGTTGCGATCGATGGCCTTGGCTTCGACGACATCGCCGTGCGTCGCCAGCGCCTGGAACCATTTGGCGTTCTGCCCGGCCCGGTCCAGCTTCGGCAGCTGGACCAGCGTGATCGTGTCGGGTGGCAGATCGGCGCAATAGGCTTCGATGGCCTTGGCTCCTTCGACGCCGGGCTTGCCGGTCGGGATGCGCAGCTCGATCAGCTTCTTGTCGGCAAACAGCGAGAACGAGTTGCCGAGCAAGGCCAGCCGGCTCCAGCTGAAGCCGGCCTCGACCGTCAGCACTTCGCGCTCCGCATGGCCGGCTTGGCGTGCGGCATCGCGCACCGCCTGCGCGGCCTCCTGGGCGAGAAAGGCTTCATCGCCGTGGATCGTGTACAGCGGCGCCAGCCGGGTGGCCAGCTGCCGCGCGAGCTGTTCGCTACGCATTACTGCAGCGACTTGATCATTTGCTCGGTCTGCGACGGTTTCGGGGGGGGCGGATTGGCCTTGATCTTCTCCGCGTTGCGCGCTGCGGCGTTGATCCGGCGCAGGATGTTCTGGCTGGCGTCACGCTGCATGCCTTCGACCAGTTGCGCCTTCTCGGCATCTTCGCCCAGCGGATTGTTCTCGTCGTAGGTGTAGTCGCGGAACAACTGAACCTTGCCGTCGTCGATCAGATAGTTGTCGCCCTGGCGAACGCGGAAGCGCACGGTGTAATAAACGCGGTACTCGCTGACCCGTCCCGAGCTGTTGACGGTCAGCACCTTCTGGTTGTCGCCTTCGCTGACGATGTCGATCTTCGCTGTGTTCTCGTCTGGCTTGTCGAGCAGTTTCACGTCGGGCAGAACCGACAGGTATTCGCGCAATGCGTTGGCCGTACCGCCGCCGCCGCTGACGGTCGCCGTGGCGTAGGGGAAAGCGCCGCCGGCGCCCTGGCCGCGGAGGTGGAAGCCGCAGGCGGTGAGCAACAGGGTGGCGACGATCAGCAGGTAACGCATTGCATACTCCAGTGAAACGAGCCGGGCAGCGCCCGGCCGGCAATCAGGCGACGATGTTGACGAGTCGGCCCGGAACGATGATGACTTTCTTCGGCGCGCCTTCGAGGAACTTCTGCACGCCTTCCAGCGCCAGTGCCGCGGCTTCGATCGTGTTCTTCGGTGCGTCCTTGGCGACATGGATCTCGCCGCGCAGCTTGCCGTTGACCTGCACCATCAGCTTGATCTCGTCCTGCGTCAGCGCGTCCGCCGCTGGCGTTGGCCAGGTCGCGTCGGCGATTTCGTCACCGTAGCCAAGCTCGCACCACAGCTGGTGAGCGATATGCGGCGCGGCCGGGTAGATCGCGCGCAGCAGGATGCCGAACGATTCGCGCAGTACCGCGGCGTTGTCGCCGGCATACGCATCCAGTGCGTTCAGGAGCTTCATCACGCCCGAAACAACGGTGTTGTACTGCAGCCGTTCGAAGTCGGCGTCGATCTGCTTGAGCGTGCTGTGGATCTCGAAGCGCAGCGCCTTGTCATCCTTGGACAATTCGGCCGGCAGCGCGCCGGCGGCGCGAATCGCGTCGGCGTGCTTGTAGCCGAAGTTCCACAGCCGGCGCAGGTAGCGATACGCGCCTTCGACGCCGCTGTCGGACCAGGCCGCGCTCTGGTCGGGCGGGCCGGCGAACATCGTGAACAGTCGCGCGGTGTCGGCACCGTACTGCTCGATGATGTCCTTCGGTTCGACGACGTTGTTCTTCGACTTGGACATCTTCTCGATGCCGCCCATCACCACCGGCTGGCCGTCTTCCTTGGCGATCGCTGCAACCGGCCGGCCCTTGTCGTCGTGCTGGACATCGACTTCGGCCGGATAGAACCAGCGCTTCTTGCCCGAGGCTTCCTCGCGGTAATAGCAGTCACGCAGCAGCATGCCCTGGGTGAACAGGTTCTTGAACGGTTCGCCGAAGTTGATCAGCCCGGCGTCGCGCATCGCCTTGGTCCAGAAGCGTGCGTACAAAAGGTGCAAGACCGCGTGCTCGATGCCGCCGATGTACTGGTCCATGGCCATCCAGTACTTGGTACCCTCGCCGACCATCGCCTCGCTGTTCTTCGGGTCGCAATAGCGCATGAAGTACCAGCTCGAATCGACGAAGGTATCCATCGTGTCGGTTTCGCGCTGCGCCGGCTCGCCGCACTTCGGGCAGGCGACGTTGAGGAAGTCGTCGCGGTGCTTGAGCGGATTGCCCGAGCCGTCCGGGATGCAGTCGGTCGGCAGCACGACCGGCAGGTCTTCATACGGCACCGGCACGTCGCCGCAGCACGGGCAGTGGATGATCGGGATCGGCGTGCCCCAGTAGCGCTGACGGCTAATGCCCCAGTCGCGCAGGCGCCAGGTGGTCTTCTTCTCGCCGGCGTCCTTGGTGGCCAGCTCGGCGGCGACCGCGTCGACGGCCGCCTTGTAGGCCAGACCATCGTAACGCCCGGAGTTCACCGTCACGCCGCGGCTTTTGTCGCCGTACCACTCGGCCCAGGCGTCGGTGCTGAAGGTTTCGCCGTCGACGGCGACGACCTGCTTGATCGGCAAGTTGTACTTCTTGGCGAAGGCAAAATCGCGCTCGTCATGCGCCGGCACCGCCATCACCGCGCCGTCGCCGTAGCCCATCAGCACATAATTGCCGATCCAGACCTCGACTTGTTCGCCGGTCAGCGGGTGGGTGACGAACAGGCCGGTCGATACGCCGACCTTGTCCTGCGCCGCCAGCTCGGCTTCGGTGGTGCCGCCGTGCTTGCATTCGTCGATGAAGGGCAGCAGCGCCGGGTTCAGCTCGGCCGCGCGCGTTGCCAGCGGGTGTTCGGCGGCGACGGCGCAGAAGGTCACGCCCATGATGGTGTCGGCGCGGGTGGTGAACACCCACAGCTTGCCCTCATTGATCAGCGCACCGCTGGCGTCCTTGATGTCATGGTCGAAGGCAAAGCGCACGCCCTCGGATTTGCCGATCCAGTTGCGCTGCATTGCGCGCACCATGTCGGGCCAGCCTTCCAGCTGGTCGATATCGTTCAGCAGCTCGTCGGCGTACTGGGTGATGCCGAAGTAGTAACCGGGAATCTCGCGTTTCTCGACCACCGCGCCCGAGCGCCAGCCGCGGCCGTCGACGACCTGTTCGTTGGCGAGCACGGTCTGGTCGACCGGATCCCAGTTGACGATCTGGGTCTTCTTGTAGGCAACGCCGGTTTCCAGCATCTTCAGGAAGAACCACTGGTTCCACTTGTAGTAGTCCGGATCGCAGGTGGCGATCTCGCGCGACCAGTCGAACGCCAGACCCAGCGGCTGCATCTGCGACTTCATGTCGGCGATGTTGGCGTAGGTCCATTCGGCCGGCGACTTCTTGTAGGCGATCGCTGCGTTCTCTGCCGGCAGGCCGAAGGCATCCCAGCCCATCGGCATCAGCACGTTGAAGCCGCGCATCCGCAGCTGGCGCGCCAGCATGTCGTTGATCGTGTAGTTGCGCACATGGCCCATGTGCAGCTTGCCCGACGGGTAGGGCAGCATCGAGCACGCGTAGTACTTGGGCTTGGACGCGTCTTCCAGCGCCTGGAAAACCTGGTTCTTTTCCCACTGTTGCTGGGCTGCGGCCTCGATCTGGGCCGGGGAGTAGTGCTCGTGCATGCCGGATACTCGGAAGGACGAATGAGATAAGCCGCAGATTATAAGCCATGCCGCTCGGGCTGCGGACGCCGCCTCGGGCGTCAATGTGCCGCATGGCGGTATGTCGCGCACCTTGTATAGAACGATCGTACAATATGGGCCTCGATTCTATTGGTGGGCGAGTAACTGCGTGGCTGCCGAGCGCAAGATCATCCATATCGATTGCGACTGCTTTTATGCGGCGGTCGAGATGCGCGACGATCCGTCGCTGCGTGATGTGCCGCTGGCGATCGGTGGTGCCGCCGAGCGTCGCGGCGTGATTGCCACCTGCAACTATCCGGCGCGGCGCTTCGGCATCCGTTCGGCGATGTCGACGCGCACCGCCCTGCAGCGCTGCCCGAAGCTGGTGTTGTTGCCGCCGGATTTTCCGCGTTACCGCGATGCCTCAAAGGCGATCCACGCGATCTTCCGCGATTACACCGAGCGGATAGAGCCGCTGTCGCTCGACGAGGCTTATCTCGACGTCACCGGCCTGGCGCATTGTCGCGGCAGTGCGACCTTGATGGCGCAGGAGATCCGCGCGCGTATCGCGGCCGAGGTTGGCATCACCGCCAGTGCCGGCATTGCGCCGAACAAGCTGCTGGCCAAGATCGCCAGCGACTGGCGCAAGCCCGACGGCCAGTTCGTGATCACGCCCGGCGAGGTGGCCGGCTTCATGCCGCCGCTGCCGGTGGGCAAGCTTTGGGGGGTGGGCAAGGCGACGGCCGGGCGTTTGGAAGAGATGGGGGTGCGGACGTGCGCCGATTTGCAGGCGTGGCCACTCGAACGGCTGGTGCGTCATTTCGGCAAGATGGGCGCGTCGCTGCATCAGCAATGTCGCGGTATCGATGCACGCTCGGTCGTCAGCAGCCGAGCGCGCAAGTCGCTGTCGGTCGAGCAGACCTACGCGGAGGATCTCGCCGATCTCGGCGCCTGCCTTGCGGCGTTGCCGGTGCTGGTCGACGATTTCGCAGCGCGTTTCGCCCGCAGCGGGGCCGCCAGCGAGCGTGCCAAGCCGGTGGTCAAGATCAAGTTCCACGATTTCAGCCAGACCACGGTCGAAGGGCCCGGTGCGCCGAATTTGTCGACCTTTGCCGCCTTGCTGTCGCAGGGATGGGCGCGCGGCGGCAAGCCGGTGCGGCTGCTCGGTGTCGGCGTACGCCTAGGTGACGCGCCACCGGCGCCCGAGCAGCCGGATCTGTGGGGCTGAGTCGCCGGGTCAGTGCAGCTGCGCGCGCGGGCGGAACTGCAAGAGTGTTGCACTGGCTTGTGGGGGGCGCTCGCCGTGGTGCAGTACGTAGTTCATCGTCAGGAACGAGGTCCACATCATTTCGTGGGCGATGACGGTTGCGTGCAGCGGATTCTTGGCGCGCCGGCGGTGCAGCTCAATGTGGTTCAGCAGTGCCTCGATCCGTTGCCGGCGTGGGGCTTCGACGTCATCGAGGGCCTGTTGCAACAAGCTGCTGCGCAGTGCTTCGAATGCGCCGGGGTCCTGGCGGTACAGCGCGGCCAGGGTATCGAAATCGGGTAGGTCGACGTGCGCCATGATGCACCTCCGGGCCCGGGGCGGGCCGGTTGGGTGGCGGTGCGAGGCGACTCTGCAGGGTCGGCTAAGGCGTCCGGTTCTGTTCGCGGGGCCACTATCGTTCCAGTGTAAGCGGCAAAACGGCGCCGTGCGTCGGCTTGGGGCGGGAGGGTGGAAAAGCAAAAAGCCGCACAATGTGCGGCTTTTTGCTGAGATTCTGGTCGGGGTGAGAGGATTCGAACCTCCGGCCTCTACGTCCCGAACGTAGCGCTCTACCAGGCTAAGCTACACCCCGATCTCGAAAGAGAGCGCCATTATGGTAAGCCCCTAGGGGGCTGTCAAGCGCTTTCGCGAGAAACGTCAGCTATTCCGTGCAACGGCCAATTCGGCAAGGATTTCGAGCGCGCGTCGGTCGTCGTTGTCGGCAAGCTCGGCGATCAGTGCGCGGGCCAGATCGGCTTCGCGCTGGGCGATGTCGCGGGCGTAGTCGAGCGCACCGGTCGCGTGCACCGCGGCGAGTACCTGCGGCAGCAGCGAGCGATCGGCCTGCGTCAGGGCCTGGCGCACCGCGTCGGCGTGTTCGGGCGTGCCATGGCGCATCGCGTAGATCAGCGGCAGCGTCGCCTTGCCTTCGGCGAGGTCATCGCCGAGGCTCTTGCCGATCTCGTCCTGCTTGCCCGAGTAGTCGAGCACGTCGTCGATGATCTGGAAGGCGGTGCCCAGATGCATGCCGTAGCGCGCCAGCTTGTCCTCGGTTTCGGCGTCGGCGCTGGTGAGCAGGGCGCCGAGCCGGGCCGCGGCTTCGAACAGCTTGGCGGTCTTGTATTGGATGACGCGGACGTAACCGGCTTCGTCGAGGTCGACGTTGCCGATATTCATCAGCTGCAAGACCTCGCCCTCGGCGATGATATTGGTCGCGTCGGCGAGCGTTTCCATCACGCGCATCGAACCGCAGCCGACCATCATCTGGAAGGCGCGGCTATAGAGGAAGTCGCCGACCAGCACCGAGGCGGCGTTGCCGAACAGGGCATTGGCAGTGTCGCGACCGCGGCGCAGCGCGGATTCATCGACGACGTCGTCGTGCAGTAGGGTGGCGGTATGGATGAATTCGATGACGGCAGCCAGCTCGCGGTGATGCTCGCCGGTGTAGCCGAGCGCGCGCGCCGACAGCAGCACGATCATCGGCCGCAGCCGTTTGCCGCCCGAGGCGACGATGTACTCGGCGACCTGGCTGACCAGGGCGACGTCGGAGTGGAGTCGTTGCCGGATAAGGTGGTCGACCGCCTGCATTTCTGCACCGATCACCGATTGTACGAACGCGAGCGACACGCTGGTCTCGTCCTGCCGTCTATTTCATGAAGCCCGCGATCTTAGCACGAAAGGCGGCGCTTGCCGTCCGATGCGCGCTAAGTTGTTGACTCTCAAGCAAGTTGCCACTATGATCCCGGGTTCCCCGTAGTGGATGGGGATCGTTTTGCCTTCGGGCGGGGCGTTTTTTGAGCACAAACTCTCAGGAGCTTGTTATGTCTTACGCAGTCGTAAAAACCGGTGGCAAGCAGTACAAAGTTGCTATCGGCGAAAAACTTAAAGTAGAACAGATCACTGCAGACATCGACAGCCAAATCGTACTGAATGAAGTATTGATGGTGGCAAACGGTGAAGCAGTGACGATTGGCGCGCCCCTTGTGGCTGGCGCTACCGTCAAGGCAACGGTCATTTCGCAAGGTCGCCACGACAAGGTCCGCATCTTCAAGATGCGCCGTCGTAAGCACTACCAGAAGCGTCAGGGCCATCGCCAGAACTACACCGAAATCCGCATCGATTCGATCGACGCGTAATCAGGAGCTGATTAACCATGGCACACAAAAAAGCTGGCGGTAGTTCACGTAACGGCCGCGACTCCCAGGCGAAACGCCTTGGCATCAAAGTGTATGGCGGCGAGCTGATTCCGGCAGGTTCGATCATCGTGCGTCAGCGCGGTACCGAATTCCACCCGGGCGAAAACGTCGGCATCGGCAAGGATCACACCTTGTTTGCCCTCGTTGACGGCTACGTCAAGTACGCGATCAAGGGTGCCGCCAAGCGTCGCACCGTGACCGTGCTGCCGTATACCGGCGAAGAAGCGTAAGCTTCGCAACTCGCGGTCAGAAAGCCCTATCCTGCGGGATAGGGCTTTTTTCGCTTCTGGACAGGGCATTATGAAATTCATTGACGAAGCAAGAATCGAAGTCATCGCCGGCAAGGGCGGCAAGGGCTCGGCGAGCATGCGCCGGGAGAAATTCATTCCGCGCGGCGGTCCCGACGGCGGCGACGGCGGCAAGGGCGGCACGATCTGGGCCATTGCCGACCAGAACATCAACACCCTGGTCGATTACCGCTTCGTCAAGAAATACAAGGCGCGCGACGGTGAATCCGGTCGCGGTGCCGATTGCTACGGCGCGGCCGGCGACGACGTGACCTTGCGCTTCCCGGTCGGGACCTTGATCGTCGACTCGGAAACCGGCGAGACCGTCGCCGACCTGACGCATGACGGTGAGCGCGTCTGCCTCGCCAAGGGCGGCAAGGGCGGCTGGGGCAATATCCATTTCAAGAGCTCGATCAACCGCGCGCCACGCCAGACCACGTCGGGCGAAGAGGGCGAGCGGCGCGAACTGAAGCTCGAACTGAAGGTGCTCGCCGATGTCGGTTTGCTGGGCATGCCCAACGCCGGCAAGTCGACCTTCATTGCCAGCGTCTCGGCGGCGCGGCCGAAGATCGCCGACTATCCGTTCACCACGCTGCACCCGAACCTTGGCGTCGTGCGGATCGACGAGAACCGCAGCTTCGTGATCGCCGACATTCCGGGCCTGATCGAAGGCGCGGCCGAAGGCGCCGGTCTCGGTCACCGCTTCCTCAAGCATCTGGCGCGCACCCGCGTGCTGCTGCATCTGGTCGATCTGGCACCGTTTGACGAGAACATCGATCCGGTCGCCGAGGCCAAGGCTATCGTCGAAGAGCTGCGCAAGTACGACGAAGACCTGTACAACAAGCCGCGCTGGCTGGTGCTGAACAAGCTCGACATGGTGCCGGAAGACGAGCGCGAGCAGCGCATCGCCGACTTCCTCGCCGCCTACGGCTGGCAGGCGCCGGAGAACGAGTACGTGTTCGATCCGAAGGCGCTGCGCGTGTTCACGATCTCCGGCCTGACCGGCGAGAACACCCGTGAGCTGACCTACGCGATCATGGATTACCTCGACGCGGTGCGCCCGAGCGAAGTACCGCTCGAACCGACGCCCGAGCCGGCGTTGACCTCCTCCGAAGCCGGTGCGCTCGACGCCTTCGACGGCGACGAGGACTGATCTGCCGCAATGCGGTTGGCGTACCTTGTTCTTGCCCATACCGCGCCGGCACAGCTGGCGCGGCTGATCGGCCGGCTTTCGGCGCCGGACGTGCACGTCTACGTCCACGTCGACGCCAATACGCCGGCCGATGTGTTTGCCGACATGCAGGCCGCCGCGCCGGCCGGCACCCGCTTCATCGCGCGCCGGCCTTGCCGCTGGGGCGGGTTCTCGCTGGTCGCCGCGACGCTCGAACTGATGCGCGCGGCGCGTGCCGACGGCTGTGACTGGCTGGTGCTGCTGTCGGGCGCCGATTACCCGATCAAATCGCACGCCGACATCGTTGCGCGGCTGTCGCAAGGCGACGTCGCCGGCTATCTCGACCTGCGTTCCGAGGCCGGATTCGACGTCCGCTACCGCTGGCAGGCGTGGCATCCCGAGGCACTGAACGGCCGACCGGCCGGGCGTGCCTTGCAGAAACTGCAGCGTGGCCTGCGCCATCTGGGGCTGCGCCGTCGTCCGCCGCCGCCGTTGACCGCCGTCTGGGCCGGCTCGCAGTGGTGGTGTTTGCGCCACGATGCCGTCGACGCGGTGCTGCGCTTCTGTGACGAATACCCTAAGGCGGTCGACTTCTTTCGCAGTACGCTGGTGCCTGACGAAATGTTCATCCAGACCGTGCTGATGCGCACACCGCTGGCCGACCGGCTGGCGCGTGATCCGCTGCGGCATCTGGTCTGGACGCCCGGTGCATGGTCGCCGGCGACGCTGACGGAGGCCGACCTGCCGGCCTTGCTGGCCAGCGATGCATTGTTCGCGCGCAAGTTCGCCACCGATGGCGTACTGACCGCCCAACTCGACGCCGCGCTCGCCGCGCGCGTCACCACGATCTAGATCCGATGGAATCGACGCTCGACGACTTCTTTGCCCCCGGCTTCGTGCCCGCCGATCTCGGCCCGCTGGCCGGGCTGATGCGCGCCAGGCCGGTGCTCAATGCCTTCATCACGCTGTTCCGCGGTGGTGAGGACGAAGTACTGGTACGGCTGCTGGTACTGCGTGAAATCGGCGCGCGCGCCAATGCGCCGCGCTGGACGCCGCAGGAACTGCAATCGCACTTCGCCTACCTGAACCCGATCAAGCTCGAAACCGTGCTCGCGCGCTTGCGCCAGAACGACCTGCTGGTCTGGGACAGCGACGCGCAGCTGTATGCGCTGTCCGAGCCGGGCCGGATTGCGCTGGCGGCGGTGACGACGCTGACGCAGTTTGCCGGTGAGGACGCCGAACTCGGTTACCTGACCGGCCAGGTGGCCGCCGGCCAGTCGGTCGGCGAAGTCTCGGCCGAAGCCCTGCAACACCTGCTGGCACGATTGAACGAGCTGTACGCCGATTTCGAGGCCGCGCTCGAATCGCAATCCGAATTCCGCATCCGCAGCGCGCGCGACAAGCTCGACAGCGTCTGGCGCTGGGTCGAGAAAGGTACCGAAGTGATGCGCGCCTTGCTGGGCGACGACACGCTCGATCTGCCGACGCTCAACCTGGCCCAGTCGATCGCCTACGCACAGAGCCGGATGCTGCGACTCACCGGCGTATTCCAGCGCCGCCTGTCCGAACTCGCTGCGCAGCGCGTTCACCTGGGCGAATCCGGGCTGACGTCGACCAACGTCGCCGACTGGCTGCGTGGCCAGAGTCAGGCCGCGCTGGCGTCGCTCGCCGACGGCCTGCTGGCCTTCCATCCGGAGCCGCTGTTCGCGACCAGCGACGAGTTGCTCGATGTTGCCGAATTCGAAATTACCGGCCGCGTGCGTACCGAGCACGTCGCCAGCGAACTGCCGTCGTCGAGCGCCGCGCCTGTCGTCGATGAACTCGAAGCCGAGCGCTTGCTCGCCGCCGAGGCCCTGTATGAAGAACTGGCCGCGCTTGCTGGCCAGGGGCTGCCGGCGTCGCTGACCGAGTCGGTCCTCGCCGATACCTACCACGAAACCGCCTACCGGTTGTCCTTGCTCGCGCTGCTCGGCGATGCCGACGCCGCGCTGGAGCAAAGCGTCGTCGCCGATCTGGTCAAGCTGCCGCTGCGGCTTGAAACCGACGCCAGCGTCGACGAACTCGACCACCCCGAGGTGGCCACCATTTCCCGCGGCCGGCTGATGCCGCTGCGCAGCGAGTAGTCATGGATCAAGCACTCAATATTCTGACCGCGCGCCTGCTGGCGCACCGTTTCATTCCGCGCCGCGACCCGCTGGCGCGTCGCGCGCTTGTCGACGAAGTTTTCCGCGAGGGCCTCGAGCGCCGGCTCGGCGAAGTCGGCCTGCGCTTGCTGGAGAACCCGTACGCCGAGCACATCGCCGTCGCGCTCAAGCCCGAGATGGAAGACTGGGTCTTCGGCGAAGGCGAGAACTGGCTGTCGAACAATATGGGCCTGCCGCGCGACGCGATCGCGTTGCTCGTCGTCGTCTGGGCGCTGATCATCCTGCCCAAGCGCGAACGGCAGATCTCGCGCGCCGAGGAAATCGGTGACACCCAGACCGATATGTTTGGCGCCGAGAAGCCGATTGCACACGGCGATGACGTCTCGGTCGGCGTGCCCGAAGACGCGATCTACGCCGATTTCGGCCGGCAGCTCGGCGGCAAGATGCGCTTTGCAACCAACCTCGGCCAACTGGCCAAGCTCGGCTTCGTCGTCCGCCGCAACCGGATGATCCAGGAAGGCCCGCTGCTCGACCTGATGATCGACTACGCCAAGCTCGCGCCGCGCATCATCAACGGTGCGCTGGCCGATGTGCTCAAGCTGTCGGGGACGCGCATCGCGGTGGACGCGGTCGTCGAAGACGAAGAAGAAGTTGAGGAAGACTGATGTTCCAGATTCGCGAACTCGAAATGGTCCACTGGGACTTCTGGCAGGCGATCAAGGTGCCGCTCGACGCGCAGATCGTCACCGTCGTCGGGCCGAACGGCTCGGGCAAGACGACCTTGCTCGATGCATTACGCACGATGCTGGCGCTCAAGTGCTCGGGCCGGCGCGACTACAAGCGCTATGTGCGCAACAACAAGGAAAACATCGCTTGGCTGCGCGGCGTCGTCAGCAACCCGCGGCGCGAGTCGGGCTTGTTCCCGACGCTGTTCTTCCCGGCGACCAGCGATGAAATCACGCTGTTCTGCCGGATCAAGAAGCAGGGCGGCGACTGGGTGCGCCAGTACGCGATCGCGGAGGGACGGGTCGAGTTGCAGCCGGGGATCGATGCGCTGCTGAACTGGATCGGCGTCAACGAATACCGTCGCCGGCTCGAAGCCGCCGGGCTGACGCCGGCGATCGCCGAGGTGCTGGCGCTCGAGCAGGGCGATACCGACAAGCTGTGCGAATACAGTCCGAAAACGCTGCTGGATCTGGTGTTCCAGGTGTTCGGCGACAAGCAGGTGCTCGATCACTATCACGAGGCCAAGCTGCGGCTGTCCGAGGCCGAGGACGAACTCGGCAAGATGGAGCAGCAGGCCAGCCAATTGGGTCTGGATGTCGAGCGGCTCAAGTTGCGCGCCAACAATCACCTCGAATGGCGCACGATGCAGGACAACGCGATCCGGCTGGAAAGCCGGGTGGTGCCGGCGCTGCGCTATGTCGAGCAATGGGGCACGTTGCGCGGCAATCTCGACGACTGGCGCGGTGCGCGCCGGGTGCTGCGCGAGCGCCAGCAGGCGCTGGCGGCGCTCGATGTCGGCTACCGCGAGCTGGAGACGAGCCTGGCCGGTTCGCGTGACGTCGAACGTGCCGCGCAGGCCGAGAACGACGCCGCCTACGCCGAATTCCAGGCCGCGCGCGATGCCGCCCGCGATACCGAGAAGCTGCTGCAGGAAGCAGACCGGCTGCGCCGGCTGGCCGAAGCCGAGGACGGGGCCGATGCAGTCGCGCTGAACGACAAGCTGTCCGGTCTCAAGGACGACGAAGCTACGCTGCGCCAGGCCTTGCGCCAGGCGCGCGCCGAGCGCGACGAACTCAACGATACCCAGTCGGCGCTGCAGTCGGGCCGCGCGCCGATGCTGCCGGACTTCGTCCGCAACATGCGCGCCGCGCTCGACGAGGCCGGCATCGGCCACCAGTTGCTGACCGAGATCGTCGAAGTCCGCGATCCGGCGTGGCAGGAAGCGGTCGAGGCGATGCTGGCGCCGTCGCGCCACATCATTCTGCTTAACAAGGCGAGCGACAAGCAGCGCGCGTGGGAGCTCGGCCAGAAGCTGCGCTACCGCCACTTCATCGTGCCCGACCGCGAGCCGGTGCCGCGTGCGCGGCCGAACAGCGTGCTCGAGGTCGTCGATTTCAACGCCGACGTGCCCGACTGGCTAGCCAATCTGCTCAACCGTACCCAGCGCGCCAACTCGGTCGCCCACGGCCAGACGCTCGACGGCGACTGGATCACCCGTGATGCCTTCCACAAGGAACGGCGCGGTGCGCGCGACATCAGCGTGCGCAGCGGCGATTACGCCTTCGGCGAAGGTGCGCGCCAGTCGCGTCGCAACGACATCGGTCGCCGGCTGCGCGAGCTGAACGAACAACTGCTTGCCGACGAAGGCAAGCTGGTCGCGTTGACCCGGCAGATCACCGAGATCCAGCAGGCGCTGATGGGCATGCAGGCCGTGGTCCAGCTGGCCGCGCGCCAGGACGAGTTCGCCGCCGCTGCGGCGCGTTTCCATGACGAGCAGACGCGGCTGCAGGAAGCTGGTGCCCGGCTCGCCGCCGCGCAGTCGGCGTGGCAGGCGCTGCGCGACGGTCGCGAGGAGTCGCGCGTCAGCTTTGAAACGCAACGACGCCAGCGCGAGGCGCTGGAGCAGCAGATCGCCGAGTTGTCGGCGCAGCTGCTGCGCCAGCGGGACGATCTGGCCAAACAGGTTCGCAGCCTGCGCGCCGCACGCACGCAACTGCCGGCCGAGTACGTCGCCGCCGAGCATCTGCGCAGGCTCGCGGGCCAGTACGACTCGGTGCGCGATGTGCAGCGCGAAATCGACCGCATCCGCTTCGCGCTCGACAATCAGGATTGGGAAAGCGACGAAACGGTGCTGGCACGCCGCGACAAGCTCGCCGCCGACTACGCCGGCATCGAGCGCGACACCGACCAGCACCGCCGCGACGTCGCGCGTACTCGCGAACTGACCGACGACGCGCGCGCTGCATATATCAACAAGCTGCGTGCGACCGTGCGCGCCTATGGCCGCAACGTCAAACGTCTGGGCGAATTGGCCGGCATCGACGTCGAACTCGATACGCCGCATCTGGAGAACGACGACACGGTGCTGGCGCAAGCCGGCCTGACCGCGCGCTTCAATTTCGACCAGAAGGGCATGATGGGCCTGAACGATGGCGAAGCGTCGGGCGGCCAGCAGGTGATGAAGTCGCTGATCCTGCTGATCGGCCTGATGATGGACGACGCCAATACCTCGGGCTTCGTGTTCATCGACGAGCCGTTTGCCCACCTGGACATCTTCAACATCGACCGCGTCGGTGGCTTCCTCAAGGCGACACAGGCGCAGTACCTGATCACCACGCCGCTGACGCACAATACCAATGTCTACGGCCCGTCCGAGCTGACGCTGACCACGCGCAAGAAACAGCCGGGCCAGACGTGGGCGCCGCTGATCATGCAAACGCGCCGTCGTGTCGGCGAGCGCGCCACCGAAACCGGAGTCTGACCGTGCAACTGTTCCAATTCTTTGCCTCCTGCCCGCGCGGTCTCGAAACCGTACTGGCGACCGAACTGGATGAGCTGGGCGCGAGCACGATCGCTGCGGTCGACGGTGGCGTGTCGTTCAGCGGTAGCTGGCTGCTGATGATGAAGGCCAACCTGCATTCGCGCATCGCCAGCCGCTTTCTGTGGAAGCTCGACGAGCGCGCCTATGTGCGCGAAGACGATCTGTACCGGCTGGCGCTGAAAATCGACTGGCCGGCGCTGTTCGCGGTCGAGAACACGATCAAGGTCGGCGTCACCGCGGTAAAGAGCCCGTTGCGCAGCACCAACCTCGCCGCACTCAAGGTCAAGGATGCGATCTGCGACCGCTTCCGCCAGGTCGGCGGCACGCGGCCATCGGTCGATACGCAGGAGCCGGATATGCGTATCCAGCTGTTCCTGACCGACAAGACGGCAACGATCTATCTGGATACCTCGGGCGAAGCGCTGTTCAAGCGTGGCTATCGTGTCGAAGCGGTCGAAGCGCCGCTGCGCGAAAACCTCGCCGCCGGCATCCTGGCGCTGTCCGGCTGGCAGATCGACGAGCCTTTATATGATCCGATGTGCGGTTCGGGCACCTTTTTGATCGAGGCGGCACTGAAGGCGCGCAATATCGCACCGGGCAGCCGCCGTACATTCGCATTCCAGTATCTGCGTCAGCACGACGAGAAGACTTGGCAGTCGCTGCGCAGCGAGGCGAAGAACGCCGAGCGCAATGAGCAGCCGCTGCAAATCAGCGGCAGCGATGTATCGTCGACCGCGCTGACGCATGCACAGGCCAATCTGGTCGCCGCCAAGCTCGACGGGGCGATCAGCCTGAAGCAACTGAACATGCTCGATGCCAAGGCGCCGACCGCCGAGGGCGTGCTGCTGACCAACCCGCCGTACGGCATCCGTCTGGACGAGCAGGACAAGCTGCTGGCGGCCTATCCGGAATGGGGTAATGTATTGAAGCAGCGCTTCACCGGCTGGCGCGCCTACTTCTTTACCGCCGACCCGGCGCTGGCCAAGGCGATCCGCCTCAAGCCATCGAAGAAGACGCCACTGTTCAACGGCGCGCTCGAATGCCGGCTGCTTGAGTTCAAGATGATCGCCGGCGGCAACCGCGGTCACGATTGAAGCGTATATATACATAGCCAAACGCCACCTTCGGGTGGCGTTGTCGTATCCGGCGGCGGCTTGCGTATATATATGTGATGAAAACAACGGGCGGCCGTCAGGCCGCCCGTTGTGCTTTTGGGCACGCTGAAACCGGGACGGACGGTGCTGGACGGGCTGGCGGGGGCGGTTTGAACGGTTTTGGGCGGGGCAGGGCGCAGTGAACGAGGCCAAAACTGACGGATTTCATGCGAACGGCATGGGTTTGTCAGCTTTGCAGCGGTGCTGGCGGCGGTGTGGCGGGGATGTTGGGTTTGGGTCTGAATAAATTTCGCTGTTCGATCAACGGTTTATCGGTTCGGCGTGAAATTCTTTCGGTCGGGGTGTTGACGGGGGGAGGGGAAGTGCTTAAAGTTGCGTTCTCTGCTGATGACGCAGCGAAAGAAACGAAGCGAAACCCGCTGAGTTTACCGAGCGAAGTGTTCAGAAGCAAGCGATCTTTAACAAATTACAGCCGATGAGTGTGAGTGCTTGATGAGTGCATCAAGTACTTGCACTTAATGAAATAGAACTGGCTTGAGCGCTTCGGTGCTTGGGCGAATTCTTTGAGTTAACGCAAGTGCGCAATTATTCAGTGATTAAACGAAAGAGTTTGATCCTGGCTCAGATTGAACGCTGGCGGCATGCTTTACACATGCAAGTCGAACGGATTTGCGGGGCTTGCTCCGCAAGTTAGTGGCGAACGGGTGAGTAATACATCGGAACGTGCCCAGTAATGGGGGATAACCTGCCGAAAGGCAAGCTAATACCGCATACGCCCTGAGGGGGAAAGTGGGGGATCGCAAGACCTCACGTTATTGGAGCGGCCGATGGCTGATTAGCTAGTTGGTAGGGTAAAGGCCTACCAAGGCAACGATCAGTAGCGGGTCTGAGAGGACGACCCGCCACACTGGGACTGAGACACGGCCCAGACTCCTACGGGAGGCAGCAGTGGGGAATCTTGGACAATGGGCGAAAGCCTGATCCAGCAATGCCGCGTGGGTGAAGAAGGCCTTCGGGTTGTAAAGCCCTTTTGTCAGGGAGGAAATCCTGGCCCCTAATACGGGTCGGGGATGACAGTACCTGAAGAATAAGGACCGGCTAACTACGTGCCAGCAGCCGCGGTAATACGTAGGGTCCAAGCGTTAATCGGAATTACTGGGCGTAAAGCGTCCGCAGGTGGCTTGTTAAGAGCGATGTGAAAGCCCCGGGCTCAACCTGGGAACTGCATTGCTGACTGGCTCGCTAGAGTACGGCAGAGGGGGGTGGAATTCCGCGTGTAGCAGTGAAATGCGTAGAGATGCGGAGGAACACCGATGGCGAAGGCAACCCCCTGGGCTGATACTGACACTCATGGACGAAAGCGTGGGGAGCAAACAGGATTAGATACCCTGGTAGTCCACGCCCTAAACGATGTCTACTAGTTGTTGGGCTTTTCGGAGCTTAGTAACGCAGCTAACGCGGGAAGTAGACCGCCTGGGGAGTACGGCCGCAAGGTTAAAACTCAAAGGAATTGACGGGGGCCCGCACAAGCGGTGGATGATGTGGATTAATTCGATGCAACGCGAAAAACCTTACCTGGTCTTGACATGTCTAGAATCCCGAAGAGATTTGGGAGTGCCGTAAGGAGCTAGAACACAGGTGCTGCATGGCTGTCGTCAGCTCGTGTCGTGAGATGTTGGGTTAAGTCCCGCAACGAGCGCAACCCTTGCCATTAGTTGCTACCATTCAGTTGAGCACTTTAATGGGACTGCCGGTGACAAACCGGAGGAAGGTGGGGATGACGTCAAGTCCTCATGGCCCTTATGACCAGGGCTTCACACGTCATACAATGGTTGGTAACAGAGGGTCGCGAAGCCGCGAGGTGGAGCCAATCCCATAAAACCAATCGTAGTCCGGATCGCAGTCTGCAACTCGACTGCGTGAAGTCGGAATCGCTAGTAATCGCGGATCAGCATGTCGCGGTGAATACGTTCCCGGGCCTTGTACACACCGCCCGTCACACCATGGGAGTGGGTTTTACCAGAAGTAGCTAGGGTAACCTTCGGGAGCCCGGTTACCACGGTAGGATTCATGACTGGGGTGAAGTCGTAACAAGGTAGCCGTAGGGGAACCTGCGGCTGGATCACCTCCTTTAAAGATAATGCCTCATTAAGCATTCACACTCATCGGCTGTACGTTAGAGATACGGAGAACTGGGTCAGTAGCTCAGTCGGTTAGAGCACCGTCTTGATAAGGCGGGGGTCGCTGGTTCGATTCCAGCTTGACCCACCATTTGCTTTGCGGATGGACAAACAGTTTGATCCGATGGGGGCATAGCTCAGTTGGGAGAGCACCTGCTTTGCAAGCAGGGGGTCGTCGGTTCGATCCCGTCTGCCTCCACCACTACTTTTGTGTGGTTTAGTCTGGAAGGACTCAGTATTAAAGGCATTGGCGATTGTCAGTGGTTTTAATTCTGACTGTTTCAGTTGGACGAGAATTTATTCTCTGTATCGCTCTTTAACAAGATAGAAGAAGCAAAACTCAAATTTATTCAGTAATGAATGGGTTTGATTGCATCGAGTTTTGAATTCGAGAGAATTCGAAGTCGCAAACACAACTTGTAATCTTGAACTACGTGTTTGAGGTTATAGGATCAAGCGACTAAGTGCATCTGGTGGATGCCTTGGCGATCACAGGCGATGAAGGACGCGGCAGCCTGCGAAAAGCTGCGGGGAGCTGGCAAACGAGCTTTGATCCGCAGATATCCGAATGGGGAAACCCACACCTTTTGGTGTATCCATGACTGAATACATAGGTCATGTGAGGCGAACCCGGCGAACTGAAACATCTAAGTAGCCGGAGGAAAAGAAATCAACCGAGATTCCCAAAGTAGTGGCGAGCGAAATGGGAAGAGCCTGTACGTGATAGCGGTAGTCTTAGTAGAACGGCATGGAAAGGCCGGCAATAGTGGGTGATAGCCCCGTATACGAAAAGACCATCGTGGTACTAAGCGTACGACAAGTAGGGCGGGACACGAGAAATCCTGTCTGAACATGGGGGGACCATCCTCCAAGGCTAAATACTCGTGATCGACCGATAGTGAACCAGTACCGTGAGGGAAAGGCGAAAAGAACCCCGGGAGGGGAGTGAAATAGATCCTGAAACCGGATGCATACAAACAGTGGGAGCGGACTTGTTCCGTGACTGCGTACCTTTTGTATAATGGGTCAGCGACTTACGTTCAGTAGCGAGCTTAACCGAATAGGGGAGGCGTAGGGAAACCGAGTCCGAATAGGGCGATTAGTTGCTGGGCGTAGACCCGAAACCAAGTGATCTATCCATGGCCAGGATGAAGGTGCGGTAACACGCACTGGAGGTCCGAACCCACTAATGTTGCAAAATTAGGGGATGAGCTGTGGATAGGGGTGAAAGGCTAAACAAACTTGGAAATAGCTGGTTCTCCCCGAAAACTATTTAGGTAGTGCCTCAAGTATCACTAACGGGGGTAAAGCACTGTTATGGCTAGGGGGTCATCGCGACTTACCAAACCATGGCAAACTCTGAATACCGTTAAGTGCGAGCTTGGGAGACAGACATCGGGTGCTAACGTCCGGTGTCAAGAGGGAAACAACCCAGACCGCCGTCTAAGGTCCCAAATGATCAATTAAGTGGAAAACGAGGTGGGAAGGCATAGACAGCCAGGATGTTGGCTTAGAAGCAGCCATCATTTAAAGAAAGCGTAATAGCTCACTGGTCGAGTCGTCCTGCGCGGAAGATGTAACGGGGCTCAAATTGATAACCGAAGACGCGGATATGTGCTTAGGCACATATGGTAGGGGAGCGTTCCGTAAGCCTGTGAAGGTGACTTGTAAAGGTTGCTGGAGGTATCGGAAGTGCGAATGCTGACATGAGTAGCGTTAAAACGGGTGAAAAGCCCGTTCACCGAAAGCCCAAGGTTTCCTACGCAACGTTAATCGGCGTAGGGTGAGTCGGCCCCTAAGGCGAGGCTGAAAAGCGTAGTCGATGGGAAACAGGTTAATATTCCTGTACCGATTCTGAGTGCGATGTGGGGACGGAGAAAGGTAGGTCAGCCATCTGTTGGAATAGGTGGTTTAAGCGTGTAGGTGGGGGGTTTAGGCAAATCCGGATCCCTGTTAACACTGAGGCGTGATGACGAGGTGCCATTGGCACTGAAGTGATTGATCCTATGCTTCCAGGAAAAGCCACTAAGCTTCAGCTCAGAATTGACCGTACCGCAAACCGACACTGGTGGGCAGGATGAGAATTCTAAGGTGCTTGAGAGAACTCAGGAGAAGGAACTCGGCAAATTGACACCGTAACTTCGGGAGAAGGTGTGCCTCTGTAGGGTGAAGCGACTTGCTCGTGGAGCTTGAAGAGGTTGCAGTGAAAAGGTGGCTGCGACTGTTTATCAAAAACACAGCACTCTGCTAACACGAAAGTGGACGTATAGGGTGTGACGCCTGCCCGGTGCCGGAAGGTTAATTGATGGGGTGCAAGCTCTTGATCGAAGCCCCGGTAAACGGCGGCCGTAACTATAACGGTCCTAAGGTAGCGAAATTCCTTGTCGGGTAAGTTCCGACCCGCACGAATGGCGTAACGATGGCCACACTGTCTCCTCCTGAGACTCAGCGAAGTTGAAGTGTTTGTGAAGATGCAATCTCCCCGCTGCTAGACGGAAAGACCCCGTGAACCTTTACTGTAGCTTTGCATTGGACTTTGAAGTGGTTTGTGTAGGATAGGTGGGAGGCTTTGAAGCTGGAACGCTAGTTTCAGTGGAGCCGTCCTTGAAATACCACCCTGACCCCTTTGAGGTTCTAACCTTGGTCCGTTATCCGGATCGGGGACCGTGCATGGTAGGCAGTTTGACTGGGGCGGTCTCCTCCCAAAGTGTAACGGAGGAGCTCGAAGGTTACCTAGGTACGGTCGGACATCGTACTGATAGTGTAATGGCACAAGGTAGCTTGACTGCGAGACTGACACGTCGAGCAGGTGCGAAAGCAGGACATAGTGATCCGGTGGTTCTGTATGGAAGGGCCATCGCTCAACGGATAAAAGGTACTCCGGGGATAACAGGCTGATTCCGCCCAAGAGTTCACATCGACGGCGGAGTTTGGCACCTCGATGTCGGCTCATCACATCCTGGGGCTGTAGCCGGTCCCAAGGGTATGGCTGTTCGCCATTTAAAGTGGTACGTGAGCTGGGTTCAAAACGTCGTGAGACAGTTTGGTCCCTATCTGCAGTGGGCGTTGGAAATTTGAGGGGGGCTGCTCCTAGTACGAGAGGACCGGAGTGGACGCATCTCTGGTGTACCGGTTATCACGCCAGTGGTATCGCCGGGTAGCTAAATGCGGAATAGATAAGCGCTGAAAGCATCTAAGCGCGAAACTAGCCTCAAGATGAGATTTCCCTGTGGCCTTGAGCCACCTGAAGGGTCGTGGAAGACCACCACGTTGATAGGTCGGGTGTGGAAGCGCAGTAATGCGTTAAGCTAACCGATACTAATTGCCCGTGAGGCTTGATCCTATAACCTGAACCGCGTGGTTCGGGTGTGTTGCGACAAGGCTCGTAAAATATCAAACCCGAGTCATTGCTTCTTCTATCGAATTCAGAGATATGACTAATACAGTCGTAACTCCACCAGTTACGTCTGGCGACCATAGCGAGTTGGTCCCACGCCTTCCCATCCCGAACAGGACCGTGAAACGACTCAGCGCCGATGATAGTGCGGGTTCCCGTGTGAAAGTAGGTCATCGCCAGACTCCCCATGCAAACCCCCTGCAGCTATGCTGCAGGGGGTTTTTGCTTTATCGGCGCGCATCAACAGGCGTGACACGCCAAGCTACGGAACTCGTCGGCGGCAGGCGAATCTGATTAAAGAATCAACGTGAGTCCCCGTTGGTGCAGGAAACACGTCGGATTTATTGGTTGAGCAAGATTCGGATCGGCTCGATCAATTCGCTGGCACAGAGTCCAAGGCCATTCCGATGCTGCGTACGCCAGTCATCGGCGGCCCGGCCATGGACAAAAGCACCCAGGCGAGCTGCGTCGATTGGCGAAAGACCTTGAAGCCAGAGGGCGGCGATCAGGCCGCTTAAAATATCGCCTTGTCCGGCACTCCCTAAGGCGCCGTTTCCGCTGGCGTTGATGCTGATTCCGGCGTTGTCCGCACAGATTGCCCCCGATCCTTTCAACAAAACTGTCACATTCAACAGCTGCTGTAGTCCATGCGCGGCGGCTAACCTATCTGCTTGAACTTCGGCCGTGGCGATGCTCAGCAGACGCGCCGCTTCGGCGGGGTGCGGGGTGATGAGGCTGGGGGGCGCCCGCGTGCGGAGCTGTTGTTGCAGCTCTGCCGACCTTGCCAGCAGGTTGAGTGCATCGGCGTCAAGCAGGAGTGGCAAACGACTGGCCAGCAGTTGTTGCAGTAGCGTTTGTGCCGCTTGGCTACGCCCCAAGCCGGGGCCGATGGCTGCAAGGTCGATATCGTTGTGCTTTACCAAGTCTGTGGCGGCCTGAAGCATCAGCTCCGGCTGAAGCGGGTCAACGCCGAGGATAGGATCCAACAGCCCCACATAGACCTTGCCGGCACCGGCCTTGGCGGCCATGCGTCCGGCGAGCAGGGCGGCACCGGTCATGCCCTCGCTGCCGCCGAAGACGGCGAGTGTGCCATGGGTGCCCTTGTGGCTGGCATGCCGCCGAAACAGCTGCTGGGAGTGGCTCGTTTGACAGTCAAACAGTTGCACATCCGCAGCCGGGCGAGGCACCGCTGGGGGCAAAAGCCCGAATGTATGGAGCTCGCCACAGTAATCCCGTCCGTCGGCGGTGTAATAGCCCGGTTTGGCGCCGAGCAGGCTGAGCGTATGCGTTGCATGCAGCGCCACCGGCTTTGGAATGCCGCGATCGGCATCGAGTCCGCTGGGCACGTCGATTGCGATAATGGGTTTGCCGAGTCTGTCGACGTCTTTGAGCCAACCGACCGCGTTGAGATCAAGCGTGCGATTAAGCCCCAGGCCGAACAGGCCATCGACGATGACGTCACACTCTTTGAATCCTGCGATATCCGGGATCTGTAAGCCCGGTATGGCGATTGGCGCAGCATCGTTCGGTGAGCCTGCGCTGCGCTGCAGTGGCACAAAGCAGCGCAGATCCTGTCCGGCCTCACGAAGATGCTCGGCGCAGGCCAGCACATCGCTGCCGTTGTTGCCGGGCCCGATCAGCAGGCCGAAGCGGCAGCCCCGGTAGCGAGCTAGCAACCAGTCGGCGATCGCTTTTCCGGCCAGCGTTATCAGAGGCGGAACGTGCTGTGCGTAATCGGCTTCGAGGCGTCGTAGCGTGGCCGACAGGTACAGCGGTGTCATGGGCTAGAGGTTGAAGCTGGCTAGCTGCCGGGCGTCGGCGATCAAGCGGCGTAGTTGCTCGAGCCGGGCGCGCTCCTCGCCACGGGTTTGCGTGCGCTCGGCGTTGCGCGGACGCACCGAAAGCCTGACGGCGGTGCCATCGTGATCGAGGAGCAGGGTCGGGTGGTCGTCGTAGCGCAGACTGGCTTCGACCGGTCGGTATTCGACATTGCGGTTGAGCAAATACAGCTCAACGCTCTTCGGGTCGTCGACGTAGGTGATCAGGTTGATGTCCGAATGCGGACCGGCCACACCGGATAGCACGGAACCGGTGAGGCAGGGCGCAAAGGGCTCAAGCAGCTGCATCACCTCGACAGCGGCCAATCGTAGCGCCTGCAAATGATCAGCGTGCTGGGGCTGGTAGATGGCCCGGTAGCTGGCCAGCGCCGTTTCGATTTCCTGATTGGACGGCAAGAGCGCGTGATCGACCAAGCCCAATTGTCGCGCGGCTTTCTTCTTGGCCAGCGCAAAATCGTGCAGGTGATCCTCGGCGATCAGTTTGGCGGCGCGGTGGGCGATCTGCGCCCGTTGCGCCGCCGTGTGTCGCTCGGACAAGGCGTTCCTCGGCATGGCTTGCCTCCTAGAACAGCAGGTCCTTGATCTCGTCGATCGGCTGGGCGGCCGCACCGCCGTCTCCACCACCCAGTCCGAGTTCCGGATTGGTGTGCGTGTATTCGCTGTAGAAGTACTCGGTTTGCGGGCCGCGACTGGTATCGATCGTCTGGGTCACGATGCCTTCAGGTACAGGGTAATCGTATACCGGAACGTTGCGCAGCGCTTTGCTCATGAAGTTGATCCAGATCGGCAACGCCAGCCGGCCGCCGTACTCGCCGCGTCCGAGCGTTTTCGGCTGATCGAAACCAACCCAGGTGATCGCGACCAGATTTGGCTGATAACCGGCAAACCACGCGTCGCGCATGTCATTGGTCGTACCGGTCTTGCCGTAAAGGTCGGGCCGGCCGAGTGCCTTGTTGGCGCGTGCGGCCGTGCCATAGCGAATCACGTCGTGCAGCATGCTGCTCATGAGATAGGCGTTGCGGGCGTCGATCGTCCGCTTGGCATTCTGGCCGGCAACTTCGGGCTGGGTCTGTGCCAGTACCCGGCCGCGACCATCCTCGATCCGGTCAATGAAGTACGAGTGCACGCGATAACCGGTGTTGGCAAAGACCGAGTAGCCCTCGGCCATCTGCAGCGGGGTGACGCTGCCGGCGCCGAGCGCCATGGTCAGGTAGGCCGGATGGTCCTTCGGGTTAAAGCCGAATCGTGGCAGGTATTGCTGTGCATACTGCGCGCCGATCGATTGCAGGATGCGGATCGAAACCAGGTTGCGTGACAGCGTCAGCGCGTTGCGTACCGTCATCATCCCCATGTATTTGCCATCGTCGTTCTGCGGCTCCCACTTTTGGCCGCCGACTTGCTCGGGATTGATCACCAGCGGTGCATCGTTGATCAGCGTCGCCGGTGTGACGCCCCGTTCGAGCGCCGACGAGTAGATGAACGGTTTGAAGCTCGAACCAGGCTGGCGCATGGCCTGCGTGACGTGATTGAAGTGGCTGCGGCTGAAGTCAAACCCGCCGACCAGCGAGCGGATGGCACCGTTTTGCGGGTCCATGGCGATGAACGCCCCTTCGACCTGCGGCAGCTGGCTGATCTGCCAGCCCTTGGGGCCTTGCTTGACGCGAACGATCGCGCCGGCGCGGATCCGGTTGGCTGGGGTGTTTTTGGCCGACAGGGCCGCACGGGCAAACGATAGTCCCTCGGCGCTGATTTGCAGTTTCTCGCCGCCCTTCAGATACACCGACACGCTTTGTGGCGAGGCCGAAAGCACGATGGCTGCGCGCAATTCATCGTAATCAGGCGTGTCTGCCAGTGCTTCGTCCAGCGCTTCGTCGTTGCCGCTGGCCAGCAGCGATTCGTCGATGAAGCCCTCGGGGCCGCGATAGCCGTGACGGACATCGTAATCGAGCAGGCCTTCGCGCAAGGCTTGATACCCGTCGCCCTGTTGCTGGCTGTTCAGCGTGGTGTAGACCGAAAAGCCCTGGGTGTAGGCATCGTCCTTATAGCGTTCAACCATCATCTGCCGGGCCATCTCGGCGACATACTCGGCGTGTACCGCGTACTGCAGGCTGCCGCGCTTGAGTTCGAGCGGCGCTTGCAACGCTTCCTGATACTGCTGGTCGGTGATGAACCGCAGTTCGTGCATTCTGCGCAACACATATTGCTGGCGCAGTCCTGCACGTTTGGGGTTGACGACCGGGTTGTACGCCGAGGGTGCCTTGGGCAGTCCGGCGAGCATCGCGTACTGGGCGATGCTGAGCGATTTCAGATCTTTGCCAAAGTAGGTTTGTGCTGCCGTGGCGAAGCCGTAAGCCCTTTGTCCGAGATAGATCTGATTGATGTAAAGCTCGAGGATTTGATCTTTGGAAAGGTTGTGCTCGATTTTGAATGACAGCAAGGCTTCGTTGAATTTGCGCGTGAAAGTTTTCTCATTGGAGAGATAAAAATTGCGCGCAACCTGCATCGTGATCGTACTGGCACCTGACTGCGAGTGACCGGAAACGATGTTGCCGAGCATGGCCCGTGCGACGCCGATATAGTCGATGCCGCCGTGCTGATAGAAGCGTTCGTCCTCGGCTGCCAGCAGGGCTTGTTTCATCAATTGCGGCACTTGATCGATTGGGGTGAAGGCGCGACGCTCCTCACCAAATTCGCCAATCAGCACACGATCTGAGGTATAAACCCGCAGCGGGATTTTGGGCTGATAGTCAGTTAATGCATTCAGTGCCGGCAGGCGTGGGTAAGTGATCACCACCGCAAAAAAAACAAGGCCGGCTGTCACCAGAATCAGACCGATTAACGCTCCGGCAACGAGCAGCAGAATTCGTTTTGTCATTGTCGCTTAATCAAAAAATTGACTGGGGTTAATTTACGCTAAAGCCGGATTGTTGCAAAAATAAAGCGCCAGTTCACGGTAACTTTACAGTCGTAAGAATCGACTGCTAGCATCGTAAATTAGAATTATCTGAAATTGCGCTAATTTCCTATTTTACAAGGGAAAACACGTGTTGAATCTCGACTTTCTGAAGCCAAAGTCACCACCGTTGATCGGGGTGGACATAAGCTCGTCGGCAGTGAAGATGGTCGAACTGAGCCAGGCGGGGCGCAGCTTCAGTTTGGAGCGCTACGTCATCGAACCGTTGCCGAAGGATGCGGTAAGTGACGGCAACATCGCCAATCTGGATGTCGTCGGCGAAGCGGTACGCCGGGCTTGGCGCCATCTGGACTCCCGTATCAAGAACGTGGCGATCGCCTTGCCGGCCGCCTCGGTGATCAGCAAAAAGATTTTGGTGCCTGCCGGCTTGTCCGAGCGCGACTTGGAAACCCAGGTCGAAATGGAGGCGAATCAGTATATTCCGTTCTCGCTGGACGAGGTGAATCTCGACTTCCAGCTGCTCGGGCCGTCCGTTGCGGTGCCTGAAGAAGAGGAAGTGCTGATCGCGGCGGCGAAGAAAGAGAAAGTCGACGAGCGGGTGGCCGTGATCGAGGCGGCGGCGCTCAAGGCGGTCGTGGTCGACGTCGAATCCTACGCAACGCAGGCCGCGTTCGAGCTGATGCGTCCGCAGCTGCCGGGGCACGGTGAAAACCAGATCGTCGCCGTTGTCGATATCGGTTCGACGGCGATGCACATGAATATCTTCAAGGACGGCCAGTCGATCTACAGTCGCGACCAGGCCTACGCCGGCAACCAACTGACGCAGGAAATCCAGCGCAAGTTCGGCATGTCGTCGGAGGAGGCCGAGCAGGCGAAGAAAACCGGCGGTCTGCCCGACAACTACGAGCCGGAAGTGTTGCAGCCCTTCATCGATACCCTGGCGCTGGAAATTTCCCGCTCGCTGCAGTTCTTCTACACGTCGAGCAATTACAACTCGGTCGACCACATCCTGCTTGCAGGCGGTTGCAGCGCGATTCATGGCCTCGACGAGGCGGTGTCGAGTCGTGCGCAGGTGCCGAGCACGATGCGGGCGAACCCTTTCTTTGGTATGGCAACCGGCAAAATTCGCGGCAAGCAGATCCAGCTTGATGCGCCGTCTTTGTTGATTGCCTGTGGCTTGGCGATGCGGAGGTTTGACCCGTCATGATCCGGATTAACCTTCTCCCCCATCGCGAGCAGAAACGCACCGCGCGGCAACGCCGTTACGTCGGCATGCTGGGCGCGAGCTTCCTCGCTGCCGTTGGCATCGTGATTGCTGGCTTCGCTTTCTTCAATGCCCGCATCGATACGCAGGAAGAGCGCAATCGCTTCATCACCGAAGAGAATGCCAAGCTCGACCGCGAAATCGCCGAGATCGAAAAACTCAAGTCCGAACGCCAGGCGCTGCTTGACCGCAAAACGGTGGTCGAACGACTGCAGTCGAATCGCGCCGAAACGGTCCATGTCATGGACCAACTGGTCCGGCAGACCCCCGAGGGCGTGTACCTGAAAGATGTGAAACAGAACAGCGAAACGCTGGTGCTGATCGGTTATGCACAGTCGAACGCCCGGGTGTCGACGCTGATGCGCAACCTCAATGATTCGGAAACGTTCGAGCAGCCGCTGCTGATTGAAGTGAAGTCGGCGCAGGTCGGCAATCAACGGCTGTCCGAGTTTACGCTGAACATCAAGATCACCCGCAGTGGTGCCGACGAGCAGGCCGCATCGCGACCGGCCGCCGCACCGAGAGCATAAGGGGACAGAGATGACGCTCGATGAATTACGCAACCTCGATCCGAAAAACATCGGTGACTGGCCGGCGGCGGCGCAGTTCGGCTTGCTGGCGATCGTGTTCGCCGCGGTAGTTGGCGTGGGCTACCTCTACGTCTGGAGTGACCAGATGCAGGCGCTCGATGAAGGTCGGGCCAAGGAAGAGCAGCTGAAAACCGAGTTTCTCGACAAAAAGAAACGGGCCGTCAACCTTGAGGCGTACCGGGAGCAACTGCTGGAAATCCAGCGCTCGTTTGGTGCACTGCTCAAGCAATTGCCGAACAAGTCGGAAATGGAAACGTTGTTGACCGAGGTGAACCAGGCCGGGGTCGGTCGCGGCCTGCAGTTCGAGCTGTTCAAGCCCGGTACCGAGGTCAAGACGGCCGAACTGGCGGAGCTGCCGATCGATATCCGCATCGTTGGCAGCTTCCACGATCTGGCCGCGTTCGTCAGCGACGTGGCGCAGTTATCGCGCATTGTCACGCTCGGCAACATTCAGCTGAGCAACGGCAAGGATGCCGATACGCTGGTGATGCAGGCCGTCGCCAAGACCTACCGCTCGCTCGACGATGCCGAGTTGCAGGCGATTCGCCAGGCGGAAGCCGACGCGAAGAAGAAGAAGCGCTAGGCGCAGGGGCACACATGAAAAGAACGATCATGCTGATGCTGGCGGCCTTGGGGCTGACCGGCTGCTTCGGGGAAGAGAACAGCGATCTCAAAGCGTGGATGAAAGAGCAGTCGGACGGCTTGCGCGGCAAGGTCGAGCCGTTGCCCGAGGTTAAGCCGTATACGCCCTTCACCTACGATGCCTTTTCGCTGGTCGAACCGTTCCGCGCCTCCAAGATGGAGGTTGCCAAGCGCTCGAACAATTCGGGGTTGGCACCAAACATGAACCGGCCACGCGAAGTGCTGGAAAACTATGACCTGGAAAAGCTGCGCATGGTGGGCACGCTGCAACAGGGCAAGGTGATCCAGGCGCTGATCCGTGCGCCGGACGGTAATCTGTACCGAGTCAAACCCGGCAGCTATATGGGACAGAATTTCGGGATGGTGACGGGGATTTCCGAGGGTGAAGTGAAGCTCAAGGAGATTGTCGAAGATAGCGGGGGAGATTGGGTCGAGCGGGAAACCGCTCTGCCTCTGGATGACGCGGAGCAGAAAAAATGAAGAAATACATGATGCTGCAACGGGTGTGGGCGGTGTGCTGCGCGCTGGTGGCAACGGTTGCATTCGCGGCCGACAACAACATCACCAATGTCGAGGTGAGCAACCTCTCCGCTGAAAAGCAGGTGATCAAGCTGACCTTCAGCGGCCCGGCGCCGACGCCGACCAGTTTCTCGGTCAATACACCGCCGCGGATCGCGCTCGATTTCGCCAACACCGGCAACCAGTTCGACAAGAGTTCGATCCAGGTCAACGGTAGTGCGTTGCGGCTGATCAATCTGGCCGAGGGCAATGGCCGGACCCGTATGGTGCTGAACCTGCAGAAGCAAGCGTCCTATCAGACCGAAGTCAACGGCAACACCTTGCTGGTGACCGTCGACGGTGCGCAGGGCGGTGCGGTTGCCAAGCAGAAGGCGACGCAGTTTGCGCCAGCCAAGGCCGGCGCGGGGGCCGACAGCATCACCAACGTCGACTTCCGGCGTGGTACGACCGGCGAAGGCAAGATCGTTGTCGACCTGACAAGCCCGAACGTTGGCATCGATATCCGCCAGCAAGGTCAGACGCTGGTGGTCGAGTTCAACAAAGCGGCATTGCCGAAGAACCTCGAGCGGAGCATGGATGTCGCCGATTTCGGCACGCCAGTCCAGAAGGTCGATACCTACACGCAGGGCAACCAGACCAAGATGGTCATCCAGCCCAAGGGCGTGTGGGAATACTCGGCTTATCAGACCGAAAACAAGTTCACCGTCGAGGTGCGTGATACCAGCAACAGCAACAAGCTCGCCAACCTCAAGCCCAATTACAAGGGCGAGAAGCTGTCGCTGAATTTCCAGAGCGTTGAAATCCGTACCGTACTGCAGGTGATTGCCGAGTTCACCGGTCTGAACATCATTACCAGCGACACCGTCAGTGGCAATCTGACCCTGCGTCTGAAGGACGTCCCGTGGGATCAGGCGCTCGACATCATTCTGCAGGCCAAGGGACTCGACCAGCGTCGCAACGGCAACGTGCTGTGGATTGCACCGCGCGACGAGCTGGCGGCAAAGGAAAAGCAGGAGCTCGAGTCGAAGAAGCAGATCTCCGAACTTGAGCCGACCCGCACCGAGTACTTCAGCCTCAAGTACCACAAGGCCGATGCCTTCGAGAAGATCCTCAAGGATGACAAGCAGAAAATCCTGTCGCCCCGCGGTAGTGCGGTGATCGACCCGCGGACCAACACGCTGATCATTCAGGATATTCCGTCCAAGCTCGACCAGATCCGTGAGCTGATCGGCAAGATCGACGTCGCCGTACGGCAGGTGATGATCGAGGCGCGGATTGTCGAGGCGGAAGATGGCTTTAGCCGTAACCTCGGTGTGAAGTTCCACGGTATTGGTTGGAAAGGGGATCTTCAAGGCGGTGGGGGTATCAAGAGTGATGGCACATATAAGTGCGACGCTTCCGGATGTACCAATGGGGTGCCCCTCAATGGGACCGGCCCAGTCTTGGCTGGCAATGTACCTCAGGTAAACCTGCCTGCTGCTGGCCTCAACGGCTTCGGCGCTGGTTCGATTGCGATGCTGCTTGCGGGTAATGACGGGATTCTGGGCTTGGAGTTGTCGGCGCTTGAGGCCGACGGCAAGGGCAAGGTTGTGTCCAGCCCGCGTTTGGTGACTGCCGACCAGGTCGAGGCGATCATCGAGGACGGCCAGGAGATCCCCTACACCGAAACAGCACCGAATGGCGCGACCTCGGTCTCGTTCAAGAAGGCAACGCTGTCGTTGAAGGTGACGCCGCAGATCACGCCGGACGGCAATGTGATCATGGACGTGAAGGTCAACAAAGACAGCCGTGGTCAGGATACGATTGCCGGGCCCGCGATCAACACCAAGCAAATCCAGACCAAGGTGCTGGTCGAAAATGGCGGTACGGTTGTGGTCGGTGGTATCTATATCCAGGACACCGGCAAGGACGTGACCAAGGTGCCGTTCCTGGGCGATATTCCTGTGCTGGGTAATCTGTTCAAAAATACCGCCACCCGTGACGCTAAGCGCGAACTGCTGATCTTCATCACCCCGAAGATCGTCGACTCGAATCTGACGTTGCGCTAAGGCGGATCCCCCGCCGCAGCCATGGGCTTGCGGCGGGCGTTTCGGTACAATGCCTGGCATGAAACTGCCAGGCAATTTTTTTCTGGTCGGCCTGATGGGCGCCGGCAAAACGACGGTTGGCCGCACTTTGGCGCGGGCAACCGACAAAACGTTTTACGACTCCGACCACGAGATCACCGCACGCAGCGGCGCGCGGATTCCGACCATTTTCGAGCTGGAAGGCGAAGACGGCTTTCGCAAGCGTGAAGCCGCGACGATTGCCGAGCTGACGGCCCTACAGGGCATCGTGCTTGCGACCGGCGGTGGTGCCGTGCTCAATCCGGACAATCGCGATTGTTTGCGCCGCAACGGTTTCGTCATCTATCTGCGGGCCAATGTCGACGATCTGTTTGCGCGTACCTCGCACGACAAGAACCGGCCGCTGCTGCAAACCGAGAATCCTCGCCAGAAACTGCAGGAGTTGTTCGAGATCCGCGACCCGATCTACCGCGAGCTCGCCGACCTCGTCATCGACACCAGCAGTCAGACCGTCCAATCGCTGACGCAGCGCCTGCTGCGCGAACTGGAAAAAAAGCTCAATGCGTAATGTCCAAGTCGAACTTGCCCACGCGCCGTACGAGATCCGCATCGGTCGTGATCTGCTGAACGACGTCGCGGCCATCGTCGCGCAGCTGCCGCAGCAGCGGGTCGCCATCGTCAGCAACGAAACGGTGGCGCCGCTGTATCTGCCGAAGCTGCAGGCTGCGCTGGAAGCTGCCGACGTGCAGGTGCATACGATCGTGTTGCCCGATGGCGAGCGCTTCAAGACCTGGGAAACGCTGAACCTGATTTTCGACGGCCTGCTGAGCGCGCGTTGCGAGCGCAAGACGACGCTGATCGCACTTGGCGGTGGCGTGATTGGCGACATGACCGGCTTTGCCGCCGCGGTTTACCAGCGCGGTGTGCCCTTCATCCAGATTCCGACGACCTTGCTGGCCCAGGTCGATTCGTCGGTCGGTGGCAAGACGGCGATCAACCATCCGCTCGGCAAGAACATGATCGGCGCGTTCTACCAGCCCAGGCTGGTGCTCGCCGATCTGACGACGCTCGATACGCTGCCGGCGCGCGAGTTCTCGGCAGGCATGGCCGAAGTCATCAAGTACGGCCTGATCGACGATCTGGCGTTCTTCGAATGGCTCGAGGCCAATATCGATGCGGTGATGGCGCGTGACGTCGAGGCGCTGGAATACCTGATCGAGCGCTGCTGCCAGAACAAGGCGCGCATCGTCGCCGCTGACGAGCGCGAGCATGGTCAGCGTGCCTTGCTCAATCTCGGCCATACCTTCGGGCATGCGATTGAAGCCGGCCTTGGTTTCGGCGTCTGGCTGCACGGAGAAGCCGTCGCGGCCGGCATGGTGCTGGCGGCGCTGGCATCGCGTGAACTCGGGCAGATTTCCGATGCCGAGCTGGCGCGGATCAAGGCCCTGCTCGAAAAAGCCGGCCTGCCGGTCGTCTCGCCGGCGCTGGGCGAGGAGCGCTATCTCGAACTGATGGCGCAGGACAAGAAGGTCGATGCCGGCAAGATCAAGTTCATCCTGCTCGAAAAACTCGGCCAGTCCTACATCGGCGAGTTGCAGACCGAGACGATCAAGCTGGCGCTGGCGGCCGGCTGCGCCGCCTGAGCCGCCTGAGCCGGCTGCGCCGCCCGTCACCCTGAACAAGCCCCGCACAGCGGGGCTTGTTCATTTGTCCAGCGTGTCGATGTAATCGGCCAGCGTGGCCGTCAGCGGCTGGCGCATCGCGGCGATCGTCGGGACCAGCCCGGCTTCGACGTTGGCGGTCAGTGGCGTGACGACCTGTTCGTAGATGTCCAGCAGCGTGATCCGTTCGATGGCGACGGCAATCAGCCATTCGCCATCGCGGCTGGCCTCGACCCAGCCGCGCAGCGACATGCGTTCGAGCAGTGCCTGCGTGGCGTCGAGCCCCAACCCGACGCGCCGGCGCAGCGTATCGATGTGCAGCACTTCGCCGTTGCTGTGTGCCTGCGCCAGCGTCATCAGGATGCGTACCGCCTGTTCGAAGCGCGTACCGTGGTGCCGGCCCCAGCGCCAGCCGTCGCCGTGCCAGTACGACAGCGACGCCGACAGCACCGCGCCGCCGAGGACGATCACCCAGCACAGATACAGCCAGAGCAGAAAGATCGGGAAGGCCGCGAAGGCGCCGTAAAGCAGCTTGTATGCACCGATCTGCTGGATGTAGAGGGCGAACAGCTTCTTCATCAGCTCGAGCAATACCGTCGTCACCGCCGCCGCGGTCAGCGCATGCGCGCGCGGCACGTAGCAGTTGGGCACGGCCAGATACAGCAGCGCCAGCGAGGCGAAGCTCAGCGCCACCGGCGCAATCACGAACAACCACGTCGTGCCCAGCCCGTGCGAGATCCACGACGTCAACGACAGGCTGACGCCGAGCACCAGCGGCCCCAGCGTCAGCGCCGCCCAGTAGATCAGCGTTCGTGACAGCAGCCGGCGCGGCTTCTGCACCCCCCAGATTTCGTTCAGCGTTTTCTCGATCGTGAACACCAGCAGCAGCGCGGTGATTGCCAGCGCCACCATGCCCAGCGCGGTGAGCTTCTCGGCGTTGTCGGAAAACTGCCGCATATACGTGCCGACGACGCGGCCGGCGGTATCGGGGATCAGGTTGGAGAGAATGAAGGCGCGGAAACGGCCGCTGTAGCCGCTGAACATCGGAAACGCCGAAAACAGCGTCAGCGCGATGGTGAACAGCGGCACGATCGCCAGCATCGTCGTATAGGCCAGGCTGCCGGCGGTCTGCATGCAGCGGTCGGCGACGAGTCGCTGGGCGACGAAGCGGGCGAAGCCCGAGAGCCGGCGCCAGTCGGCGAGTTCATTCAGACGCGGAAAAGGTCGGCGCATCGATCGGAGTCAAGGTTTCAATCGTTTTATAATACCGCACCCCTCAATCCGGAGCCGCCATGCGCGACGTTCTTGTCTTGTATTACTCGACCCATGGTGCGACGCGCCAGTTGGCGCAGCTGATCGCGCGCGGCATCGAATCGGTGCCCGGCGCGCGCGCGCGCGTGCGCACGGTGCCGAAAGTGTCGACCGTGTGCGAAGCGGTCGAGGCGGCGATTCCGGACACCGGCGCGCCCTATGTCGAACTCAGTGATCTACACGAGTGCATCGGCCTGGCGCTGGGCAGCCCGACGCGCTTCGGCAATATGGCCGCGCCGCTCAAGTATTTCCTCGACGGTACCGTCAACGACTGGCTGGCCGGCACGCTGATTGGCAAGCCGGCGTGCGTGTTCACCAGCACCGGATCGATGCACGGCGGCAATGAAACGACGCTGCTGTCGATGATGCTGCCGCTGTTGCATCACGGCATGGTCATCGTTGGCACGCCGTACAGCGAGACCGCATTGTCGACGACGACGTCGGGCGGCACGCCGTACGGCCCCAGCCATATCGCCGGGCCCGAGAGTCGTGCGCCGATCTCCGAGGCCGAAAAACAGCTGGCCATCGCCCAGGGCAAGCGGCTGGCCGAGATCGCCTTGCAACTGGCGACACCGCGATGAGCACGCAACAGCATCGTGAGCTGGCGCGTCGCGTCGCGGTCGGCAGCGTGGTCGCGCTGATTGCACTGTGTCTGGCGTGGGAGTTGGTGCTGGCGCCGCTGCGTGCCGGCGGATCGACGCTGGCGCTGAAGGCCGTGCCGCTGTTGCTGCCGCTGCGCGGGCTGATTCACGGCCGGCGCTATACCTATCAGTGGACGTCGATGTTCATCCTGCTGTGGTGGGCCGAGGGGTTGATGCGGGTGTGGAGCGATGTGGGGCTGTCGCGCTGGCTGGCGGGCGGCGAGGTCTTGCTGGCAACGGCGTGCTTCGTTGCGGTGTCGTGCTACGCCAAGTGGACGCGGCCGAGCGTGCTGGCGGCGGAAAACGGCTGATCCTGCAGGCGGCGCTGTTGCGATTGCAGGCGGTTCTCTTGGCGCGCTCTCGGAAGGTGAAGGGCGCTTTGCCGGTATCGATTTGCGGGAGGGTCGTTCGAAAAAAAGAAGCGACCGGGCGCCTCGTCGCAACGGCAAGCTTGTGGCTCGGGTTGGCGGGCGGATCGGCTGCCGTGATCGGCGGCCGCCGGACTCGCCTTGTGGGCAAGCCGGTCTCCGGTGCAGTGTTTGGCCTGTTTCTTATTGCATGTCCGTTTCTGTCACGTTCCCCACAGCCGTCCCGGCATGGGGGCGAGACCGAAGCGGAATGATCCTCACACCGGCTGTGGGTGCGTCCGTTCGTTCTTGTTCGCCAGCTTGTTCACCGCCGAGATGTACGCCTTGGCGCTGGCGACGAGGATGTCGGTATCGGCGCCCTGGCCATTGACGATGCGGCCCTCGCGGCTCAGTCGCACGGTGACCTCGCCCTGGCTGTCGGTGCCCTGGGTGATCGCGTTGACCGAATACAGCTGCAACTCGGCGCCGGTCGAGGCCAGTGATTCGATTGCCTTGAACACTGCGTCGATCGGCCCGTCACCTTCGGCGTCGGCATGGCGCTCCTGGCCGTTTTCGGTGATCACCAGATTGGCCTGCGGTACTTCACCGGTTTCCGACACCACCTTCAGCGACGTCAGCCGGTAGGTTTCCTGTTCGATCGTGATCAGCTCGTCCGACACCAGCGCGTGCAGGTCTTCGTCGAAGATCTCGCGCTTTTTGTCGGCCAGTGCCTTGAAGCGCGAGAACGCGGCGTTCAGCGCCTCTTCGCTGTCGAGCATGATGCCGAGTTCGGCGAGCTTGGTCTTGAAGGCATTGCGGCCCGACAGCTTGCCCAGGGTCAGCTTGTTGGCGGCCCAGCCGACCGATTCGGCGCTCATGATTTCGTAGGTTTCGCGATGCTTGAGCACGCCGTCCTGATGGATGCCCGATTCGTGCGAGAACGCGTTGGCGCCGACGATGGCCTTGTTCGGCTGCACCGGGTAGCCGGTGACGGTCGAAACCAGCTTGGACGTCGGGACGATCTGCGTCGCATCGACGCGGGTTTCGACGCCGAAGATGTCGTGGCGGGTCTTCACCGCCATGACGATTTCCTCGAGGCTGGCATTGCCGGCACGCTCGCCGAGGCCGTTGATCGTGCACTCGACCTGGCGCGCGCCGCCCATCACCGCGGCGAGCGAGTTGGCGACGGCCATGCCGAGGTCGTCGTGGCAGTGTGCCGACCAGATCACGCTGTCGCCGCCCGGCGTCTTGGCGATCAGCTCGCGGAAGAAACGCTCGGTCAGTTGCGGTACCGCGTAGCCGACGGTGTCGGGCACGTTGATCGTCTTGGCGCCGGCCTTGATGACTTCACCAAAGATCCGCGCGAGAAAGTCGATGTCGCTGCGCAAGGCATCTTCGGCCGAGAATTCGATGTCGGCGGTGTATTCGCCGGCGATCTTCACCGCCTTCACGGCCGCGGCGACGACTTCGTCCGGGCTCATGCGCAGCTTCTTCTCCATATGGATCGGGCTGGTTGCGATAAAGGTGTGGATGCGGCCCTTGGCGGCCGGGCGGATGGCTTCGCCGGCGGCGCGCACGTCACGTTCGTTCGCACGCGCCAGTGAACAGACGGTCGATTCCTTCACGGCTTCGGCAATGGCGCGGATCGAGTCTGCATCACCGGGGCTGGCGGCAGCAAAGCCGGCTTCGATGATGTCGACCCCGAGTTTTTCCAGCTGGCGCGCCACGCGGATTTTTTCTTCCCGCGTCATCGACGCGCCCGGCGACTGCTCGCCGTCGCGCAAGGTCGTGTCGAAAATGTACAAGCGCTCGCCCATGGCCGGTTCTCCCCAAGTGATCGACGCCGGCTGAGTGCCGGCCAGATAAGACTGGATGTTGAATTGATGCCCGCGGCTGGCAGCGAGCTGCGCGAGCTTGTTGAGCTGGGAGAGCGGCAGCGTGCCGCGTTCGCGCCACTTGTAGATCGCCGCGCGCGACACCGGGTCTTCCGGGAAGGCGGTGTTGAGCGCTTCGGCCAGCGGGCCGGGGCCGCCGAAATCGGCGATCAGGCGATCGATGTCCAATTGCACGCTGTTCTCCTCAGATTTGAGTACACAGCGTATAAATTGTCGGACGCAGTGTCAAACATTTCTGCGTAAAACAACAAAAAAGCGCCCGGCCGGGCGCTTTTTGGAGACTGAGTTCTACTTTTTGTAGAATCAGTTCGGTGATTGCAGCTTGTTCCGCCGCAGCAATTGCCACAGCCAGTACACATAACCCGAGACGCCGTAGCCGACGAAGAACAGGAACAGCGCCAGCGCCGGCTTGGCGGCGAGCACGATCAGCACCAGCACCATGATCAGCATCGCGTAGAACGGCACGGTCTTGCGGACGTTGAATTCCTTGAAGCTCCAGAAGCGGACGTTCACGACCATCGACACGCCGGCGAGCAGCGTGAACGCCATGGCGACAAAGGGCAGCAGGTGGGCCAGCGGTTCGATTTCCTCGGCGAACTCGTGCACGTTCCACACCAGCCCGGCGACGATGCCGGCGGCAGCCGGGCTTGCCAGCCCCTGGAACCAGCGTTTGTCGACGATGCCGATATTGACGTTGAAGCGCGCCAGCCGCAGCGCGGCGCAGGCGCAGTAGACAAAGGCGATGATCCAGCCGGTCTTGCCGTAATCCTTGAGCATCCACTCGTAGGCGACCAGCGCCGGCGCAACGCCGAAGCTGACCATGTCCGACAAGCTGTCGAGCTGGGCGCCGAATTCAGACTGCGTGTGCGTCATCCGGGCGACGCGGCCGTCGAGGCCGTCGAGGATCATGGCGACGAAAATGGCGACCGCGGCGTGTTCGAAGCGGTTGTTCATCGCCTGAACGATGGCGTAGAAACCGGCGAACAACGCACCCAGCGTGAACAGATTGGGCAGCAGGTAAATGCTCTGACGGCGCAGGTTCATCGGGCTCTTGGTGTTCAGGGTCATGGGGTTCTCTAGTGGTGGCGGCGGGCCGCCGGGGATAGTGCAACATGCAGAGTTTAATACGGTACGCCCCAATCGGGGAGGACGCCGGTACGGTGCACGGTGATGGCGCTTCGGCTCTTGCGTTACAATCCCCCGTTTGATGAAACGCGGAGCGCTTCGTGTCCGAACGCTTGAAAGTCCTGTTGCAGTACGCCGTGCCCAAGCTGGCGCTCACCGTTTTTGCCGGCTGGGTGGCAACGCCGGCGCGTGGCAAGGTGACAACCTGGATCATCCGTCGTTTCGTGGCCAAGTACGGCGTGAACATGAGCGAAGCCGCCGAGTCGGACATCGGCCACTACGCCAGCTTCAACGATTTCTTCACCCGTGCGCTCAAACCGGGCGCGCGCCCGCTGGCGCAGTCGGCGCTGGTTTGCCCGGTCGATGGCGCCATCAGCCAGTGCGGCGCCATCGAGCATGATCAGGTTTTCCAGGCCAAGGGCCATCGCTATTCGACCACGACGCTGGTCGGCGGCGATGCCGCCTTGGCGCAGTACTACGACAACGGCAGTTTCGCCACGATCTACCTGAGCCCGAAGGATTACCACCGCATCCATATGCCGTGCGATGGGCGTCTGCTGCAGATGGTCTACGTGCCGGGCGAGCTGTTCTCGGTCAATCCGGCCACCGCACGCAATGTGCCGGGGCTGTTTGCCCGTAACGAGCGCGTGGTGTGCGAGTTCGAGGGCGAGCAGGGCCGGTTCATCATGGTGCTGGTTGGCGCGACCATTGTCGGCAGCATGGCGACCGTCTGGCATGGTCTTGTCAACCCGCCGCGTGAGTCGGCCGTTCGTCGCTGGGATTACCGTGACCAGCAGATCGCGCTGAAGAAGGGCGAGGAAATGGGCCGCTTCCTGCTCGGCTCGACGGTCGTGCTGCTGTTCCCGCAACCGCGACTGGCATTCGCGGACGGCTGGGGCCCCGCCGCACCGGTGCGCCTCGGGCAGGCGATGGCCGAATACGCCGCTTGATTTCGCTGCCGGTGCTGGCCTTGCTCCAAGGTCGGCGCTCGCCCCGTGCTCAGTTCTGAGACGTTTTTCGTCGTCGCGCCAAGCTGCGCCAGCCACGACCGGCCGCATTCCCGCTGCAATATGGGCTTCCAAACAGGCGCTGCCGTCGGCGGCGTCGGCTCTGGCCGTCGTTTCGGCCGGCTGGGCCGGAAATATGTCTCAGTGTTGAGGCATTCATGATTTTCGGTGTACAGGAAATATCCTCTATTTCCTTATAAATCAATGATTTGATGGTGCGTGGCACGCGGTGTGCATTTGAGTCCGGCATACGAATGCACCGGAGTCGATCATGCCACGAGCCCAAACCAGCTCCCTGCTCAGCCTGTCGGCGTTGCTGCTGACCTTGCTTAGCGGCGGAGCCCGGCCAGCCATGGCGGAGGAGGGATCGATCCTGGTCCAGCGGCATGTCGCACCGCGCACCGCTTTCCGTCCTGACAGCCCGAAGTCGCCGAAAGTCATCGAAGTCCAGGTTTCGCCAGCCACAACGGTGATGTCCCAGACGCAGGCCATTGCCGGCGTGGGCAGCGTCGACGATGCGCTGATGGGTGATATGCGCGCCGGCCAGATACCGGCCCAGGCTGGCAATACCTCGTCGCTTGCCGCCGGTCAGAGCGCCGTGGCGCTTGGCAATGCCGCCGGGGCTGCACCGAGCGGGACGGGTCGAACGCCCGGCGGCGGCGGTTTCGTCCAGGGGATAGGCAATAGCGTGGTGAACGCCATGTCGCCGATCCTCTCGCGCTGACGCGATGGCCCGCCAAGGAGAACCATGATGAGTCGCGTACCAAATCTGCTGTTGGCGCTGCCGCTCCTGGCTTGCGGCGCGAGTACCTGGGCCGTCGATACCGCGCTGATCAGCGATACCGGCATCGCCTCGCAAGGGGTGCTGTCGGTCAATGTGACGGCCGGTGAACACAATACCGCAGCCAATCTGCGGGCGATTGCCGTCAACCCGGACGGGACGGCCATTGCTGTCGTCAGCGGGGCGGCGGTGCAGGGGGCCGTGTCGATGCCGGGTGTCGGCAGCGTGCAGAGCGCGCAGATCAGCGGCGCGGCGTTCTCCGGTTTCAATGGCGTGCTCGGGGTCAATCAGCAGGCCGGTCGCGGCAACGTCAGCGCCAATCTGCTGGGCGTCGCGCAGGGCGCCAGCACGGGTGTGGTGACCGTCTTCACGGTGAAGCAGGCCGACGATGGTTTGCTGGCGGACAGCGTGGCCAATCCGTTGCAGCAGCTGCTTGGCGATGTGACGTCGGTGCAGCAAGTGGGTATCGATCCCGGTGCGTTCAAGGGAACGAGCGGGGTTGTGCAAATCAACCAGGTGGCGGGCAACGGCAACATCACGGGCAATGTGCTCGCGGTGCAGTTCTCGCGCCCACCCGGTTTATAAAAGGCCTGCAGACAGGCCAGGTAGTTGAGCTTTTGTCCATGAAGTACTTATTCAAGTCTTGAGGAGAAGCAAAATGAGAACCCTGAAACTTACTGCAGTCGCTCTTGCCTTCGCCGGTATGTCGAGTGTTGCGTTCGCTGAAGCGGACCTGGATTTCGACGTTGCACTGGCTGGCTCGTTGATCTTTGACGTCACCGGCACCGTCGACCTGATGGCCAATACCTTCGTCAACAGCGATACCACGGTCAACCTGCATGCGGTTGGTGTCGGCGTGGCTGGCGGTGCCATCGTTGTCGGTACGACGGCGGCCGATGCCACGGTCAATGCCGTGCAGAAGAGCATCGACAACAACAGCCTGGTCATCGGCAGTTCGGTGTCCGGCGTGACCGCATCGGGTATCGGCGTGCTCGGTAATATGGGCATGAACGATGCCGCCGGTAACGGCAACCAGCAGGCCAACACACTGTCGATTGCCACGACCAATAGCGGTGCAACCCTGGGCGGCATCGCCCTGCCGTTCCCGCTGCCACCCATCGGCGGCATTCCGGCCATCGGTGTCGCCACCGCCGACGTGAACTATGAGCAGAACAGCGAGCTGAACGACACGCTGGTGTTCGGTCTGCTGCCGGTTCTGCCCAATGCCACTTCGGCGATCACCGGTAGCGTCATCGGCTTTGCCGGTAACGGCGGTGTCAACTCGGCGGCCGGCGTGGGCAACCAGCAAGGCAACTACGCGGCCATCGCCTCGGTCAACCATGGCGCCCTCGCCGTGGCCAGCTCGGGCGGTCTGCAGCTGAGCGACCACAACGACACACTGGAAGGCGTGTTCCTCAACAATGTGTCGGCAATCACGGGGTCGGTGTTGTTGACCGCCGGCAATATCGGGGTGAACTCGGCAGCCGGTGTCGGCAACCAACAAGTCAATACCTTGGCGATTGCCTCGGCCTACCAATAAGTGCTCAGGGACAGAATGCGGGGGAGGAGACTCCCCCGCATTTTTTTGCCTAGCTGCCCACTCGCCTCCCCAGTTCGCCTCCCCAGTTCGCCTCCCCAGTTCGCCTCCCCAGCTCGCACCACCAGTTCAATCCCCAAGCGCTGGTTGCGAGGGCATAGCCGGCCGTAGCGTGGAGGGGTGGGCACGCCATGGCCGCACAACGGCTGCTGTGCGATGACTGCATCTCCGGCTCTAGCATGGCAACCGCATCGCGCGGTGCTGTGTAGGCATTCCTCCTGGCGCGTCCGCCCTGGGCGCGCTTAGCGGCGGACAGGTATGCCCCCCGCCTGCAGCGCCACCGGATGGACGCACGCTGGGCGATTCATCGGCCCGGCCCACGGATGGATGCGTGGAGGGCGATGGGCATTCGGGCGGGCCGCTGTCGGCGATATGCATCGTGGGAACCAATCCTCCTTCGCCATCCGCGCAGCCCTGCCGATCCGCGTGATCGGACGTGCTCATCGAATCTGCTCAACTCTGAGACGATTTTCACGCTGCCCTTGCGTTTTTTTGGGCTGCCAAGCCGCATTCCAGCTGGTTTCTTTGCAAACGAAGGGAGGGCGAATCGCCTGAACGGGCGGTGGTCGACATTTCCCTTGGATAGTGCTCGAAAACTGTCTCAATGCTGATTCGTTTGCTGACTCTGCTGATGCGCTTGAATTTATATTATTCATATAAATCAAACGGTTATTGTTGTCTGGCATGGAGCCTGCATTGAAGTGCACAAGCGAAGGGAACGGAAGCCGATCCAGTCACTAGTCCAGGCCGCTGTTGAACTCACCCGTCCGGTTACACGGGCCTCCAGCAGGAGAGGGTGGTCACAAGCCCGGATGGCGAACCCGGTACCGTACCCGCCCTTCAAGGGGCGCCAAAGTTACTGCCAGGTGCTGGACCGACCAGCAGTACACCGATCAACCAGATGGCGAGTATTTCAAACCATCCAGAGTTGCGCCAACAACGTTGCGCCAGCCGCCATCAGGTTCTTAGCGGCCACCAGTCAGATCAGGCCGCAGTGCTTTAGTCCATGAAGTACTTATTGCAGTCTTGAGGAGAAGCAAAATGAAAGCCCTGAAACTCACCGCAGTCGCCCTGGCCCTTGCCGGTATGTCGAGCGTTGCGTTCGCAGAAGCGGACCTGGATCTTGATGCCGCACTCAAGGTTTCGCTGATCGCTGACGTCACCGGCACTGCCGATCTGATGGTCAATACCTTCACCAACAGCGATACCACGGTCAATGCACATGTGGTTGGCGTCGGCGTACTCGGCGGTGCTCTCGTCGTCGGCACGACAGCCGCCGATGCCACGGTCAACGCCGTGCAGAAGAGCATCGACAACAACAGCCTGGTCATCGGCAGCTCGGCGTCTGCCGTGACCCTGTCGGGTGTTGGCGTGCTTGGCAATATGGGCATGAACGATGCCGCCGGTAGCGGCAACCAGCAGGCCAACACCCTGTCGATTGCCACGACCAATAGCGGCGCGACCCTGGGCGGCATCGCCCTGCCGTTCCCGCTGCCGCCCATCCTTGGCATCCCGGCCATCGGTGTCGCCACCGCCGACGTGAACTACGAGCAGAACAGCGAGCTGAACGACACCTTCGTGTTCGGCCTGCTGCCGGTGCTGCCGAATGCCACTTCGGCGATTACCGGCAGCGTCGTCGGCTTCGCCGGCAACGGCGGTGTCAACTCGGCGGCCGGCGTGGGCAACCAGCAAGGCAACTACGCAGCCATCGCCTCGGTCAACCATGGCGCCCTCGCCGTGGCCAGCTCGGGTGGTCTGCAGCTGAGCGACCACAACGATACGCTGCAAGGCGTGTTCCTCGACAACGTGTCGGCAATCACGGCGTCGGTGCTGTTGACTGCCGGCAATATCGGGGTGAACTCGGCGGCCGGTGTCGGCAACCAACAGGTCAACACCTTGGCGATTGCTTCGGCCTACCAATAAGCGCGCAGGGAGGATGGGATGCGGGGGCGGCAACGCCTCCGCATTCTGCTCATCATGAAAACATCGCTGATCGCTATCCTGCTTTTCGCCAGCCTGGGTGCCGGCGCTGCGGACATGCCGGTGCCGGGTTTTACTGGCGACATCCGGCCGCAGCTTCGCGCCAAGAGCCTGCGCGAAATCCGCTTTACCAACGTCGTCGAACAAAAAACCGACTTCAGTTGTGGTGCCGCTACGCTGGCCACGGTGCTGCGTTACGCCTACGGGCTGGATGCGCCGGAAGAGGTCGTGCTCAAGGGCATGATCAGCGAAACCAACGAAGAAACGGTGCGCAAACTGGGTTTCTCGATGCTCGACATGAAGCGTTATGTCGAAGCGCTCGGATTCCGCAGCAAGGGTTACAAACTGCAGCCCGAAGCGCTGCAGTCGTTGAAGATCCCGGCGATTACGCTGCTGGACACCAACGGTTACAAGCATTTTGTCGTGATCCGCAAAGCCACGGCCACCACGGTCTATCTGGCCGATCCGTCGGTGGGCAACCGCGAAGTCAGCATGGAAGAGTTTGTGCCGCAGTGGAGCGGCGTGCTGCTGGCCGTGGTCGGGCATGGTTATCGGGTCGATAACCCGCTGATCCGGATTACGCCGCGGCTCTCGGCCAGGGCCGGCATCAACACCGTGCAACCGGTGCCGACAGCCGATTTGATCGAGTACGGCTTCATGCACAGCGACTTTTTCTGATTCCGGTCGGAAAGCGAGGGCATTATGGACAAGCGTTACTGGCTGGGCATCATCGCTGCTTCCGCGATGGCGCCCTTATTTGCGGCGCCACCCACCGCCAGCCCGCTGGCGTTTTCGGCGCTGGACGATCAAGCCCTGTCCGAGCTGCGCGGGCGCTACATCAATGCCGGAGAAGTCTTGCACTTCGGCGTGCAGCTGGCCTCGGTCTGGACCCGGCCTGATGGTTCGCGCATCGGCGGGGCCGTGGCGCTGGATATCGGTCCGGACCGCTCGCTGACGGTGAGCCGCTATCAGTTGAACGACGCCTCCAAAGGCGCCGTCAGCGGCGCCGCTGGCGTGGCGCAACCGGTCGATGTCAAGGGCGTGGCGCAGCTGAATCAGGTTGCCGGCAGTGGCAACGTGGCCAACAATCTGGCGCAGATTCACCTGGCCGAAGGCGCGGTCAGTGCGGCGCCGTCGGCGGCCGAGGGCTGGCAGATCGTGCCGACGCTGGTGCCGGAGATCGGCGATGCGTTGACGCTCTCGGTGAGTGGCGGCCTGGCCGGCGTCGCATCGCAATCGATCGGCGGCGGCAAGCTGTCGCAGGTGTCGATGATCAAGGGCAACGGGATGACCGTGAATAACGCGATGCAGATCGTCATCGGCCTGAAGCCCGGCGCGATCGGCCGGAATGCCGGGGACAACTGGATACCGTCGTTGATGCAAGGATTGCGCTAAACCTGCGCTGAACCGAAGAAGGGGGCTATTGCCCGGCCCCTTCCTCGGCTTCGTCACCTTCGTGGGGCGCGCCAAGCGCCTCACTGGCTTCGCCCCCCTCGGCGGCCAGCGGAACGCCGAGGTGCCGCTGCATCAGCCGATAAAACGTGGCCCGCGATACGCCCAGCTCCTGCGCCGCCTTGACGTTGCTGCCGTTGTGGAGCGCCAGCGCCATGCGCACCGCGTCCCGTTCGGCTTCCTTGCGGACCTTTTCCAGCGTCCTACCTTCGAATGGTGCGCTCGGATTCAGTCCCATGTCCTGCGGCTTGATGTTCCGGCTGCTGGCCATCACCAGTCCCTGACAGATCCGGTTGGTCAGTTCGCGCACATTCCCCGGCCATGAATAGCTGACCATGGCGCGGCCCGCTTCGGTCGAGAGCCGCTTGCGTGGTACCCCGAGCCGGCCCGCGTGGAAGTCGAGCAGGTAGTGGGCGATCGGCAGGATATCGCTATGCCGTTCGCGCAACGGTGGCAAGTGCAGGCGGCAGACGTTGAGACGGTAGAACAAGTCCTCGCGAAAGCGCCCCAGTGCAATCGCCTTCGGCAGATCGACGTGGGTTGCCGAAATGACCCGGGCGTTGACGGCGATCGAGGTATTGCCGCCGACGCGATCGATGATGCCCTCTTGCAGGAAGCGCAGCAGGTTGACCTGGGTGTCGAAGGTCATGTCACCGATTTCATCGAGGAAGAGCGTGCCCTTGTTGGCCGCTTCGACACGACCGATGCGCTTTTCCGATGCGCCGGTGAACGCGCCGCGTTCGTGACCGAACAGCTCCGATTGCACCAGGTTGGCCGGCAGGCTGCCACAGTTGACCGCGACGAACGAGGCGTCCGAACGCGGCGACTGCTGGTGCAGCGCCCGGGCGATCAATTCCTTGCCGGTGCCGGATTCGCCACTGATCAGCACGTTGACGTCGGTCGGTGCGATCTTGCGAATGTCCCGGCGGATGCGCTGGATGCTTGGATGCTCGCCGATGATTTCGCTCTGGACTTCATCCTCGTTGGTTTGCTGACTGCGATGCAGCGTCACCATGCCGTGGGCACGGCCGAGCGTGACGATGAGTACGCCGGGGTTCACCGGCAGACTGTGATAGTCGTAGCAGAATTCGTCGATGAAACGTGCGACGACGGGGCTGCCGACCAGACGCTGCTCGACCAGCAGGATCCAGGCAAGGTCGTGCTTGGCGAAGTGGGGTGCAAGTTTGCTGAGCTTGGGCAGCAATTGTTCGTCGACATAAATCAGGCCTGCCGTTGCGTTACCGACATGGCGCACCCCGGCGAGCCGCTGAACATCCGGAATGTGCATCACCTGCCAGCCCGACGCGCTCAGCACCGAGTGCCACGGCTCTTTGACGCTGCCCCCGACTTGGAACAGGAATTTGTCTGCGATGCTCACGCTGTCTCTCCTTGGTGCTGCGTACTGCGGGCCGGGCTGACGGCTAGAAGTTGTACGGCATCTTCACCGAGACAGCGTAGTTCGCCGCTTCCGGGGTCAGGCCGATGGCCAGATTAGGGATGACAGACAGGTTTTTGTTGATCGCATAGGTCATGCCGACGTTGAAGTTGGCGACATTGGCATCGCTGCCGGTGACGTCGTTCCACGGGCCGCCTTCGGAGCGGACGCGGCTCTTGCTGACCAACTGCTGCGAGTAGGACAAACCGAGGCTGAGTTTCTCGTTGAGCGCGAAGGCCGTGCCAGCGCCGAACTGGATGCTGCTGCCCTGTTGCACTTCGCCGGGCTGCGTGGTGTCGATGTTCGAGCTGATGTCGTCGTAGCTGTTCTTGAAGTAGTAGGTGTAACCGATATTGGCGAAGATCACCGCCGGATCGACCGTTTTCACCACCGCAAGGCCACCGGTGAGACCCCAGGCGCCGTTGCCGGTCGGCAGCTCGGTCGGGATCATCAGGTTGCCGTTGCTGTTTTCGACTTCCTTGAGCTTGATGCCGTAGGGCTCCTTGCCCGTCGGCGTGCGCAGGTTCAGGCTGATCGTCGTATCCGGAATCTCCAGCGTTTCCTGGAAGAGTTTGTAGGCGACGCCGACGCTGACGTCGCCGAGTTGCGGCGAACGCGAGGTCGAGCCTTCCGATACCGATGTGCCTGCGCCGCCGGCACCGCCCGAGAAGTAATTGGCCTCGCGCGCGACGATCGGTGCATTGATCTCGAACTGCCAGCGCGGTGTGGGCGACCAGCGGCCGGTCAGATCCAGCGTATAGGTGTCCTGTTTGGTCCGATCGAGGTTGATGTTGCCAAGGAAAATCGAATCCAGTGCCAGAAAGCCACTGAGTTTCAGTTCGCGTGTATCGAAGTGGCTGTAGGTCAGGCCGGCTTCGAAGGAGTAACGGCTGGATGAGTTGAAGCCGCTGGCGGTCTGGTAAATGTCTTCCACGCTTTTGGGCGCATCGCCGGACGTTTTGCTGTCGGGGGCGGGAGGCAGCGGCGGCAGCACCGGGCGTGGCGCTGCCACTGCGGCCGGCGCTGCATTCTGCGCGGTCTGGTTGCTGGCAACGACGATCGGTGCCGTCGGGCTGCGAGCGACCTGTGCAGCAGCCGGCGCTGCGGCGCCGCCGAGCTTGCTGTTCAGTTCGCCGACCATTTTCTGCAACGACTGGATCTGGTTTTCCAGTGCGGCCAGCTTGGCGGCCTGCTGCTGATTGGATTGCTTGAGCAGCTCGATCTGCGTCTTGGGTTTGGGCTTGGCAGGGGGCGGGGCGGCGAAAGCAAGCTGGCACGAGAAAGCCATGACCGTGAGCGGCACGGCGCAGATGCGTTGGTCCATATGCGTTCCTGAGCGAGGGTCGACTGATGGGACACATCGCATCCGGCGGTTACTGACTGAGAATACTGCAACAATCAGTGGCCGCACCGTGCTTTTGTTTGCATGAAAACAGCTAGTCCCTTTCGTTTATCTATAGCAGGACTTTCCATATGGAAAAATAAAAGCCGCTTTCCGTCCGCGTAAAAAAGCCGCCCGGTGTGCCCGGACGGCTTTGGTGCGGCGTAGGTCGCGTTAGCGTGGGTGCAACAGCGAACGCCGGCGGGCGTAGCCGAAGTACACGATGAAACCGATACTCAGCCAGATGCCGAATGCCATCCAGGTAATCGACTGCAGATTGAGCATCAGGAACACACAGAAGCCCACCGCCAGCAGCGGTACGAACGGCACACCGGGGCAACGGAAGGCACGATGCAGGTCAGGTTTGGTCTTGCGCAGCACCAGTACCGCGATCGAGATCAGCGTGAACGCGGCCAGCGTACCTATATTGATCAGCTCGGCCAGCACATTCAGCGGCACCAGCGCGGCAAACAGCGAGAAGACGGCGCCGATGAGCCAAGTGGTGACGAAGGGGGTCGAGAAGCGCGGGTGGATTTTCGACAGCACCGGCGGCAGCAGACCGTCGCGGCTCATCGCAAAGATCACCCGGCTTTGGCCGAAGGCCATCACCAGAATCACCGTGGTCATGCCGAGGATGGCGCCGAGGTCGATGAAACCGGCAACCCAGTTCTGTCCGGCGTACTGCAGCGCCAACGACACCGGGTGGTCGACGCCGGCGAACTTAGGATACGGGACAATCCCGGTCATGATCGCCGAGACGATCACGTACAGAACGGTGCAGACCGCCAGCGAACCGATGATGCCGATCGGCAAGTCGCGCTTGGGGTTCTTCACCTCCTCGGCGGCCGAGGTGACGGCGTCGAAGCCGATGAAGGCAAAGAACACCAGGGCGGCGGCACTGAAGACGCCGGAGAAACCGAAAGGCATGAACGGCGCCCAGTTCGCCGGTTTGACATAGCCTGCGCCGACGACGATGAACAGCAGCACGATGCCGACCTTGATCGCGACCATCAGGTTGTTGAGCTTGGCAAAGCCTTGTACGCCGATCGACAGCAGCGCGGTAATCGCCAGCATGATCACAAAGGCAGGCAGGTTGAACAGCGTGGTCTGCCCGGGAATTGCGCCGGGGGCGGCGGTCAATACGGTCGGCAAATGCAGGCCGAATCCGCCGATCAGCGACTGGAAGTAACCCGACCAGCCGACCGAGACCGCCGATGCAGCCAGGCCGTACTCGAGCATCAGGTCCCAGCCGATCATCCACGCGACGATTTCGCCGAGCGTGGCATAGGAGTAGGTGTAGACCGAGCCGGAGACCGGGATCGCCGAAGCGAATTCGGCATAGCACAGTGCGGCAAAGCCGCAGGCCATGGCCGCGATGACGAAGGACAGCGTCAGTGCCGGGCCGGCGGTCAGCGCGCCGGTGCCGGTCAGCACGAAGATGCCGGTGCCGATGATGGCGCCGATGCCCATCAGCACGAGGTCGACAGGGCCGAGTACGCGTTTGAGGCCGCCGGTGTCGCTGGCGGTGGATGCGATCAGCGCATCGATATTCTTGGTACGGAAAAGACTCATGACGGGGGTGACTTCTGCAAGGGCGACGACCGCAGGCCGTAGCCCGGTGAACGGGAGCGATGGCAGAAACCCGGTAGGGTCGGTTGGGTCGACGTCGATGGCGCCGCGGGGTGGGCGGGCAAGGCGAAACGACCCCAGGGAGGGGTCGGCGGACTGTAAGTGTGTGTTGTAAGCCCGACCATTGGTGAAATCCCGCGGGTGTTATGCCGGTTTCATGGCTGAACTGTTACGGTCCCGTCTGGCCTGCCACGGCGGCCGCTTGCCATTCGTCGGCGCGAAGGGCGTACTCGACGACCGTTTCGATCCGCCCGTCGCGAACCGCAGCCTGGGTGCAGCCGACACGACGCATGCCGATCTTCTGCTGTACCCGGCCGGAGGCCGGATTACGGGCGAGGTGGCGACCGGCGAGGCAGCGAACGGCCAGTGTGCCGAACGCGAAATCGCGCACAGCCAGCGCGGCCTCCGAGGCGTAGCCGTGTCCCCAGTAGGCTTGGCCGAGCCAGAAGCCGAACTCGGGCGCGGTGTCGAGCGCTTGCAAGCCGATCGCGCCGATCAGCAGTCCGTTGTCGCGGCGGCGGATTGCCAGCGTGAGCGCCAGCCCTGCCGCCCAGAATGGTTGCTGCTGGGCAATCCATGCGGCTGCGGCGCCATCCGGATAGGGATGGGGAATCGACGCGGTGGTATCGGCGACCTCGAAGACACCGGCCAGCACCTGTACCCGGGGTGCATCGATGTCGGTGAAGGCATCTAGGGAGAGGCGCGGGGTGTCGAGCTGTGGATACAGCTGTGCCCGGTATTTAGAACCTGCTGCGTGGGCAGCAGGGACCACCTTATTTGAGTTTTGCTTCAGTGGCAAATTGGCCGAGAAGGTTTTGTACCGCAGGCATAAAAGCTTGCGCGGTTTGGTTGCAGGCGGTTTCACCGTAATAGCTGCTGGTGTATTGATATTGCTCTTGCTTCTGTGCTGCACCGCCATTGCTGGATTTTAATGTCAGCCCCAGTGTCCACAGGCCATTCATCGAGTCAAATTTGATCATATCTAGATTGCCGCTCAACGTATTGGTTGCCTTGGCGTCGAAAGCACCGGCAATTTTGAGCTCATCGGTGATTGCGCCGGCGATGTAATCGGCGAAGGTCTGGCCATCCGGCGTTTTGACCGGGCCGACGCCCCGGCACATGATTTGCGTGAGACCGGTATCGTTAGCCGTGAATTGGCCGATATTATATTTCTTGCCGTTATCGCGATAGGCGACGATGTTATCGGCCTTGACCGAATAACGTTGCACTGCATATGTCGAACAGCCGCTGAGCGTGATCAGCGCCAAAGCGGTAAGTGCAATGTGCTTCATCTTGTTTTTTCGTTGAAATGAAAGGAGCCAATTTTTAACACTAATTGGTAAGTTAGTTGAAATTATTTCTTAGCCAGTGTTTTAAATCGACGACAAAAAAGCCAGCTCGAAAGCTGGCTTTTTTAACGGCAAGAAGGCGATCAGTTCTTCGACTGGTCGACGATCTTGTTCGCCTGAATCCACGGCATCATCGCGCGCAGCTGGCCGCCAACGACTTCGATGCCGTGCGCTGCGTTGTTGCGACGGGCAGCCGTCATCGAGGCGTAGTTGGTCTGGCCTTCCAGGATGAACTGCTTGGCGTATTCACCGGTCTGGATGTTCTTCAGCGCTTCACGCATCGCCTTGCGCGACTCTTCGTTGATCACCTTCGGGCCGGTCACGTATTCACCGTATTCGGCATTGTTGGAGATCGAGTAGTTCATGTTGGCGATGCCGCCTTCGAACATCAGGTCGACGATCAGCTTCAGCTCGTGCAGGCATTCGAAGTAGGCCATTTCCGGCTCGTAGCCGGCTTCAACCAGGGTCTCGAAGCCCATCTTCACCAGTTCGACGGCGCCACCGCACAGCACGGCCTGTTCGCCGAACAGGTCGGTTTCGGTCTCGTCCTTGAAGGTGGTTTCGATGATGCCGGTACGGCCGCCGCCCACGCCGCTGGCGTAGGACAGGGCGGTTTGCTTGGCCTTGCCCGATGCATCCTGGAAGATCGCGATCAGGTCAGGTACGCCGCCGCCACGGACGAATTCGGAACGCACGGTGTGGCCCGGGGCCTTCGGTGCAACCATGATCACGTCCAGGTCCTTGCGCGGCACGACCTGGTTGTAGTGGATCGCGAAGCCGTGTGCGAACGCCAGCGTGGCGCCCTGCTTGATGTTCGGCTCGATTTCGTCCTTGTACAGCTTGGACTGGAACTCGTCCGGCGTCAGGATCATGACGACATCGGCGCTGGCGACGGCGGTCTTCACATCGGTGACTTTCAGGCCGTGGGCTTCGGCCTTCTTCACCGTCGCCGAACCTGCGCGCAGGCCGACGGTGACGTCGACGCCCGAATCCTTCAGGTTGCAGGCGTGGGCATGGCCTTGCGAGCCGTAGCCGATGATGGCGACTTTCTTGCCGCGGATGATGGAGATGTCACAATCTTTGTCGTAGAAAACGTTCAGTGCCATGGAATATCACTCCTGAGAGGTGTGGGGAACAAGGCGTGGGACGGATTTCCGGCCCGCACGCCTCACTCGGTTTTCAGACTCGCAAAATACGTTCGCCGCGGCCGATGCCCGAGGCGCCGGTACGGACGGTTTCGAGGATGACCGCCGGGTCGATCGCCTTGATAAAGGCGTCGAGTTTGTCACCGGCGCCGGTCAGCTCGATGGTGTAGCTCTTCTCGGTCACGTCGATGATGCGGCCGCGGAAAATTTCCGCCATCCGCTTCATCTCGTCGCGATCCTTACCCGTCGCGCGCACCTTGATCAGCATCAGTTCGCGCTCGATATGTTCGGCCTCGTTCAGGTCGATCACCTTGACCACCTCGATCAGCTTGTTGAGCTGCTTGGTGATCTGCTCGATCACGTCGTCCGAACCGTGGGTGACGATCGTCATGCGTGAGAGCGTCGCGTCTTCGGTGGTTTGCACCGTCAGCGAGTCGATATTGTAGCCGCGTGCCGAAAACAGCCCGGTGACGCGCGACAGCGCGCCGGCTTCGTTCTCGATCAGGACGGAAAGAATATGTCGCATTACTCATCCCTCCTTAAGCGAGATTGCCGTAATCACGGTTGTTGTCGAACGGTACCTGTTGCATGCCGCGCATATGCGGCGGCAGGTCCATCTGGTTCAGTCCCTTGCCGTTCTGGATCATCGGGAATACGTTCTCGGTCTGATCGGTACGGAAGTCGATGAAGACCAGCCGCTCTTTCAGCGACGGGCCGAAGGCTTCCTTCAGCACCGGCTCGACGTCGGCCGGGTTTTCGACCTTGAAGCCGACGTGGCCATAGGCCTCGGCAACCTTGACGAAGTCGGGCAGGGCGTCCATGTACGACTCGGAGTAACGCGTGCCATAGAAGAATTCCTGCCACTGGCGAACCATGCCCAGATAGCGGTTGTTCAGGCTCAGCACCTTGACCGGCGTGTGGTACTGCTTGCAGGTCGACAGTTCCTGGATATTCATCTGGATCGAGCCTTCGCCGGTGACGCAGGCGACCTGCGCATCCGGGTTGGCGAGCTGCGCGCCCATGGCGGCCGGCAGGCCGAAGCCCATGGTGCCGAGGCCGCCCGAGTTGATCCACTGCTTGGGACGGCGGAATTTGTAGTACTGCGCGGCCCACATCTGATGCTGGCCGACGTCGGAGGTGACGATGGCTTCGCCATTGGTCACGTTCCACAGCGTTTCGATCACGTGCTGCGGCTTGATGACCTCGGTCGACGGCGTGTACAGCAGCGAGTTCGGCTTGCGCCATTCGTTGATCTGCTGCCACCAGTTGGCGAGGGCGTCGGCGCCCGGCTTGAGGCCGGTTTCCTTCAGCACGGCGATCAGGTCGGTCAGCACGTGCTTGACGTCGCCGACGATGGGCACATCGACCTTGACGCGCTTGGCGATCGAGCTCGGGTCGACGTCGATGTGGACGATCTTCTTCGGGTTCGACAGGAACTGGCTCGGCACCGAAATCACGCGGTCGTCGAAGCGTGCGCCGATCGCGATCAGCACGTCGCAGTACTGCATTGCCAGATTGGCTTCGTAGGTGCCGTGCATGCCGAGCATGCCGACGAAGTTCGGATCGGTGCCGTCGAGTGCGCCAAGCCCCATCAGCGTGTTGGTGCACGGCACGTTCAGCAGTTTGACCAGCTCGGTAACGAGGTCACCGGCGCCGCCCTGCACTGCGCCGCCGCCGACATAGATGAACGGGCGCTTGGCCTCGCTCAGCAGTTGTGCGGCTTTCCTGATCTGGCCCGGATGGCCCTTGGTCGGCGGGTTGTAGCTGCGGATAGACACCGACTTCGGATACTCGAACACGGTCTTGGCCATCGTCACATCCTTGGGGATGTCGATGACGACCGGGCCCGGGCGGCCGGTAGCGGCGATATAGAACGCTTTCTTGAAGGTGGCAGCGAGATCGCGCACATCCTTCACCAGGAAGTTGTGTTTCACGATCGGGCGCGAACAGCCGACCATGTCGACTTCCTGGAACGCGTCCGAACCGATCACCGGCGTGCCGACCTGGCCCGACAGGACGACCATCGGGATCGAGTCCATATAGGCAGTGGCGATGCCGGTGATGGCATTGGTGGCACCGGGGCCGGAGGTGACGAGCGCCACACCGACCTTGTTGCTCGAACGCGAGTAGGCGTCGGCGGCGTGCACCGCGGCCTGCTCGTGCCGGACGAGCACGTGCTTGAAATGGTCTTGCTTGAAGATTGCGTCGTAGATTTCCAGAACCGCGCCGCCTGGGTAGCCGAAGACGAATTCAACGCCTTCTTCCTGCAGACAGCGGGTGACGATCTCAGCGCCTGAGATTTCCATGGGATCACCCTCACAACGAAGTGAAATGTTTTAGATAGCTCCTGCCATCCAGGGGTGAACTTGCAGACACGCTTAGTCTTCGGATCCGTTGAATCGTCCGCGGGCGTGCGGGCGGTTCGGAACGCTGCGTGGTAATGCAGCGTTCGAGATCCTCGACAATCGGCCATGCCGCAAATCCGAGTTCTTTACCGGGCGGGCCGCCTTCGATCGGGCTTGTGGCCCGAGTTGGGGACGACTGCGGTGTGTTGCGCGGGCGGTGCCATTCGGTGCGTCGATTGCCACTTCGGCGACCGACACTGATCTGGATTGGGTGAGCTGATGAAGTTAGCCGAACAGGGCTGGCTTGGCAAGTTTTTCTGGCTTCGTCAACGGTGCTTTGCTAGCATCCCGGCAAGTTTTCAACCCAGTCAAGGAGAGGGCTCTGGCGACGCAAGCTGAACTCGCCACCTTTCTGGCCGAGGTCGAAAAACGTGCATTCAGGCAGGCCATGTTCGCGACGCAGAACGAGGACGTTGCCCTCGATCTGGTGCAGGACGCGATGCTGCGGCTGACCGAACGCTACGCCGGCAAGCCGGCGGCCGAATTGCCGTTGCTGTTTCAGCGCATTTTGCAAAACGCGATCCGCGACTACTACCGGCGCCAGAAGACCCGCAACTGGTGGACGGTGTTGCTGTCGAGCTTCCAGTCCGACGATGCCGACGCCGACGCGAACGATCCCCTCGACTGGCTGCCGAACCAGCCAACCTCGCCCAGCCCCGAAGCGATCCACGATCAGGCGCGCGTGATGGCGCTGATCGAGGAAGGCCTCGCCAAACTGCCGCCGCGTCAACGCGAAGCGTTTCTACTGCGTTACTGGGAGGAGTTCGACGTGGCCGAGACCGCCGCCGTAATGGGGTGTTCGGACGGCAGCGTCAAGACGCATTGCTCGCGCGCCACACACGCGCTCGCCGCCTGGCTGGGCCAGCACGGCGTGCAGTGGCAGGCTGATTGAAAGGAGGCCCAGATGACTTCAGAGATCCCTTCCGCAAACCGGAACCAGACGCTGCTGCGTCAGCTTGCTGACGCGCCGGTCTCACCGCAGGCGGCACAGCGTCTGGCCGACGCGCGTCGCAATGCGCTGGCACATGCCCGGCACGGTTCGGTGCGTGGCCGATTGACCGGCGCAGGGACGTGGCTGCTCGAGCGTGCCCACGCGCGCAGCTGGACGGCCGTTGCGGCGATCGGGCTGGTGCTGACCGTCGGCACCGGCTGGTACTGGCATCAGCGCGAGGCCGAGTACGCGTTCGACCAACAAATGCTGACCGACGAGATCCCGCTGGATGTGCTCGTCAACGGAAACTTCGATATATGGCACGCCGATTCGCGCTGAGCCTGCTGCTGCTGTTCATCGCGCTGCCTGCATGGGCAGCACCAACGTGGCAAAGCCTGCCGCCGCAGTCGCAGGCGCTGCTGGCACCGTTTGCCCAGGAGTGGGCCAGCATGCCGGCGCACCGGCGTGACCGGCTGGCCAAACTGGCCGAGCAGTACCCGACGCTGCCGCCGGCACAGCAGGCGCGTCTGCGCGCCCGTCTGGGCGAATGGGCGACCCTGACGCCGGAACAGCGCGCCAAGGCGCGCGACAACTATCGCAAGTGGCAAAATCTGACCCCGGCCGAGCGCGAACGGCTGGTGCAGGCGCGCCGTTCCGCCAGCGCCGTGGCATCGGCCCCGACCCCTCATCGACGCGGACACTGAACTTGAACGCTTCTCTTTTGCAGACTGATATGCCGCCCCTGGCAGGCTGGTGGCGCCGCTGTTTCGCCTGGTGGTACGAATTGCTGCTGCTGATTCCGGTCGTCCTGCTGGTGCAGGTGCTGTATCAGGTGGTGTTTCAGTTGCTGACCCATGCGCCGGTTACGGCCGTGTCGGCCAATGCCGGCTTGCGGGCGCTGAATTTCGCAGTACTGGTGACGGCGATCTTCGGTTATTTCATGCTGTGCTGGCGCCGTGGTGGCCAGACGCTGGCGATGAAAACCTGGCGTCTGCGGCTGGATGGTGCGGCGGGCGGTCGGGCGCCATGGCCGGCGCTGGTCGTGCGTTTCCTGGCGTCGTCGCTGTGTTATCTGCCCTGCGTGCCGCTGTGGGTGCTGGCGTGGCACGACCGGGCTTGGCTGCCGTGGGCCTGGCTGAGCAGCGCGTGGCTCATGGCGCCGTACGTGTGGGCGTGGCTGGACCGGGAAGGCTTGCTGTTGCAGGACCGGGTGGCCGGCACGCGCATCGTTTACGTGTCGAAGACCCGTACCGGCTGATTGCCCAGGGCGCCGTACCCCACGACGCAGGGCGGGGCGCCGATTTGGCCGACGATGACCATCGTCCGCCTACGTCTCAACTATGAAACACCCGACAGACCAGTGAGCCGACGCGCCGCAAAGCATTGCTGCGCCTCTGTTCTGGCGGACCCGCGTCGTTGCTGGGG